>DATBZT010000326.1:0-11056 GCA_036513055.1 Gemmatimonadaceae bacterium | reverse complement strand
ATAACCTCCCGGCGTGCTTCGGCTTCGATTTCGTGGTAGGCGCCGACCGCGTCCTCGACGCCCTTTGCGTAGAAAGCCATGTAGAAGTAAACGCAGCAGCCGGTCTCGTAAACCTGAGTTACCCGGCATGAGACAAAAGGCCGGCCGGGAAGCCCACGCTCGTCGTGCGCGGCGTAGATCCGCGCCTTCACCCTGTCGACAAGCTGCTGCGCCTGGCTCCACGGAACCGAGGTCTCGAACGATTCCGCCAGAATGTGGTGCCGGAGCACGAAATCGCGGATGTAGGCAATTCCAAATGTCAGCATATAGCCGCGCTTTCCGTTCTCAGCCCCGGCCTTGGATCCGCGATGCCGCTTCGCAAGCTCATAGACTTTTTTTTCCTGCTGCTTTACATGCTCGCGCGTACCTTCGAATACGAGCGTCACCGCGACCATCTTGTCCGGGTCGAAGCCGAGCGGGCCGGTGACCAGCCATTTTTCAGCGCGGCTTTTGACCTTCTTGAATCCATGAGAGGCCGGCTTCAACACCTGGCCAAACTGAAACTGAAGGTTGTCGACGAGGCGCACGCTGGCCGGACGGTCGTTCTCCTGCGCGAGGTCGTACATGAAAGCAACGCCGTCCTCGAACGTCTTGAAGATGACTGAGCCGTAGCGCTGCTCCTCCGGCAGCGGGAACAGCTTCACTACCGCCGACGTCACGATTCCCAGGCTTCCCTCGCTGCCGATTATCCAGAGCTTGGGATCGAGGCCGATACTTTCGCGCGGGACGACGTGGGCGCGTTCGAGCTTGCCGGCAGCGGAGCTGACGGTGACATCGAGAACGATGTCCTCGATGTTGCCGTACTGGTTCTTCTTCATGCCGCTGGCGTTGGTCGCGATCCACCCGCCAAGCGTGGAGAATTCAACGCTGTCGGGCTCGTGGCCCATCGAGAACCCGTACTGCGCCAGCTGTGTCTGGATTGCGCGGCCCGGCGCTCCCGCCTGAATCTTCGCCATGCGGTTGACGGGATCGATCCACTCGATGCGATCGAGGCGAGCCATGTCCACCGAGACGATCGGGCGCTCCTCATCCAGCAGGCACCGCAACGCTTCAGTCACGTTGGTGCCGCCGCCATAAGGCATCAGCACTACACCGGTCCTTGCCGCGATCTCGATGAGGGCCGACACCTGCGCCTCGCTCGCCGGATACACCACGTAGTCGGGCACGCGGGGGAAGCCGGTGGTTCTCAGAGCGTTGATCTCCGAAACCGTGTGTCCGTGTCCATGCCGCAGGCGCACCTCCGGCTCGGTGGTTATCTGGTCGGCGGAGAGGGCGCTCTCTGCCTCAGCCAGAAAATCGGGCGCGGCTTTCGATTCGGGGATGGGCGGCGGATAGTTGCTGTCGTCGTTGCCGGTCACCGAAAAATCGACCCCCACCACACGGCGGAACCAGGGAAGAAGGTTCGGCAGCGTCTCCCCGCTCAAGCCGGGGTAACGGTTTCCGGTGACGGTGATGGCGCCGTTGGCGTCGACGGCGAAGGACGTGTCCGTGAACCCCCATTCCCTGACGTTGACAGCGTCCCTCGGATCAGGAAGGAGGGGTGGCGGATAAAGCCGCCCTTCAGTCGAAGTGAGGCCGGCGCGTTTTGAATTCGACCCGTGAGGCCGTTTCAACATTGACACATCCGCTGAACGAGAAACACGCAGGAACCGGCTGCGGTAATTATGACTGGTTTACGGTTGTGCCCGGCGTGGCGCGCTGCGGGCCGTCGCCGGCGGATCGTCACTGAGTACCCGGAGTGAGCCCGGCTGATCGATAGTGGTCGATTTCCGAACAAAGTTTATCCTTTGGATGGCCGTGATCCATGCCGTAACGGTCAAGAGCGTCACGACGATTGCCAGAACCCAGCCGTTGAGGGCGAGCCCGAACAACGCCTGGGGAACGACCAGGAGGATTACCCGCTCGGCCCGCTGCATCACGCCCACCTTGGCGTTGATGCCGAGGGCTTCTGCCCGGGACCGGGTGTAGCTCACCATGAAGGTCCCGATCATCCCGGCAAGGCACATGGCGAGCAGTGGCATGCTGTGATTGACGGGATCTGTGCCATAGAAGAAGGCGAGTCCGGCGAGCAGCGCTCCGTCGGCAATACGGTCAAGCGTCGAGTCGTAGAACGCGCCGAAGGTGGTCACCTGTCCGGACTTCCGGGCGACTATTCCATCGAGGGCGTCGGAAATGGCAGTGACGCCGACAATAAAGCCGCCGAGGTGCATGTGCCCGAAGGCGAAGGCAATGCCTCCGACCACGGTGGACAGCGTGCCAAGGGTTGTAAGCGCGTTGGCGCTGACCCGAAGCTTGATGAGCACTTCGGCGATCGGTTCCATTAACCGCAGGTAGCCCGTGGTTACGAAATCGACGTGCGCCTTGCTGATGCGCTCCATGGGGGAACGCACGGGGCTGGGGCTGGAGTTAGCGATGCTCCCGCTCCTCGAAAGTGAATGGGTTGGAAGTCATGCCGAACGGCCCCTCTGTAGAGTTTTGAAGCTATTGAATCTGGAGCCTTGTCGCCACTGGTCGCCCGGCGGGCTTCCGCCTAGTGGACCGCCTCGAAATCCACAAAACCACGGGTTGGATCGGTCGAGATCAGCTTCACGCCGATCCGGTCACCGACGTCGAGGCCGTGCTCCCCGCGCATCACCCGTCCTTCGACCGGGGGTTTCACGACCCTGACGAAGGTTCCTTTCGCTGTCACGCCGGTGACGATTGCATCGAATGTTTCACCAATGCGGGCGGTCATCGACACCGCGGCGGCCACCTTCCGCACCTGGCGCTCGACTTTCCGGGCGGCATCTTCCCGCTCGGTGCAATGGCGTGCAATCTGGCTCAGGTCGTCGGTTGTGTAGGGCGGGGGACTGCCGCCAAGCACCGCCTTGAGAAGGCGCTGGGTTACGAGATCGGCAAACCGGCGATTCGGCGCAGTGGAATGCGTGTAATCGTGCGTGGCGAGCCCGAAATGGCCGGCATCGGCGGAGCCGGGAGTGTGCATGGCGTATTCACCGGGTCCGATGAGCTTGACCACCGATAGAGAGAGGTCGGGAAAATGATCGGGGTCGGCTGTGTGGCGCTTTGAAAGAAAATGCTCGAGAGCGGCCGAATCGGGCTGGGAGGGCAGCGACTCGCCGAGCTTGGCGGCGAGGGCAACGATGCGATCCCATCGCTCGGGCGTTTTCACCACGCGGCGAATTGTGGGCGACCCGTGCTCGTCGAGGAACTGCGCCATGGAAACGTTGGCGGCAATCATGAAGTCCTCGATGAGGTGGCTCGCCCGCGTTTTGGCGACCAGCTCCACAGACACCGTCTGGTCCGGGTGAACGATTGACTGAGCTTCGATAGTCTCGAGGTCGAGGGCGCCGGCCCGGGCCCGCTGAGCGCGCAGCGACTGGGCCGCGGCATCCTGAAGGTGGAGCTGGTCCTCGACTGCCGGAGTCGCGTGCGCCGCGAGCCCGGCGTGGCCGTCGAGCCACGCACCGACATTGTTGTACGCCAGCTTCGCGTAGTTGTGAACGCGGGCGAGGTACACGGAGTGTGAGCGAAGCGTCCCGTCCCTGGCCACGACAAACTCTATCACCACCGACGCCCGATCGTCGTCCTGACCAAGCGAAGTAAGGTCGGTGGAGAGGCGGTCCGGGAGCATCGGGTACGTGACGATCCCGGTATATACGGACGTCGCGTTTTGCGCGGCGAACTGATCCGTCTGCGAACCGCGAGCGACCGTACCGTCGACGTCGGCGATCGCCACCATGACCCGCACGTCACCGTTCGGGAGCTGCTCGGCAACTTCCAGCTGGTCGAGGTCTCGCGAGGTGTCGTTGTCTATCGACGACCATGGGAGCTGGCGCAGGTCACGTGCACCCGGTGCCGCGCCAACGGCTTTTTCTGCGGCCACCTCGGCGACGACTGCGGCCGGGACGTCGGGAAGAAAGCCGTTGTCGAGCATTGCCTTGTGCGCAGCTGCGCGAAGATCGAATGAGGGAGGCGTCACTGATTGAAACCGGTGCTGGTGGATGACACGTTGGTGCAGGTAAGGTACACCGCTTGCCACCGGTGGTTTACGTGCCATATGTTGCGGACGCTCTTTGCAACTCGGGTTCGGTCACTCTTCACCCAGCGTCATCTGGGGAGACAAACATTCATGAAGCGACTCGTCGGGATTGCCCTTGCCGCCGTGGCCACTGCGGCTCTCGCGGGGTGTAGTGAAAAGGCCAAGGAAGCGAAGGAGGCCGCGACCGCCGTCCAGGCGAGCGCTGGCGCTGCCGAAAATATCAAGACGTCGATGGATGAAGCGCAGAAGTTCTACGCGGATCGAAAGGCAAGGGGCGACACCGTCGCGATGGAGTACAAGGCGCTGGAGGAATACCTGCCCAAGGATATCGCCGGCTACAAGCTCGAAGGCGGGCCAACTGGAAACAAGACGTCGATGCAGGGGTTCTCAATGACGACGGCCGAGCAGTCGTATGTCGCGACCGGGGGCGACGCCAACAATCCAGCGAGGATCAAAGTCACGCTCTCCGACTACGGCGGCACCGAGGGCGCGTACGGAGTCGCGTCGCTTCCGCTGGCTTTCGCCATGAGCTCAGAGGACGATCATCACCGGATGGGGTCGAAGAAGTTCGACATTCCCTACACCGCAGGCATCGAGGAGTACAACAAGGACAACAAGGATGCGAAAGTGTCCGTCGGCTCGCGGTACCGCTACTGGGTGGTGGTCGAAGCCAGCAACCAGAAGGACGACCAGTCGGCAATGGTCTCGAGCATCGCCGCGGACGTGGCAAAGAAATTCAGCGACAAGTAGCCGCACGATCAGAATCGCGCTCGTTTCGCTCGTACTCGTACTAGGCGGTTGCGGACCTCCAATCCCCCGGCCCGACATGACGGTCGTCCGGACCGGGGCGCGTGCGCCGAATTTGTTTGTTGTCGCATTCGAAACCAGTCAGGGCCCGATTGAAGTGGAGGTCCATCGCGACTGGGCGCCGCGCGGGGCCGACAGATTCTATTCTCTCGTCGAGCAGGGATTCTACGACGGCCAGCGTTTCTTTCGTGTTCGTCCCGGATACATCGCGCAGTTCGGCATAAACGGCGATCCGGCCGTTGCGAGAATCTGGAAGACCAGAGCGATGGCAGACGACTCCGTACGCGTAAGCAACGTGCGCGGAACGCTTGCCTACGCGATGACGGGTCCGAACACGCGCACTACACAGATCTACATCAATCTCGCGGACAACCTGCAGCTCGATGCGCAGGGATTCGCGCCGTTTGCCAAGGTGTCGAAGGGAATGGATGTGGCGGACAAGCTTTACTCCGGTTACGCGGAGTCAGCCGGGGGTGGAATGCGTGGAGGCAGACAGGAGCCCGTAGTGGAGGGCGGCAACGCGTATCTTGCGCAGAGCTTTCCGAAGCTCGACTACATTATCCGCGCTAAAGTCGTAGCACCACCTGCGTCATGAGAGCAGCCATCGTCGTTCTCGCCTTTGCAATTGCCGGCGGGGTGTTACCGGCTCAGTCCGGGCCGGTTGCCACGAAACAGTGGTCCATGGTGGGGACGGAGGGCGACTTCGTGGTCCACGACTTCCATTTTTCCGATGGGTCGGTCCTGCCCGTGCTGCGTCTCCACTACACGACGCTCGGACAACCGCGGCGGGATGCATCGGGCATCGTGACCAACGCGGTGATGGTGCTCCACGGCACTGGAGGACAAGGGCGGGGGTTTCTCAGTCCCACCTTTGCGGGCGAGCTGTTCGGGCCGGGCGAGCTGCTGGATTCGGCAACTCATTACATCATACTCCCCGACGGAATCGGCGCCGGGAAGTCGAGCAAGCCGAGTGACGGGATGAAGGCGCGGTTTCCAAGCTACAGATACGCGGACATGGTCACTGCGCAGTACCAGTTGGTGACCGAAGGGCTCAAGCTGAATCACCTGCTGCTGGTGATGGGCACGTCCATGGGGGGAATGCAGACATGGATGTGGGGCGAGCGCTATCCCACTTTCATGGACGGACTCGTTCCACTCGCAAGTGTGCCGTCCCAGATTGCGGGCCGCAACCGGATGATGCGAAAGCTCGTCAGCGACGCAATCAGGAACGATCCGGATTGGCGGGATGGCAACTATGCGACGCAGCCGCGGGGGCTGTTCGCCGCGGAAGAAATGTTGTTCATGATGACGAGCAGTCCGCTGCAGCTTTTGAAGGTCGCGCCGTCGCGTGACAGCGCTGATGCGTACATCACGCGGTGGATGCAAACGCATCTGGCATCCGCCGACGCCAATGATTTCCTCTACCAGTTCGAGGCGTCCGCCGATTACGATCCGTCGGCTGACCTCGAGCGGATCGCGGCACCACTTGTCGCGATCAATTCTGCGGATGACCAGGTGAACCCGCCCGAGCTGGGACTGATGGAGCGGCTGATGCCGAGGGTAGCGCGCGGGCGCTACGTGCTCATTCCGATCAGCGATCGAACCCGCGGCCACGGCACACATTCACTGCCGGCGATCTGGAAGAGTTATCTGGCGGAGCTGCTCGGGAGCATCGAGCTGGGCGACAAGCAGGCACACTGACAGGCATCCCGTACCACGCGCCTGAGGATTATCAGGTGGCGGCACTCCCGGGAGAGAGTTTCTCAGAAGGCGCAGTGGCGACGCTCGTCGCTCGCTCCTCCAGTCGATTGGTAAGCTCCCTGAGCTGAGCTTCGCGCCTTCGTACCACGCTGCCGAAGATCGTGCGTGCCAGAGTGTAGAATGCTCCGGCCACTGAAATCCACAGCAGGCCGGTGACGGGCGCAGAATGAAAGATGCCCATCCCGATGGCGATCGTCGCACCGGTTGTGCCGCCGCCTCCCCCGCCAACCAATCCACCGAACAGTCCGCCAGCCAGGGCCTGCAGCTGCTCTTCGACACGAATAGTGGTCAGGCCGTCGCGCGAAACCACGGTGATGTCGACTTTTCTATATGATGACCGGCGACGGCCGCCGGGGCTCGAGGTCCATGCGAGCGTGCGTCCGAGAACACTTGGCATGCCGTTGTCGCCGATGGACCGTCTGATTTCCGCGACCATCGGCTCGAACTCCGCAACCGGGATCTCCCCTTCGACGACGCGCTCGAAGACGAGATGGGTCGGAGAGCCGAACCACACCGACGGCCTGGCTTCAGGGGCCGGCCGGTCGAGCCCGAGCGCGGCTCGGCGGATGAGCTCAGGATCGATTCCGGCTTCGCGGGCGATCTGCTCGACGTCACTGAGCGTCAGCGCGGTGCTGGGCTCGACTCGCTCCGTCTGCTGGAGCTCGGCCGCGCGCTTGATGATGAGGGCGACCTCTTCGTCGTTGAATCTTCGCTCTCGCCGTGGGGTGTCTGCCATGCACCCAATGTAGGGGAGAGGCGGAACATTCTCCAAATAGCGCCAGGGTGGCACCGGGATTGCCTTTCTGGTAGTCAAAAAGGAGGCATGATGACAATCGTGCAAAGGTGCGCCAGAATCGGCGCCATGACGTTATTGGTGGGAGCGCTCGGGGCCTGTGCCAACACTGGCGGGCTCGGAGGGATACTGGGGAGTGTTCTGGGCGGCAACTCGCAGTCGCAGATTTCGGGAACTGTTCGCGGCGTGGATACGCGCAGCCAGTTGATAACGATTCAGCAGTCCAACGGCAGAACCGCAACGGTGACCTACGACAATCAGACACAGGTCGTGTATCAGAACCGGAACTACCCGATAACAGCGTTGCAGTATGGGGACCAGGTGACGGCGCGCATTCAGAGCACGCAGAACAACGTGTACTATGCCGACCTGATCCAGGTGAATCAGTCGGTCTCATCGAACACGGGCACCAGCGGTTCCAACGTACAGACGGTGCAGGGGACCGTGCGTCAGGTGGATACGCGCAGTGGCGTGTTCACTATCGACACTGGCCGCAACGTCATTCTCACTGTGTCGATGCCGTACAGTGCGAACAACGCAGATCAGAACAGGTTCCAGAATCTTCGGTCGGGCGATTACGTGCGGTTTTATGGCGTTTTCGTGAATAACAACCGAGTAGAGTTGCGGCAGTTCTACTAGGAAGGCTGGAGCGTCAGACGGGCGGGACAAGTCTCGCTCGTCTGATGCCAGACCTCTCTGTCAGAACTGAGCCTCGCAGCAACCAAGCGAGCAGCTGACCCAGAGCCCGGAAACAAAACCCGGTTGAGCGAACATCCGCGTGACGGCCTTCACAACGTAAGCCGCGATCCCAGTGAAAGGCTCGATCGACGCCTGCTCTGTCGCCGCACCCAGGGGCTTGGAGTCCATGCTCGTGCATTTCGGTGGAGTGTTGATGTGCACAGCGGGCGGCTGCGGCGTTGACATCCGACAAAACGTGCGGCCCTTGAACTTGAAAAGACGCTTCACGGCGCCGCTCTTGACCGTGTATAGTGCCACGGTTCTTCCCAATCCCTGCGAGTCGCCCACCCACAGATACGCGATATCGTGAGGACCAAGGTTCAGCCGGTCGTACGGTACGTCATCCAGGTTCGACACCTTGGCAACCACGTGACCGTTACCCCTGTTGAGAGCGCCGTCCCAGTCGGCAACGTTGGCGAAGTTTGACGGAACGATTCGGAGCCGAACCGTCGTTTTGCCTCCACACTTGGCCGGCATCCCGCACGTCAGGTCGCCCTCGAAGATTCCCGAAGGATCGGCGCCCGCCCCGAAATCGAGCTGCTGGACGTAGTCGTTCATAGCGCCGGGCATGGCTTCCGGTTGACCGGGAAGTCCGTCGGCGGGCTTGCCGGCCATGGCTCGGCTGCTTGCCGGCGATCTTACAAACGCATTCAGCGCAACGAGAACAGCAAAGAGCGACACTGATCCGAGTAGCAGGCGAAACCGTGCGTGGGTCGGGTTGCTGTTGGTCATTCGGTCTCCGTAAGGGTTGATGGGATCACTCGAGCGATCACATGACTCCGTCGAACTGCGCTTCACAGCATCCAAGCGAGCAGCTTATCCAGAGTCCGTCCAACGCTGGTGGTTGAGCAGAGCTTCTCGTCAGCGCATTGACCAGGTAGGTGGCGAGCGCGCCGAACGGTGCGATGGACGCCCGCTGAACCGTGGCGGCGGATAGTGTGGCGCTCATCTCGGTGCACTTCGCCGGGCTGTAGATATGAACCGCCGGTTTTTGCTGGTCGGAGTTTCTGCAGAACCGCCGGGCAGGGAACGTGAACACGCGGCGGACGGTTCCACCTCTCACCGCATAAAGAGCGGCGGTCCTTGCCTGGCCTTGTGTGGCTCCAACCCATAAATAGGCCACCTCGTACGCGGCGAGATTGAAGCGGTCGAACGGAACCGCATCGAGGTTGGCAACCTTTGCCACGACGTAGCCGTTTCCGTTGTTGAGCGCTTTCTCCCAATCGGCCGACGGTGCGTAGTTCGATGGCACGATCCGTAGACGGACCTCCGTCTGGCCGCCGCATCGCGAGACCTGCGCACACTTCAACGGACCCTCGAAGATTCCGTCGGGGGCAGCGCCGGCGCCGAAGTCGATCTGCTGGACGTAGTCATCCATTCGGCCGGGCATCGCTTCCGGCGGTCCCGCGATTCCATCCTGAGGCTTGGAAACGCCGTTGGTCCCGGCGTTCTGTGGCGCACATGCGGCGCTCGTGATCAGAGCGAGAACCACCGTAGCGAGTTTGAGTCGAGTGCTAGCGAGCGCACGACTCGGGGCGTCGTTGGTCATGATGTCTCCCGTCGTTGAGTTAGTTGCCAGCGGTGTCGCGGGTTGCAGGTCTCAGCGCAGGCGCCGGACGTCATCCAGGGTGGTAGCCACTATCGGATCGCCTTTTCCCCACAACTCAAATACTGCATCGGCCCAGTGCTTCGCAATATCGGGCTGCTTGGCCTGTGCGGCGAGCACCGCCCGGAAGGCCATCACGCGTACCAGGAGAGGCGTCAATTCCGCCCTTCTCAGCGCGCTCGAAGGCGCCGCAGGCAAACCGCGGAGTGCGTTGTCGAGCTGCCTCGTCGCGCCGGCTGTGTCGCCGAGGGCCGCGCGCAGCCACGTTTCCTCGAATACGACGTCCATCGTGATCTGGCTTGGCGCGTTGGGCGCCCGGATCCTTGCGATTGAATCCACCAGCGCGCGCGCCGTCTTCTTGTCACCGCGTGCGGCGGCAGCAAGGGCAGTGACGTACAAATCCGAGGTTGGCCCCAGCGCGGCCACGTGTTCGGGCCCAATCGCCCGAGCGGCAATTGTGAGTGGGCCCTTCAGTATGGCGATTCGCAGTGGGTCGGCTTGCCCCTGCGGAATGAGTGCGTTGATATCCGTCGCCACTCGAGCGGCAATCGCGAGGACGCTGTCGCCCGGCCCGCCAAACTCCGCGTATTGAGACAGTGCACTCTCGTCGCGACCAAGCGCCGGCGGCAGCGGGACGACTTCGCCGGTGGCCAGACGCGTCTGAGCGTGAATGGCGTCTTTTTCCTCGATGTCCTGCACTCGCGAAGGCTGGCCTCGAAGCGCAGCGAGATTCCTCAGAATCGCGCTCATCGAGTCCTGCGCCGCGCTGTCTGCCTGGGACTCCCTCGGCCAGTCAAGGATCGTGTCTGCGAGCGCCGCCGCACGGTCGAACTGTGTCAGACGGATGTAAAGTCTCACCTGATCACTGGCGAGACGAAGCTGACGGATATAACGCGGGCCAGCAGGGCGCCCGGCATCGGCGGCCAGCTTGCGGGCGATGCCCATCTGCTGAAGCGCCGAGATGTCGCTGCCACTGAGCTCTCCCGTCATCTCGAGAATCCGCGCCAGTGTCTCGTGAGCGTTGGGGTCAGCAGGCGCTACCTGGATCCACTGGACGGCCAGGCCGCGAAGACGTTGTCCGTTTCGCGAAGAAGCGGCGGCAAGTCGCTCGGGCGGATCGAGAGTGCGCCACGGGCCCGTCGACGGCAGGTATGCGTACGGGATGTAGGCGAGAGTGTCGGCGACAAGCGACGGGACAGCGTAGAAGTTTGTGGGTGTCGAGCCGACGAGAATACCTCCGCGCAGCTTCCGCTTGTCGATTGACAGAACCTTT
>DATBZT010000325.1:0-4836 GCA_036513055.1 Gemmatimonadaceae bacterium | reverse complement strand
CGACTTCAAGCAAGCGCTCAACGGCAGGACCAGGATCGTCGCCATTGGCGCGGCGTCGAACGCCCTCGGCACAATCAACGACGTGCGCGCCGCGGCAGAGCTGGCGCACCAGGCGGGCGCGCTGATTCTGGTTGACGCCGTTCACTACGCGCCGCATCTGCTGCCCGATGTGCGCGCGCTCGATTGCGATTTCCTCGTCTGCTCGGCCTACAAGTTCTACGGACCGCACGTCGGCGTTCTCTACGGCAGACGACATCTACTCGAATCCATCGACTTTCCGAAACTGCGACCGGCACACGACACCGCGCCGGAGCGAGCCGAAACCGGCACGCTGAATCACGAGGGCATCGTCGGCGCAGCAGCAGCCGTGGACTTCTTCGCGTCTCTCTCGAGCGCCGGAGAAACGAGACGCCAGCGCCTTCAGGCGACATTCGACGAGCTTCACGGGCGCGGCGCCGTCCTGACAAGGATCCTCTGGGAAGGTCTTTCAGCGATCGATGGCGTCCAGCTCTACGGACCGCCGCCGGGATCGCCACGTACGCCGACGATCGCTTTCACCGTCGAAGGAAAGAATTCACGCGACGTGGCGCGACGGCTCGCAGATCGCGGCGTGTTCTGCTCACACGGCGATTTCTACGCGATGACGGTCGTCGAACGACTTGGGCTGGCCGACCAGGGTCTCGTGCGTGCCGGATGCGCCTGCTACACAACGTCAGACGAGATTCTGCGCCTTGTCGAAGGCGTCGCGTCGGCGCGCAGCAGTTAAGAAGCCTACGCCACCAGGCTTCCGTGAGCAGGCGCCATGTGGGCGGTGAAGTGCCGAAGAACAGCCGGTGCTTCGACGATTCGCACGCCGCGAATCCGATGCGCCATCGCGTGCACGTGCTGAACCACCTCGGCCACGTAGTCCACGTGGCTTTGCGTGTACACGCGCCGCGGAAACGCAAGGCGCACCAGCTCCAGATCGGCAGGGCATTCGCGGCCATCGGGCTTGCGGCCGAACATCACCGACCCTATCTCAGCCGCCCGGATTCCACCCTCGAGATATAGCACCAGCGAGAGTGCCCAGGCGGGATACTCGCTCGCCGGGATCTGCGGCAGCATCCTCTTCGCGTCGAGATAAAGCGCATGACCGCCCGCCGGAGTCACCAGCGGCACCCCTGCCTCGAGCAGCTTCTCTGCGAGATACTCAATGGAACGAATGCGATAGCGGAGGTAGTCCTCGTCGAGTGCCTCGTTGAGACCGACAGCGATGGCCTCGAGATCGTAGCCAGCGAGTCCACCGTATGTCGGGAACCCCTCAGTCAGAACGAGACGCGTGCGGCATTTGACCGCGAGCGATCCGTCATTCATCGCCAGAAAGCCGCCGATGTTGGACATTCCGTCTTTCTTGGCGCTCATGGTGCATCCATCCGCCAGGCTGAACATTTCCTGAGCGATGGAGCGGGCCGAGCGATGCGACATCGACGCTTCGCGAGTCTTGATGAACCACGCGTTCTCGGCAAATCGGCAAGCGTCGATAAAGAACGGCACTCCATAGCGCTTGCAGAGTGCGCTCACCTCGCGGACGTTGACGAGACTCACCGGTTGCCCACCTTCGGAGTTATTCGTGACTGTCAGCATCACCACGGGGACTCTGTCACCGTACCGAGCGAGCGTCTCCTGCAGCGCGGTCACGTCCATGTTCCCCTTGAAGGGATGGTTCGACTCGGCCTTTCGCCCCTCGGCTATCGGGAGATCGAGCGCGATTCCCCCCATGTCCTCGACATTCGCGCGAGTCGTATCGAAATGCGTGTTGTTGGGGACGATGTCGCCCGGCTTGACGAGCGCGTGGAAGAGAATGTGCTCTGCCGCTCGCCCCTGGTGGGTCGGGATCACGTGAGTAAATCCGGTGATATCGCGCACTGATTTCTCGAAAACGTCGAAAGACCGCGCGCCGGCGTATGACTCGTCTCCCTTCATCATTCCCGCCCACTGGAAGACAGACATTGCCCCGGTTCCGGAGTCGGTGAGCAGGTCTATCAACACGTCGCGCGAGTGCAGCAGGAAGACGTTGTTGTGCGCGGCGTCGAGCGCCGCGCTCCGTTCCTCCTCGGTCGTCTGCCTTATCGGCTCGACGGTCTTGATACGGAACGGCTCGATGATGGTGTGGAACTTCATCATTGCTCTCTATTCCGGGGAAGCTACCGGGCGTGTCCATCGTCGCACGGCGAAAACGATCACCCCGAGCCCGCCCAGAATCACCGCTGCGGGAAGGGCGTAGACGATCAGGTTGAACCCCCTCGGTTTCGGCTCGAGTAGAATCCACTCCCCGTATTTCGAGACGAAGTAGGCCTTCACCTGATCAGGACTCCTGCCGGCACGCAGCTGGTCCTTGACCACAGCGCGCATCTGTCCCGCGAGCTCCGAAGGGGATTCCTGGATGGACACGCCCTGGCATACGGGACACCGCAGCTCCTCGGCGACGGCGCTCGTCCGGGCGTCGAGTGCGGAATCGGATGCCTGCTGCGCCGACTGTGAGACGGTGGCCATGAGGACCGCATGCTCCATCACCAGCGGATTCGCGTCTCCAGCGAGGATCACTCCGCCAAGCAATAGCCCGAGGAATGTCACGGGCCGCCCTTCAGCTGAGATGGCGCATTCGCCGCCATCAGTGAATCGAGCACACGACGAAGTTTCGCATCCTCAATCGCGCCCGTATTCTTGTATACGACTCGGCCCTTGGGATCGATCACGAACGTCTCCGGAACTCCGTATAACCCGTAGTCGATGGCGGTGCGCGATTCGGGATCGGTCACCGAGGGATAACTCTGTCCACCCATGCGCTCGATCCACTTCGTGCCATTGGACGCCGTGTCGTTGTAAAGCACGCCGACAAAATGGACCGGTCGTCCGGCGTAGCTCAGCGCTGTCTGGGACAGAGTGGCGTGCTCGTGTCCGCAAGCGAGGCACCATGACGCCCAGAAATTGAGCACGACTACCTGTCCGCGAAGGTCCACGAGACGCACGGTGTCGCCAATCGGACGACTGAGCGGCGCCTCTCCGGGAGCGAAGACTTCGAGCGTGAACTTCGGCGCTTCACGCCCGGGAAGCGGGGATGGAATCACGTCGGGGTCGCGCGTGAACCCCCACGCGAAGAGCAGGAGG
Organism: Gemmatimonadaceae bacterium; assembly: GCA_036513055.1. Classification (GTDB taxonomy): domain Bacteria; phylum Gemmatimonadota; class Gemmatimonadetes; order Gemmatimonadales; family Gemmatimonadaceae; genus UBA4720. Next base: position 1,689 of record DATBZT010000325.1, on the reverse strand, counting down.
AGCGGCGTCGCGAAGAGGACGGCAATCGAGGCCCGTTTCCAGTTCACGCTTCCGCCTGACGGGGGACGGCGACAACCGGGGGCGGGGGCGGGGGCGCGGCGAATGCTACCTTCTCGCTCCGCCGCGGCGGCACTGTGGGCAGGATGCTGACTATCGCGCCCAGCACCACCACGCCGCCGCCAAACCAGATCCATGGGGTGAGTGGCTCGATGATCACCTTGACGGTCGCGTTCTTACCCTGGGGCTCGAATGCCATGAGGTTCACGTACAGGTCGCCCGCGATCGTGCTGCGCACCTCGGGTGTCGGTACCGGCTGATCGGAAGTGGGATAGAAGTTCATCCGCGGCTCGATCACTCCGACGACTGCCCCGTTTTTCATGACTTCCATTGTCGCGCCGATCACCGACCGCTGCACCTCCTGACGGCCCCAGACCTCCTTGAGCCGAACGGTCTGGCCGGCGACAGTGAGAGTCTCGCCAGGTTTGAGCGTGGCCTCGCGCTCCCGCCGGAATGTCGACGAAGCAGTGATACCCAGAGCGACAAGAAGGACGCCCATGTGCGCGATGTAGCCGCCGTACTGGCGGCGACCAACCCCGCGAGCGAGGGCAGTGCCCCACCCTTCGCCGTGAGCAGCGCGCCGCCTTTGCATCCCGTTCCAGTATTCGCGCAGATTGGCGACCGCAGAATAACCGACGAAGCAGAAAGCGAGTACGGCATAGACATCACGCGCGCCGGCGATCAAAGCCACCGCGGTGAACAGGAGCGCGCCGGCAACCGGTGGGAGGAGCTTTGCGCGTACCTCTGCTCGCGACGCGCTCCGCCACGGCAACGCCGGCCCGACACCCATCAGGAACAGCAGCGCAACAATCATCGGCAGCGTCATCCGGTCGAAGAACGGCCTCCCGACACTCACCTTCACGCCACGCAGGGCTTCGGCAACGAGCGGATAGAGAGTCCCGATGAGGACCGTGAACATGAACGCCGTAAGGAACAGGTTGTTCAGCAGAAGCACGGTTTCGCGCGACGCCGCTGAATCGAGCTGCCCCGTTGTCCGCAGACGCTCGGAGTTGCCCCATACCAGGGCGAGCGTGGAGACGAGAACCACGACGATGAATGAGAGGAAGTAGTAGCCGATCGGCCCGGTCGTGAATGCGTGCACCGAAGACAGAATTCCCGAGCGCGTGAGGAAGGTCCCGAGAATCGTGAGAACGAAAGTCCCGACCACAAGATTCAGATTCCACAGCCGCAGCATTCCGCGGCGCTGCTGCACCATCACCGAATGCAGATACGCGGTAGCAGTGAGCCACGGGAGGAACGAAGCATTCTCGACCGGGTCCCACGCCCAGTAGCCGCCCCATCCCAGTACTTCGTACGACCACCACATTCCGGCGATGATCGCCGCCGAAAGAAATCCCCACGATGCCAGTGTCCAGCGTCGCGTGATGTGCGTCCAGTCGTCCGATGTCACTTCGCCCGACAGCATCGCGCCGGCGGCGAACGCGAACGGAACCGACATCCCGACATATCCCAGATAGAGCAGTGGCGGGTGCACCGCCATCAGAATGTGATTCTGAAGCAGCGGATTCGGCCCTGGTCCATCGAGCGGAACCGGCGAAACAGCCAGGAATGGATTGGCCGGACCAACCAGCATGATTGCGAAGAACAGCGAAATCGCCATGAACGTCGCGC
>DATBZT010000324.1:0-3500 GCA_036513055.1 Gemmatimonadaceae bacterium | reverse complement strand
GAGGAGGTCGTCGCCCGCGCGGCATGGACTCGACTCCGCGTAGCAGTGGACGCACTGGAGATTGCAGAGATTCGTGAGCTCCAGCCACAGGAACTGGACGCTGTCTGAGTTCTGGGGCGCAACTGCGCCAGGCGGAATCGGCATCATCACTCCTTTAATCTGTGGTGGGCTCCTCCGAGTACAGCCATGCACCGACGCTTGACGCGATAAGCAGGTTCACGAGCCAGATGCCGCAGTAGCTGTACCACAGCGCCGGCGACATCATCCCCGCCTGCTTGTATCCGAATGTGAGAATCAGGCCGAAGACGAAGAACACGAGCGCAACGTACATCGCCGTTCGCACGCCCGGTCCAAAACGCGGGCGAATCGCAGCGTACGTCCAGACGAGCAGAATGCCGACGATGAAGTCGAAGAAAACATACACCGCGATCTGACCACCGGTCATCGCCGCCATCTGATCGCCGAGTCCGGGCTTGAAGGTGTTCGCGTCCGCGCGCATCCGGTCGCCAAGAATTGCGGTGCTCGATATGAAGTCGATGATGTTGAGAACCAGACCCGCGGCCAGGCCTCCAAGAAAGACTTTATTCCTGTTCATGTTGACAGCCATGATGCGCTCCCTGAAAAATGGTGAGCCAGCGGTCGCGTGCCCACACTAGCGCCCCGGATTATCTTGCGCCAGCCCGCAACCCCGCCAGATCCCCCTTGTCCTGAGCATGGTGACACCTTCAGCTGCCGTTACACTCTGGATCGACGCCGACGCGGCCCCGCAGGCAGTGAAGGAGATCTGCATTCGGGCTTCTGACCGGCTCGCGCTCGCAACTGTCCTTGTGGCAAACCAGCGGCTCCAGCTTCCGTTGGGCTACACGCACTTGTCGGCAGTGCGCGTCGACGGCGGTGCGGACGTGGCCGATCGCTACATCGTGGAGCACGCCGTCGCGGGCGATGTGGCCGTCACAGCCGATATCCCGCTGGCTGCTCTCCTGGTGCCGATGGGGGTGGCCGTCCTCGACCCTCGCGGGGCGGAGTACACGACAGAGAGCATTGGGGAGCGACTTTCAGTGCGGAACTTCATGGACGGACTTCGAGGGACCGGAGTCGAGACGGGTGGCCAGGCCGCTTACGGCTCGCGCGAAAAGCAGACATTCGCCAACGCGCTCGACAGGGCGCTCACGCGCGCACTGAAGCGGCGCTGACCGCACTGCGCGGGGCCTCGACCCGGGCTATATCGCGTGCTCTTAGATCGAAAATCCATCCGCACACTTAGCTGGTCCAGGTGCCGAGCATGACCGACAATGCGCCGAAGATCAGCGTAAGGGCAGCAACAGCGCCGACCACGGCCGCCACGACCCGCAGGTAACGCAGCGCACTCGACAGCAGATCCTGATCCGTGCTCGCGCGTTTACCCACTTCCCGGTCCGCGATCCCCCACAGTCCAAACGCGGCAAAGCACACCGCGGCAGCGAAGGGCAAGAGCCAGAGCGCGGGACGCCAGACCAGGATTGCGGCGACGACGATCATGCCGCCCACGACATCCAGGGCAAGCCGTTTATCGGACGCAGCTCTGGCGCGCGCAGCCAATGCATCGGGAAGACTCATGTCCCGGCGCAACATGGAGATCACCATGGCTTCACTCCTGTGTCGTGTGTGTAACTTTAGGCCGATGCATTCCTCGTGCTCAGCCAGCGCCCGTTTTCTGATCGTTGTATTTCTCGCGGCTGGCGTGCCGCGCGGCGCAAAGGCGCAAACTGATGAGATTCAAGTATACACGGGAGAGTTGGCTGCGCCCGGCGAATTCAGCCTCACTGTCCACTCCAACTACACGGCGAGGGGGAGCAGGGTAGCGGCGTTTCCCGGAGGCGTCGTGCCACAGGGCTCGGTGAACGGCGCCCTCGAGTGGGCTTACGGAGTGAGCCAATGGTTCGAGGGCGGGCTTTATCTGCCAGTGTACACGATCACACGAGACGGCAGTCTCCTCGTTGACGGCGCAAAGCTCCGCGCCCTGTTTGCCGTACCTCACGCCGAAACGCGCAGCTTTTTCTACGGCGTGAATTTCGAGTACAGCAGGAACTCGCGTCATTGGGATACATCCCGCTACAGCGGTGAGATCCGGCCCATCGTCGGGGTGCGATCGGCTGAATGGGATTTCATCGTCAACCCGATTCTGGATACCTCGTTCGACGGCCTCTCGAATCTGGACTTCGCGCCGTCCATTCGCCTGGCTTACAATCCGTCGAAGGCATGGGCGCTCGCTGCGGAGCACTACGCCGACTTCGGCACGCTGCACCATCTGGCTCCGCGCGCCGACCAGGTGCACAGCCTGTTCGCTGTCGCCGATTACTCTGCGCCACTTCTCGATGTGGAAGGGGGCGTTGGGTTCGGACTCACACGCGCTTCGGACAAGGTGGTCCTCAAGCTCATTCTCGCGCACACATTCTGATGGCAGACCTCCAAGGCTGCGACCTTGGAATTGCGGTCATCAATGCGAATACCTCCGGGCTTGATTACACCAGTGCGAACGCCCGGACCGGAAAGCTGCCGAATGCCTTTACTTTCACTGGAACGGCGAAGAAACGGCTGCCTGTATCAGGAAGGGCTGCCAGGCCGCGCATGTGTTCGACAATCGGGATTTCGTTTCCGAGAAGAACACTGTGCACTGGACGCTCGCCCGTTGCCACGCTGTCGATATTGAGCGAGTCGATCCCGACGATGGCAGCGCCGGCCTTCGCGAGCCATTCCGCTGCGCGCTCGGTGAGGTGCGGATGCCCCTCGAAATATTTGTCGGTGCGCCAATGCCGATCCCAGCCAGTGCAGAACAACACAGCTTTGCCGCCGACCTGATTCACCTGCAGCGGAACCTGATCGATGCGCGGACCGGCTGCGGGATCGACTCGGACCACCAGGCACTCCAGGTTGGCCAGTGACTCCAGCGGAAGCTCGGACAGATCCTTGCCGTTCTCGTAGCGGTGAAAGGGACTGTCGACGTACGTCCCAGTGTTCGCGACAAGCTCGATCTTGCCGATCTGGAACTCCGTGCCGTGCGCATACTTCGTTCGCGATGCCTCTCGGCTCAGCCAATCGCAGATGACCGGCGCCGGGAATCCCTTGTAGGTGATCATCCCATGCTCGACGGTGTGACTGACATCGATCAGCCGTTTGGACGTTACCATCATGAGTCTCTCGGTTCGGGACGCAGAGCGAGGAACGCAATTGGCGACAATCCCGTTATTACTGCAATGGGCGTGGGTCGAGGCGTGAGGACTCCGCCGCAACCGGCTGCATTCCCGGTGTCTGTTTTGGTCGCGGACTTCTTCGTGATTTGTGCGCGGGCGGCGGTGTAGGCTTCGCCCGTCTTTGTCATGCGAGCGCGAACGAGGCGCTTGAGATCCTTGTTGCGGGTCATCGTCGTGTCTCCTTTGGATGCACCACGGGCCACTCCCCAGCAGCGCGCCATGGTGACGCAAAGGACTGACGATGCTCATCCGGGAGTGTGCCCCCCTTTG
>DATBZT010000323.1:0-2358 GCA_036513055.1 Gemmatimonadaceae bacterium | reverse complement strand
GAACCGGCCACTGTATGTGAGGATGTGCCGCCGCAGGACACCCTCCTCTACCGCGAAGCATCGTGTTGCGCGACTTCTCATTGAGCACGTCGGTCTTGAGCTCCACGCGAACACAGTCCCAGACGTCGAACGCGTTCCCCGTCGAGCCGCGCCTCGCTGAATGTCTTCACCGGTTACCGGCTACCGGGTACCGGGTACCGGTGGCGTCGGCGTCAATGGAACTGTCGGATGCACGAGGTGGAAGCCGGTCGCCTTCTGATACGCGTTGGCCACTGCCAGCAGCTTCGCCTCCTCGAACAAACCGCCGAGGAATGTGATGGACACCGGGGTGCCATCGTCACGGAATCCATTGGGGAGTATCACCGCCGGATGGCCGGTGAGATTTGTCGCGACGAGCTGCGACAGGTTGGCGGCACCTGTCGGCGTCACGATCACGTCCACCTTCTGCATCAGCTCATCCCACGCCTTGATGGCGGTGCTGCGAACGCGGTTTGCGTTCACGTAATCCACTGCCGGAATGAACCGCGAAGTGCGGAACGTGTTGGGCCAGTCGAACTTTCCCTGCTGCACCATCTCGTTGTCGCGGTTCGACCGCGTCATCTCGTCGAACGACGCCGCCGCCTCGGCCGTGAGGATGATGCGCATCGCGTCGTATTGCACGTCGGGGACTTCCACCGGAATGAGATTCACCCCCATTCCGCGCAAGACGGCGAGCGCCGCGTCGTCGAACTTCTTCGTCGGGTGCAGTGTTCTCTTCTCGTCCTTGGGGTCGGTTATCGGGAGATCGAACGCCGACTTGAAGTATCCCACGCGGAGGCGCGACGGCCTGAGCGAAGCATCCCAGTTGAACGACGCGGCAACGGCGCTGGCGTCTTTTCCATCCGGACCATAGATGGCATCGAGCACGAGAGCGCAGTCCTCGGCGCTCCGGCACAGCGGTCCGAGCTTGTCCATGCTCCACGAGAGCGCCATCGCTCCCGTCTTTGGCACTCTGCCGAATGTCGGCCGGAGCCCGGTGACGCCGCACCGTGTTGACGGAGATGAGATGGAGCCGAGGGTCTCGCTGCCAACGCCGAAGCCGATGAGACCGGCCGCTGTCGCCGACGCGGGACCGGCGGACGAGCCGCTCGATCCCTGATCGACCTTCCACGGATTCTTTGTCGTGCCGCCGAACCAGATGTCACCCTGCGCCAGCTCGCCAAGCGCGAGCTTGGCGACGAGCACCGCGCCGGCCGCATCGAGCCGCTGAACGACAGTCGCATCCTCGTCGATCGTCTGATTCTTGTACGGCCCGGCGCCCCACGTTGTCTTGTATCCCTTGACCGCGAGCAAATCCTTTGCGCCCCACGGAATTCCGTGCAGCGGCCCGCGATACTTTCCGCGCGCTATCTCCGCATCGGCGGCACGAGCCTGCACCAGCGCGCGGTCCTCCGTGAGCGTGATCACGCATTTTAGCACCGGATCGTAGCGCTTGAGACGCGCGAGATACATCTGCGTGAGCTGGAGCGACGTGACCTTGCGCCGCCGCACGAGGTCCGACAGCTCGGTGACCGGAAGAAACGCGAGCTCCTCGAGGTTGGCCGGAACCGCTCGCGCCGCAACGCGGCTTCGCACCATCGGCTTCTTGTGCTCGGCCGGCGGCGTGCGCCACGGTGGCACTGGATCAAAGATGATCGCCGGCGCAACGCTGTTGGCGAGTGGAATCTTGTGAAGCGCCTCGATGCGCTGCTCCTGCGCCTTCAGCCCGTCGAGCATCATCGTGCGCTCGGCATCGTCGAAATGGATTCCCGCCACCTCTTCGGCACTGGCAATCGTCGTGGCGGTGATTTCCTCGCCGGCCGAGGCCTTTGCCCAGAGCACGCCGGGAAAAAGAGTGGATCCGAGGCCGATACTCGCGAAATAACTCATGAATGAACGGCGGTCGTACGTCGTGGACTCGCTCAACGGTCGGTCCTCTCGGGTAGCGGGTAGCGGGTAGCGGGCACGGGAAGCGGGTAGCAGGTAGCGGTAAAAAGAAGCGATGGGCCGCACTTTCGCCATACCGCCGGGCGCGCTTCTTGAATTGAATGTGAGAAAGGCCGTCAATAGGGAGAGCCTCGTGCGACACATGACTCCATGCCTCATCACGCTCCTTGCCGTAGTGGCTTGTGACGCGCGCAAGCAAACCCCGCTCGGCGCGCCCGAGCCATTGACGGTGGCAGAGACCGACAGCGGAGCTACGGCAGATCCGATGGTGAGCGCCCAGACGTTCGTGTCACAGCCGGACGGCGGTGACATCGTCGTCGAGCGGGAGATTCACCAGGACCTCGGGATAAACCAGATCCGCTCGCACCTGCTGCTCATCGCCCGGTCGTTCGC
>DATBZT010000322.1:0-2895 GCA_036513055.1 Gemmatimonadaceae bacterium | reverse complement strand
GACACTCCCGAGACTCCGCTGTCCGAGGGTCGCACGTTCCGCAGAACGGGCCGCGTTCCCGCGATCTATATCACCGAGCAGTACAGCGAAGTCGAGCTCATTTATTACGTGCGAACTGGCGGGAAAACCGAGCGGCTCGTTCAGGCGTTTCCAATGCGCTGGTTCTGGCGCTACGAAATCGAGCATATGCTGTCGCGGTGCGGATTCCGGGTCGAGTCCGTTTTTGGCGATTTCGACCGCACACCGCTCACTGATCCCTCACCCGAGATGATTTTCATCGCTGCGCGGGCCTGATGGACATTCTGAAGGGCTACCTGAGCCAGTACTGGAAGCTTGTCGGTCTCGCGCTTGTTCTGGCGACGACAAACCAGGTATTTTCGCTTCTCGACCCGCTCATCCTGCGTCACATCATCGACCAGTACGCGACGCGGTTCCACGACTACACCACCGGCCAGTTCGTTCGCGGTGTGTCCTTCCTTCTCTTTCTGGCGGTGAGCGTCGCGTTCATCTCCCGTGTCGCCAAGAATTTCCAGGACTACTTCGTCAACGTCATCACGCAGCGGCTCGGAGCCCAGATGTACTCCGATGGAATCCGCCACTCGTTGGAGCTGCCGTACTCGGTGTTCGAGGACCAGCGGAGCGGCGAGACACTCGGAAAACTGCAGAAGGTGCGGAGCGATGTGGAGAAGTTCATCTCGGCGGCGATCAACGTCATGTTCACGACGATGGTCGGCGTGGTGTTCGTGATGATCTATGCCTTCAGCGTTCACTGGATAATCGCTCCGGCGTTTCTACTCACCGTTCCGCTGATCGGAATTCTCAGCTCGGTGCTGAGCAAGCGGATCAAGGTCATACAGAAGGAGATCGTCGCCGAGACGACGGCGCTTGCCGGCTCGACCACAGAATCGCTGCGAAACATCGAGCTCGTAAAGAGCCTTGGCCTTGCCGATCAGGAGGTTCGTCGCCTCAACGCGACAACCGGCAAGATCCTCAAGCTCGAGCTGAAGAAAGTCCGGTATCTGCGGAGCCTCAGCTTCATTCAGGGCACCTTCGTGAACCTTCTCCGGACGAGCATTCTTTTCCTGATGCTCTACCTGATTTTCACGCAGAAGATCACCGTCGGCCAGTTCTTTTCACTGCTCATCTACTCCTTCTTCATCTTCGGGCCGCTTCAGGAGCTCGGGAACATCATCAACACGTATCGCGAGACCGAGGTTTCGCTGGAGAATTTCCGCGCGATACTCAACATCCCGAAGGATCCCAAGCCGGCGAACCCGGTGCCGATCGACGATCTGACGACCCTCGAGTTCCGAAATGTCAGCTTCACTCACCAGACTGCAAGCGCTCCGGCCCTGAGCGACATCTCGTTCTCGGTGGAGCGGGGCGACACGGTCGCGTTCGTCGGTCCATCAGGGTCGGGCAAGACCACGCTCGTCAAGCTTCTCGTCGGGCTATATCCGCCAAAGCAGGGCGAGATTCTCTACAACGGTTTTTCCGGCACGGTAATCGACCTCGACCGACTGCGTGAGCGTATTGGCTTCGTGACGCAGGACACCCAGCTCTTCTCCGGAACTATTCGTGAGAATCTGCTGTTCGTGAGTCCGGGCGCCACCGACATCGAGTGCCTCGATGTGATGCACAAGGCGGCGGCGGACACATTGCTGGCGAGGGCCGACCGCGGACTCGACACCGTTATCGGCGAAGGCGGCGTAAAAGTGTCGGGTGGCGAGAAGCAGCGGCTGTCGATTGCCCGGGCGTTGCTACGCCGACCACATCTCCTGGTGTTCGATGAGGCTACGTCGTCGCTCGACTCGCTCACGGAAGAGGAGATCAGCCGGACGATGCGCGATGTCGCCGGCGACCGGGAGGTGATGACGATCCTGATCGCCCACCGTCTGTCGACGGTGATGCACGCCGACCGGATCTACGTTCTGGAGCGCGGCCGCATCGTGGAGTCGGGCGGCCACGACGAGCTGCTCGAGCGGAAAGGACTCTACTACGCGATGTGGCGGCAGCAGGTGGGCGAACGCCGTCAGCTCACCCCACCGCAGGGTGTTCTGGCTGTGGCGCCGGGGAAGCGCGAGCCCGCCACCGTCGGCTAGACCTCGCTTGTGCAACGCCGAGGCGTGCCGGCGTCTCATAACAGGATCTTCCAAAGAGTCATTATGAGAGCAACAGCAATACTTGCGATGACGACCCTGCTGATTGCCTGTAGTAAGCAAGGGCAACCAGGTAATGAAGGTTCCGGCGATGCCGCCACAGCAACCGATCGGGTCTCCACATCGGCAGTGGCGGGCAAGGTCCACGGCTTTGCCACGCGATCTGACGCTGCAGTGAGCGCAGAGGCGCCGGCAGCGGAGGCTCAATCGGCCGAGGCCGCCGGCCCGGCACCCGCGGCACCTGGCGGTGATCTTCCGCAAATCTCCGCAGCTCAGATCGCGCCGACGATGGTCATCCGGAACGGCCAGGCATCGATCGAGGTGGACAAGCTCGACGTGGCGATCGCGAAAGTCCGCCAGCTCGCCACGCAGCTCGGTGGATACATCGGCAACTCGTCCGTGGTCGGTGGACACGATCAGGTGCGGAGCGCGACCTTCGAGCTCAAGATTCCCGCGGAGCGATTCGATCAGGCCGTCAACGGACTGGGTACAATTGGAAAAGTCGAGTCGGTCAACGCCACGGCGGAGGATGTTGGCGAGGAATTTGTCGACATCACGGCACGCGTGAACAACGCGCACCGGCTGGAGGATCGGCTGATCGCCCTCCTCGCTGCTCGAACTGGAAAACTCCAGGACGTTCTGGCGGTAGAGCGGGAGCTCGCGCGCGTGCGGGAGGAAATCGAGCGTTACGAGGGGCGGCTTCGGTATCTGAAGACACGAGCGGCAGTGAGTACGC
>DATBZT010000321.1:0-2028 GCA_036513055.1 Gemmatimonadaceae bacterium | reverse complement strand
CGGCATCGGTCAGCTAGCCAATGTAACCAGGCCATGGATTCGGGAGAGGTTTCCGAAGTGCTTCAACCTTATCAAGCCGAGGGTTCCCCGTCTGTTCAATAAGGCTCAGGGACGAGCGTTGGTTGTGGACAAGCAGTCGGGGAAACATTTGCCCTGCTGTGATTCAAGGCTCCACATTCCTGGTGGAAAGCTGCGCGATGCTGGCGCCGCGCGGCTGCAGTCCGGCAGTCGAGGACTGGCACGAAGGAGCGGATCGCGCGACTGCGGGGCGAGTGTTTTGCACGATGGGGAACAAACCGCTCGGGTCAGGTTTTCTTGATCACGTCGTACGCCACGACGACTCCGCACCTACCCGGCACTGGCCGGTGCTGCGTCTTTTTGGAGCATCAATGATGACCGCCGCTGGTCGCGGGTTCCATGCGGCCGACTGCGTGTACTTCAATTTCGACCTTGTCGCTCACGCGCAGGACGAACGTGCTCGGGTTCTTCATTCCCCACTGAACGTATGGCACGATGAAGGCTAGATCGGCGACCGCTTGTCCCGCGCGTACTTCGACGGGAACAGTGATCGAAACCTCATGCGGTTGTCCATGCAGCGTCATCACGCCGGCAATCGTCACCTCTGTCTTGCCTCCCTGCGGCAGCAGGCCGGCGATATGGTGCGGAGCGAAGGTGATCTCCGGGTACTTCTCGCTCTCCAAGATGTCTTTGTTCATCTTGCGGTCGCGCCCCTTGCTGCCGCTGTCCCCGCTCGTTGCATCCACCACGACCAGGCCACTTGCCGTGCCGGTGGACGTATCGATGCGAACGCTGCCGCTCTTCACTTGAAATGATCCGTGGACCGTATGCAGATTGCCGTCGAGCGTGAACCCTACGTGGGTCTGCTGCGGGTCGAGGTCGAAAACGTAGGTTTGCGCCGAAACCACCAACGTGGACCCGAGCACAACGACACATGCGAGGAAAAGGCGTAATCGTTTCATAAAGTCATTCGTCTGACGGCACGCACGGCGTTAGCGAGCAGTCAGCAGTTGCCATCCCAGGGTGGCAAACCCATATACCCCAAAGTCAAACGGCGACGCCTCGCCGAGATGTACGGCAAGCAGATGCTCAAACATCGCCGGATTCCCGCACAGAGCCTTCAATACGCGACCGCGGAATGTGGCACTGCGATCCATGAGAAGCATGGCGCTGCCCAGTAGATTCGGCAACCGGCTAATCTGGTGGTGCGCGGCCGCATAGCCGCGCAGATCATTCCCTGCGAGCGCCTTGCCCAGTTGAACCGCTTGGCGAAACGCCAAAGCCATTCCTTCGCCGGTGATCGCATCCACGGAGCCGGAGGCTTCTCCGATCAACGCAACGCCTTCACTGATGACCGATCGCAAGCTGCACGTCGCGGTAGCCGATCCTCGTATCTCATCGAGCGGCGCCGCATTGCGGAGGTTTCGCGCCAGGCGCGGACATTCGCGGATTACAGCGTCAAAGTCGACGCGGCGATCACGACTGATCACTGCGACGCACAATTCGTCCTCGGCAACTGGGGTGACGTAGGCCTGCCCGCTGTTACCCCAGTGGACTTCGACGAGATCGGTCCAACGTTCGACTCGAAAATGGCGGCGCAACCCGACTCGGAACGACTCTCGCGAAGCGCGCGACAGTCCTGACCACTCGCGTACGCGCGAGTTATGGCCGTCGGCGCCAACGATCCACTTCGTGCCGACGACTTCATGATCGATCGAAGCTGAGCCGGGTGCGATACCGCTTACGCGTGCACCCCATTTCATCTCGACGCCGAGTTCGGCGGCGCGCCGGCGAAGCGCGTCATGCAGCACCGTGCGTCTCAAACCGACGCCGTGGCCGCTTGGAAACCGTGCTTCCGCGGAACCGTGCGGCCCGACGAAACGAATGCCGCGAAAGATCGCGTGCTCACACTGCTCGGGCAGAACGCCAAGCGCGCGCAGCGCCGCTACGCCGTCCGGCATCAGGCCCTCGCCGCAAGCTTTATCGATGGGCGGGATCGACGTGTCCGCG
>DATBZT010000320.1:0-9853 GCA_036513055.1 Gemmatimonadaceae bacterium | reverse complement strand
TGCCGGGCATCATGTATCTCGGCCAGGCAATGCCGTGGAGTTGGGGAGCAGAGATCAATTCAATGGTGCGCCTTGGTAAGAACGAGCACGGGTACAGGCTCGGAAACCGGTACGAACCGGGGATCTGGGCCGGCCGACAGTTCACGAGCTGGATGAGTGTGTCAGCCGGCGCCAGCGGGGAGTCGTGGGAAAACATCCATGGGTCCGACGCTCTGCTCAATCCAACGGATGAGCCGACAAAGGATCCAAACCTGCAAGGCGGGAAGCGCGTCAATGCCTCGTTGGGAGTCAACTTCAATCTTCCAGAAGGATTTTTCAGCGGCCAGCAGGTTCTCGTTCAGGGCGATGTGCCAGTGATCCAATCATTGGACGGCCCTCAGTTGAAGAGGACCCGTATGCTCCACGTTAGCTGGCAGTGGAGTTTCTGAAGGACGAAAGCTCATTTCAGCGCGCGCTTGAGGAAGCTTCTCACTCCCAGCCATCCCACGATCAGAAGCATTCCCGTCAGCACAGTTACCACCACCGGCAACGGCATGTGCGGCGCTGCCGGCGTCAGTACGCCCCGCAGCCCTTCGGCAACATAGACCAGGGGATTGATGAGAACCGCGTATTTCATCACCGGAACCACGTCGAGCCCCCGCCACGGATAATAGGCGCAGCCAAAAAACAACATCGGCGCGATGATCAGGCTGAACATGAAGCCGATCTGCTGCGGCTTGATGGCGGTGCCCATGAACAACCCAATCGCCGAGAATGTTGCCGAGCCGAGCAGCGCGATGCCGACAGTCTCCCCGATGTGCGTGAGCGTGAGCCCGGGTATCGGTCCCATGATCACGCGCGCGATCGGCAGCACGAACAGTCCGGCGATGACACCCTGAATCGTTCCGACGACAATCTTTTCGATGGCGATCAGAGGAATCGGAATCGGCGCGAGGAGCCGATCCTCGATCTCATTGGTCCATCCGAAGTCCTGCATCATTGGCAGCGCCACGCTCTGGATGGCGGACATTGTGAGACTGATGCCGAGTATTCCCGGGAGAAGCGTCGCTTTGTACTGGGCGCCGAGGAAGCCCATCTTCGGCAGAAGAAAGCCGAACACGACGATGAACATCAGCGGCTGCATCGTCGTTCTGATGAGAAAGAATGGCAGCTCGCGGCGTGTCACCCGCGCATCCCGGGAAAGAAGCGCGAAGAATACTTTTGCCGGAGAGATCGACGGTGCCATTTCCATCAGTCGAGCCCTCTTCCGGCAATCGACATGAAGAACGTATCGAGTGATCCGTCCGGCGTGCGTGCCTTGAGATTGGCGGGCGTATCGAGCGCGAGCAGCCGCCCGCGGTCCACCAGCGCAATGCGGTCGCTCAGCTGGTCTGCCTCTTCCATATAATGAGTGGTCATGACAATCGTCCGACCCTCGGCGCGCAGGTCGCGCAGAATTCGCCACAGACTCTGCCGCGCATGAGGATCCAGGCCCCCCGTTGGTTCGTCGAGAAAAATTATCTGCGGCTCGTGAATGAGTGCCCTGGCGATCATGAGCCGCTGTTGCTGGCCTCCCGACATCTCATCCACTTTTGCCTCGGCTTTGGAGCCGATCTCCATCTTTTCCAGGAGCTCGAGCGCCCTCCTGGTGGCCTGCTTCCGCGGAATGCCGAAGTAGGCAGCATGGAATACGAGATTCTCAATCGCATTCAGGCTTCTGTCAGGGTTGGGACGCTGAGGAACTACGCCGATTCTCCTGCGCACTTCCACTGCGTTTGCGCGGACGTCGGCCCCGGCCACCGTTGCGGTCCCGGAGGTGGGCCGCACCCGCGTGGTGAGAATTCCTATGGTCGTCGTCTTGCCGGCACCGTTGGGGCCAATCATTCCGAACAGCTCGCCCTCGTGCACGTCGAGGTCGAGAGACTCCAGAGCGACGACGTCGCCCGCCGGCGCGCGAGGTTCGTCACCGGGCGATGCGCCTCCCCGCTTTTTCCTCTTGTCTCGCGGCGCGGCGTACACTTTTCGCAGCGCGCGAGTCTCGATTGCGTTGGGCATCGCTCAGCTCTCTCCCGTCGGCGTTATCATCGCGTGGCAAAGATCACTGGAATCCGGACGGGTCGCTAGCCAACGGTGATTTCCTCTGCGCAGATTTCTCAGCCAGTATTCACGCACCGGGGGGCCCACACCATGTCCGCAACGGATAGCGGTTTCGAGATCATCGGCATCGGCCAGATCGCCATTGTCGTCCACGATTTGCCGAAAGCGGTGGAGTTCTATCGTGACAAGCTGGGACTGAAGTTTCTGTACGAATTCCCCGGCCTGGCTTTTTTCGACTGCGCCGGTGTCCGTCTCATGTTATCGTTTGCGGAGAGTCCGGAATTCGACCATCCCGCGTCGATCCTCTACTATAAGGTTGCCGACATCAACGCCGCCTGGAGCGTTCTCCAGGCCCGCGGCGTGAAGCTGGAGCATGACCCGCACGTCGTTGCGCGCATGCCCGATCACGATCTCTGGATTTGTGCATTCCGGGACACCGAAAACAACCTGCTCGAGTTGATGAGCGAGGTTAAGCACTCCGACTGAACGTTCCGTTTTTGTTCGGCTTTCGTAAGAACTGTCCGTTTAGCGGTTTTGCAACAAACGGATCCCCCTCACGTAATGTCCAATGGGCATAGGGAAACAAACCCGATGCTCGTCAACACAGTGAGGAATCAATGACAGCTCCATGGCACGAAGGCGACACTTCATCCGGCATCTGCCACTCCTGCCGGAAGCTCGTTAACACGAGGTTCGAGAGCCGCAGCATCAAGCTCAACCGCTCCCGCATAACGTTCCCCAACGTTCTCGTGAGCGTGTGCACAGAGTGCAATGAGATGGTCGACCTGCCCAAGCAGTCGCTGGACCAGTTCCGGGAGCTTGGCTGCTGGAAATAGCTTCTCATAAAGACGGGCACAACGGCTGATTTCCCTCGAGGGAAACGAAACACCCCGCTCCGTGTTATCGTAGAGCAGAATGAGGGAACGCGATGCCACCATTGATCGCGTTTTTGCCAAATCGTTCGACTCTGCGAGGCAACATGCATTTCGAGATATGGTGGGCGTTCGCCTTCGTGCTCGGGCTGACTGGCATCCAGGCGTTTACACGGATCACGCTTGGGCTGATCGAGCGGAAAAAGTCCGCTTCTCCGCGCGCCCTCGAGGAAATCGCCGAAAAGGTCGAACGGATCAGCCAGGCCGTCGATGCGACGGCGCTCGAGGTGGAACGCATTGGCGAATCGCAGCGATTCCTGACGCGCGTGCTCGCCCCGCCCGATGCAAAAATCGGCAGCGGCTCGCCCTAGACCCTCGAGGGAAACCATCACCAATCATCAGTGCGGAACGGCGGGGCCGGCAGACCGGAGCTGTTATAAAGACTCGGATTCTCCGGACTATTGGCCCACGCGTACCTCACGGCTACCGGATTGGGAACCGCGTCACTCCACACCACGACATGATCACCTTCGATACGCGCCTCGGCCCATACAAACCGCCGGTCGGCACCGGCAACGGCGAAACCGAGCACACGATCACGCAGCGGCTCGGCGCGCGGCGCGAACGGCGCTCGCGACACGAGTCCACCTCCGACGTTATCAAACTCGACAGTGACTCTCCCGCCGCGCGCTTCGTGCCGACGATACGTTGGCCCCGCATAAATCACATGCTCGCCGTATGCGACGGAGCGCGCGGCGAGCGCGAGTCGCCGCCCTACTTCCTGCGTGTTCCGAGGATGGAGACTGTTGGCTTCGCCAACATCTATCGTCACCACCTGCGCAGTTGCCGGGAGCGACAGCGCAGCAGCCTGCGACTCACGCAGCGTCGCCCATCCTGCGTGAAGGGGCGGTAGGGAATCGATTGGGCCGTAGTTCGGAAGCTGAACCCACAGGAAAGGCAGCTCCTGTCGTCCTTCAGTCGCGGCCGGGCCACTTTCCCATTCTCGACGCCAACTGCGGATCAGCGTGACGAACTGGGCCCGGTAGGCCATCGCCTGCGCGTCGTTGTTGGCGTTCGACTCGCCTTGATACCAGATGACGCCCCTGATCGGAAATGGAAGCAGCGGATGCAGCATCCGGTTGTACAGATAGGTCGGAATCTTGTTGATGTGCTGGCCGTCCGGCCTGAACGCCACTGCGCCTACCGCAAATTTCCACTCACCAGAAAGAGCCGCGCGAGGAGTGTGTCACGGATCGCAGCGTCACGCGCTTTCTCGCGTTCCAGAATCGCCGCCCACGCACTGTCGGTGAGACCGAGCGCTGCACGGCTCATCCATGTCTCGATGTTGGCGCCGCCCCACGATGTGTGAATCAGTCCGATCGGAACGCCGGTTGCCTTCCGGAGATCGCGGGTGAAGTAGTAGGCCACCGCCGAAAAACTTCCAACGTGCTGCGAATCGGCGGCCTCCCAGCTGCCGCCCGCAAGATCGTCTGCCGGAGAATCAGCGAAAGATTCGGGAACGTTGAAATGTCTGAGCTTCGGGTCGCCCGCCGTTCCGATTGCCAGCGCTGAGTCCTTCGCCGCATTCACCGTGAGCGCCATGTTCGATTGACCGGAGGCGACCCACACGTCGCCCACCAGAATGTCACGGACGACAATCCGGTCCCCGCCCGCTTCGACCAGCAGATCGTATGGCCCGCCCGCGGTCATGGCAGGAAACGACATTCTCCACGTGGAATCACGGCCCGTAATTGCAGTCGCAGCTCGGCCCCGCAGCGTCGCCTTCACACGCGTTCCCGGCATTGCCCATCCCCATACCGGAATGAGCGCATCGCGCTGAATCACCATCCCGTTGCTCAGCAACCTTGGGAGGCGAAGGCGAGCAGAGTCCGGTTGCGCCCCGGATTCGCCGGCTTGTGCAAACACCATCCCGCCAGCGACCGCGACGAACGCGAGCTTGCGCAAGAGACACAACGGCGAACGATCAAGTCTCAGCATGTCGCCGAGATGATACAGGGAGAGACGAGGCTATGCGAGTAGCGAACCTGGTTTCCCAGATCCCGTAGCCAGTGCGACGATCTCCTTGAAGTTGTGCACCGTATAGTCTGCAACCTTGATGACGGGCTCGCGCGCAACAACGCCCGTGTAAGCGGCGAACGCATCCACGGCCGGCGGATCCGCTGTCTTCAGCTCCGCATCGGTCACGCCGTCTCCAACGGCGAGAATCGGACGAGGCAGCCCGAGCCCGCGCACCACACTGACCTTGCCGCCATTTTGCGTCAGCGGAGATGCGACGTTGAAACCCGCGTAGTTCCCTTTCTCCGTGAAGTACACGCGAACGGCGTGGACATCGGCATCGGAAACGCCGACTGCTCTCGCCAGCGGGAGAATGGCGTCGCGTATTCCCGCGGAAACGAGAACGATTCGCACACCGATAGCGGCGAGCTGCGCCAGCGCCTCGGCCGCGCCAGGCTCCATTCTCGCGACGTAGGCGTAGCTCAGACTCGTTACCTCGGCAAGCTGCGGCATTACCGCGACGAGTCTCTCCGCGTACACATCTTCCAGCGCGATCTCGCCGCGCATTGCACGGTCGGTGATCGACGCCACTCGCGCGCTCACGACATCGCCGCGCATTGCCGCCAGGTAATCGATCCCTTCCACGGCCGAAAGGGTCGAATCGACATCGAGAACCAGTGACCTGAAGCGAATGACCGGCACGCTCAGAAGATATTCCCCGGAGCCAGGATTCCGAGAGGATCGAGCTCATGCTTCACCGCTCGCATCACCCCCAGGGCCACCGCAGGCATCTGCAGCGGGAGCCACTGGCGCTTGAGCTTTCCGATGCCGTGCTCGGCCGACACTGTTCCGCCCATCGCCACCACGGCACGAAGCGTCTTCTCAACCACACGCTCGATGGCGTCAAGCTCCTCCGCGTTGCGGGCAACGTAATTCTGGTGCGGATGGCCGTTCCCCGCGTGGCCATAAGTCACTGCCTGCGAGATTCCAGCACGCCGGCCAAGCTCCCGCGACATCGTGATCGCTTCATGGAGCCGGCGATACGGTACTGCCCAGTCCGTCGACACTTTCCGCCCGCCCGCAACGCGGTACAGAGCGCCGCGCTCATTCATCACCGACGGAACCGAGTGCCGAATGCGTCGGGCGGTGGCCAGCGCCTGTTCGCCGTCGAACACGCGGAGCCCGTCGTCGAAAGCGTCGTGCACGAATGCCATGCTCAGCCACGCGTCCAGCACCGACTCGCTCGCGACCTCGCCTTCCGGAATTTCCTGCTCGACGTAAACCATCGTTCCCGAAGCCGGTACCAGGTCAACATTCAGGTTCGGCGGTCCTTTCCGTGCTTCGGCGGCGTGTGCTATCCCAACCGCCAGCTCGTCGAAATATTCGAGACACCTGGGCGATACCTGCGTATCCTCACGGGCGGCGGCGACAAACGCCAGGGCGTTCTGCTCGTTTGCGAACGAGATCTCGAGACCAATGACCCGCTCCGGCAGCGGGAGCAGCAGCAGCTCCGCCTCGACGACGACGCCGAGCGTTCCCTCGCTGCCCACGAACCAGTCCACCGGGTCGTGCGCGATTGCGTAGCCGGCCGTGTTCTTCTCCAGCTCTGCCCGGCGAAAGCTGGCTATCTCACCCGAGGCCAGCACCACCTTCACAGCGCGGACATGGTCACGAGTGGCGCCATACTTGAGCGTGCGGGCGCCGGAAGCGTTGCACGCAATCGCGCCTCCAACTGTGCACTCTTCTTCGCTGGTCGGGTCCGGGGCCAGCAGAAGTCCTTCCGCGGCCGCCGCGCGCTTCACCTCTCCGAGTATTGCGCCGGCAGATACGCGCACAAAGCGAGCATCACGATCGATATCGAGCACCGGCTTCAATCCCCGCATGGACAGCAGTATGCCTCCATCGGTGATCGAGGCGCCCGTGGTGCTGGTCTGCATCCCGGCAGGAGTGACTCCGGTTCGCGAGGCCGCAGCAGACCGCAGGATCTCACTCACTTCCTCCGCCGACTCCGGACGCGCCACTCCATCGGGCAGATACCGCAAGCCGGACGCGTCCGCCGAGAAGCTCGCGCGGACGTCGGGGTCGGTTTCGATTCGCGCGGTCACTCTTTCCTGAAGCTCACCACCGTCACCGATCGTACGTCGGGCAGCTCGAGCAGCCGTCGTTTTACATCCTCCCCCACTCCGCCGTCCACCGACACTGCGGCCAGCGCCTCCCCACCCTGAGCCAGTCTCGCCTGGTGATACTCGGCGATGTTGACTCCCGATTCACCGAGCAGCGTTCCAACGTGTCCGATGACGCCGGGCACGTCGCGGTTGGTGAGGATTACCAGCGTGTCCCGCGGATAAACGTCCACGCGAAAAGCCCCGATGCGCGTGATCCGGAAAGCTCCATCTCCATTCTCGCCGACCGTGCCATGCGCATACGCGATTCCGCCGACGGTGATGTCGTTCATTCCGCCGGTGAGCCGCACCTCCACAGCGCGCGTCGCGCCGGCAATCTCCGTCTGCTGCGGGCCAAGCCCCGGCGCCGGCTCAAATGCCTCGGTGAACGACAGCTCGATACCACGCCCCTCGGCCAGTGTCTGGGCGTTGATGAGGTTGAGCCGCTCCTGTTCGAGCACTCCTTCCAGAACCCCCAGCGCTGCCGACGCCACGAGGGTCTCCCGCGCCGCTGCGAGCGCACGGCTGCCGCGAACGTCTATGCGGCCGACAACGCTCGTGCCCTGCGATGCCAGAATCGCACGGCCTATCGCGGCAGCCCGTCGCGCCAGCAGACGCGCTGGGCGAAGCTCTTCCCATTTTCCGTATTCCCCTTCGGGCACATTGATTGACCGGGAATATTCACCCGACAGCAGCGCGTCACGCACCGCCGCGCACGCGTCTACCGCCACATTGCGCTGAGCCTCCGCAGTGGAAGCTCCGATGTGCGGAGTGAGAAAGACATTCGGCATCCTGCTCAGCGGGTGGTCGCCCGTCACGGGCTCCTTGACGAACGCGTCCACCGCCGCGGCAGCAAGCTTTCGCGCATTCAACGCCTCGGCGAGCGCTTCTTCGTCCACGATTCCGCCGCGCGCCATGTTGACGACAATCGCCGAAGGCGACAACCGGGCCAGCTCGCGCCGGCCGATCATTCCCCGGGTCTCGTCGGTGAGCGGCGTGTGGACAGTGACGATGTCCGCATCGTCGAGCAGCTCGTCGAGCGACTCGGCGCGTCTCACGCGCAGCGATTGAAAGCGCGACTCCGTGATGTATGGGTCGTAGGCAACCAGCGTCATGCCGAACGTCTGGGCGCGGCACGCCACTTCCCCACCGATACGGCCAAGCCCGACAATCCCCAGTGTGCGCCCCTTGAGCTCCGAGCCGAGGAATGATGAGCGCTCCCATCGTCCCGCATGCATCGACTCGTAGGCGCGCGGCAGATGACGCAGCAGACTGATCACCACGCCAAAGAACAGCTCGGCAACGGCAATCGTGTTTCCGGCGGGCGCGTTGATGACTGCAATACCCAGCTCTGTCGCCGCGCCAAGGGCAATGTTGTCGACCCCGACACCGGCGCGGCCAATGACCTTGAGACGCGTTGCTGCCTTGAGAAGCTCAGCGGATACGCGTGTCGCGCTTCTGCCGACGAACGCGTCGTATTCGGGGATGCGCGCCAATAGCTCGGCGGGCGGAAGCGTCGGCACTTCATCGACGTTGAACTCGGGCTCGCCCGCAAGGAGGGCCACGCCCTCGGGGTCGATTTCGTCAGTAACGAGGATGCGAAAAGACATGGCTCAATTTAGCCGGACCCGAACGAGACCTACCAGGCGATGCCGTAATCCTCACCATGGTTGCTGGAGCCGCCCCACATCGAGCCGTGCTTCCTGTCGAAGAGGATCGCGTTGATCGGCCCGGACGTCAGCTTCTCGAACTGCAGCTTGTATCCCATCTGCTGAAGCTCCGCGCGCACACTTTCGGGAGTAGACGTAGCAACGAGCATCCGCCCGGGTCGCGATTCGTGCTGCCCGAATGTCGAGCGCATCTGGAAGCTGTTGATGTTGGGCGCCTCCACCGCCTGCTGCACCGTCATCCCGAATTCCACCACATCGAGAAAGAACTGGAGCAGATTCTGGTCCTGGGAATCGCCGCCCTGCACAGCGAACGACAGATACGGACTTCCATCCTTCAATGCGAGCGTCGGCGTGAGTGTAACGCGCGGATGCTTCCCCGGCTCGATCACGTTGAACGGGCCATCCTGCGGATCGGTGGCGAATGCCTGCGCGCGCTGGCTGAGCCCGACGCCCGTGTGTCCGGCGATCACCGCCGGCACCCATCCACCGCTCGGCGTCACGGACACCACCCACCCCTCCTCATCCGCCGCTTCGATTGACGTGGTACCGGCGTAAAACGCCTCGTTGAACGCAGTGTCGGCCGCGCCCGCGCCTGTAACGCCTCCGTTCATTTCCGCGATACGTGAATCGGCATGCGCGTCAGTCTGTGCGAGCGGCACGCGCCCGGTATCGGCGCCTGCCGGCTTGTCCTGCTGTCCACTTTTCGGAGCGCCGGCCGGCGCGCCCGTCACGGTCCATTTCGCAAGAAGCGTCGAAAACGGATTCACTGCGCCCTGGAACGGATAGGGATCACCCGGCTTCACTGTCGAGTCGTTGTGCTCCCAGTTGATCTCCGCGTAACGCTTTTTTGCGTAGTCCTTCGACAAGAGACCCTTCACCGGCTCGTCAGGCGGGAAATACGGATCGCCGTAATAAAAGTCGCGGTCGGCAAACGCCAGGCTCATCGCCTGATAGATGGTGTGAATGTATTTCGGCGAGTTGTATCCCATCGCCTTCAGATCGGCGTTCTCCAGGATGTTCAGCGCCTGAAGCATTGCCGGCCCCTGCTGCCAGAAAG
>DATBZT010000319.1:0-10293 GCA_036513055.1 Gemmatimonadaceae bacterium | reverse complement strand
CTCCAGGCCAACGTTTCCACGGGCCCTTCACTGTTACAGGAACGCTCCCCTACCCCTCATGCAAAGCATGAAGGCCAAGCTTCGGCGGGCCGCTTAATCCCGACCATTCTCGGCGCATTCACGCTGGACTAGTGAGCTATTACGCACTCATTAAAGGAATGGCTGCTTCTAAGCCAACCTCCTAGTTGTCACGGCACGAACACATCCTTCGCTATACTCAGCGGCCACTTTGGGGCCTTAGCTGTGGCTCTGGGTTCTTTCCCTCTCGCCGCTGGACATTATCGCTCAGCGACTGCCTCCCGAGGTCCATTTGACAGGTATTCGGAGTTTGGTTGAGTTTGGTACCAGCTACGCCGGCCCGCGCCCATCCAGTCGCTCTACCTCCTGCAAACACGCCTCGAGGCTCTACCTCAATAGATTTCGGGGAGAACCAGCTATCTCCAGGCTTGATTGACCTTTCACCCCTACCCACAAGTCATCCGAGCGGTTTTCAACCCACACCGGTTCGGGCCTCCACTAAGTGTTACCTCAGCTTCACCCTGCTCATGGGTAGATCGCCCTGGCTTCGGGTCGTACGCCCAGCAACTTAGCGCCCTCGTTACAGGACTCGCTTTCGCTGTGGCTCCGCTGGATACCAGCTTAGCCTCGCTGCTGAGCAGTAACTCGCCGGATCATAATGCAAAAGGCACGCAGTCAGTCGTGACACGAGCAAGCTCGTGCCCAACCTCCTACCGCTTGTAAGCAAGTGGTTTCAGGATCTCTTTCACTCCCCGCACAGGGGTGCTTTTCACCTGTCCCTCACGGTACTCGTTCACTATCGGTCACACGAGAGTCTTTAGCCTTGGAGGGTGGTCCCCCCAGCTTCACGCCCGATTACTCGAGTCGGGCGTTACTCAGGAACTCCACTACGTACAGTTCATCGCGTTTGCCTACCGGGCTGTCACCGTCTTTGGCGCCCCGTTCCAAGGGACTTCGGCTTGCTTCTCCATACGCGTGCGTGGGTCCTACAACCCCGCGGCCACAAGGACCTCGGTTTGGGCTCTACCCGTTTCGCTCGCCGCTACTTCGGGCATCTCGGTTGATTTCTCTTTCCACAGGGTACTTAGATGTTTCAGTTCCCCTGGTTTGCCCTCCGGCTTGCGCCGGAGTGACTGCCATCGCTGACAGCCGGGTTTCCCCATTCGGCCATCTTGGGATCATCGCGTGTGTGCCGCTCCCCCAAGCTTATCGCAGCTTACCGCGGCCTTCATCGCCTTCGTGTGCCCAGGCATCCTCCACTTGCTTTCGCTCGCTTGACTACAAAACCGTCAAACAGAGCACGCGCGATCTACTCGAGTGATACAAAGAAATTGTGTCACTAGTGTTGATTCGTTTTCCCACGAACACTACCCAATTCCATTGTCAAAAAGCATTTGTCATGCGCGATCGCCCCGGTTCTTTTGCGGAGCTCCTGCCAGACAATTTTTGTTCGAAGGCCTCAATGCCGAAGGCGACTGAGACCAACAAAGCCCATGCGCGCAGAGTTGCTCCTGCTGCGTTGGCACAGGCCAGAAAAATTGAACGTGAGATCAGGGTGTGGAAGCGAGCGACTATCCGGTAGCGCTTTCGTACCGTCTCTCGACTTGCGTCTCGAGCCGGCCTACTCGCTGCTCCGTTAAGGAGGTGATCCAGCCGCAGGTTCCCCTACGGCTACCTTGTTACGACTTCGCCCCAGTCACTGCGCTCGCCTTAGGCGGCTTGGTCCCTTGCGGGTTCCGGCACCGACTTCGGGCGCTCACAGCTTCCATGGCGTGACGGGCGGTGTGTACAAGGCCCGGGAACGTATTCACCGTGGCGTAGCTGATCCACGATTACTAGCGATTCCAGCTTCATGTAGTCGAGTTGCAGACTACAATCCGAACTGAGGCCGAGTTTGGGGATTGGCTCCCCCTCGCGGGTTCGCGACCCTCTGTCTCGGCCATTGTAGCACGTGTGTAGCCCTGGACGTAAGAGCCATGATGACTTGACGTCGTCCCCACCTTCCTCCGGTTTAGCACCGGCAGTCCCTCCAGAGTCCCCGGCATTACCCGCTGGTAACTGGAGATGAGGGTTGCGCTCGTTGCGGGACTTAACCCAACATCTCACGACACGAGCTGACGACAGCCATGCAGCATCTGTGCTGGAACTCCTAAGAGGGGCTCACGTTTCTGCGAGCTTTCTCCAGCATGTCAAGCCCAGGTAAGGTTCTTCGCGTTGCGTCGAATTAAACCACATGCTCCACCGCTTGTGCGGGCCCCCGTCAATTCCTTTGAGTTTCAGCCTTGCGGCCGTACTCCCCAGGCGGGGTACTTCATGCGTTAGCGCCGGCACCCAGGGGGTCGCTCCCCCAGACACCTAGTACCCATCGTTTACGGCGTGGACTACCAGGGTATCTAATCCTGTTTGCTCCCCACGCTGTCGCGCCTCAGTGTCAGCAGTAGCCCAGCAGGCCGCCTTCGCCACCGGTGTTCTTCCGGATCTCTACGCATTCCACCGCTACACCCGGAATTCCACCTGCCTCTACTACGCTCGAGCAAGACAGTCCGCATGGCAGACACGGGGTTGAGCCCCGGGCTTTCACCACACGCTTATCCCGCCACCTACGCGCCCTTTACGCCCAGTGATTCCGGACAACGCTCGCACCCTCTGTATTACCGCGGCTGCTGGCACAGAGTTAGCCGGTGCTTCCTCACCCGGTACCGTCAATCCCCTCGAAAGAGGAGTTTCGTCCCGGGCAACAGTGGTTTACACCCCGAAAGGCTTCATCCCACACGCGGCGTCGCTGCGTCAGACTTTCGTCCATTGCGCAATATTCCCCACTGCTGCCTCCCGTAGGAGTCTGGGCCGTGTCGCAGTCCCAATGTGGCTGGCCATCCTCTCAGACCAGCTACCCGTCGATGCCTTGGTGGGCCATGACCCCGCCAACTAGCTGATAGGTCGCGAGCTCCTCGATCTCCCCCGGAGGTTTCTTCTCAAGGGGACTCCCCCTCGAGAACGTATGCGGTATTACCCGGCCGTTGGGCCGGCTATCCCCCAGAGATCGGCAGATTGCTCACGTGTTACGCACCCGTTCGCCGGTTGCCCGTATTGCTACGGGCCCCCGTGACTTGCATGTGTTAAGCACGCCGCCAGCGTTCGTCCTGAGCCAGGATCAAACTCTCCAATGGTTGCAAGTTTTTGATTAGCTCTCCGAACAAACACTGTCACGCTGTCGCGTGACAGCGTAATTCGGAATCACATAAAAATGTTCAGGTCTAACCTCTCGCCGTGCGCCTGAATGCACACGGGTCAAAAAGGTCGCCTCGCACACCCTTATGATCTCACGTTCAATTATCAAATAGCTCGTTCAACTGACCGCTTTCAGCGGTAGCCTTCCAACATACTTTCCGTGTCTGCTCCTCGTCAAGTAGCTTTCGCAACTTTTTCGAGATTTTTTGCCCGGAGACACGAAGCGGGCCTCGCGGCCCGGCGGGCACTTCCTCTCCCCGAATCAAAAACCATGCACTTTGGGGACAGGAACGGAAACGTAACGACTAGAACTCGCTTATGCAATAGGGGTTTTCAGAGACAAATGCAGCTCGCAAACAAGAGCTCCTCTTCACGAAAATGAACGCTCTCAGACGACACCTGCCACCGTACAGCTGTCAGAAAACGGCCCCATTACCGAATCGCTCCGACAGTCGCCGCCGTCGATTCCCCAACACCAATCGGCAACGTGGTCGTTGTCCGATCGCTGGCGGCCGACTGCTGTCAGTTGACGGCGTTCAGTGCCCCGAAAGGAAAGCGAGCGGCCACCGTAGAGTGGCCGCTCGCTCATGTCCCATGCGCCCTGAAGGAATCGAACCTTCAACCTAGTGATTAAGAGTCACTTGCTCTGCCAATTGAGCTAAGGGCGCTCACCGCACAACCCGTTTCCAACGAACTTCGCAAGGCGCGCCAGGAGGGAATCGAACCCCCGACCTGGAGCTTAGAAGGCTCCCGCTCTATCCAACTGAGCTACTGGCGCCTGGTCGGACGAGAATCTTCTTCGCTCTGCGCTGCGCATTCTGCGCATCTTGCTTTCGATCGCTCCCGATCGGGGCGGCCGGATTCGAACCGGCGACCTCCTGCTCCCAAAGCAGGCGCGATACCGGGCTACGCTACGCCCCGCGAACCGAAGCAGAATTGTAGTGGCACGCGCACATCCGGTCAACAGAAGAAGAAAAACAACGCGAGTAGAAAGTCATTGGTCATTGGTCGTTGGCAATTGGCCTAGCCAAATACCAACGACCAATGACCAATGACGGATTACTCGCGGTTCATTTTCCAGAGCGAAACGCGTCAAGCAGCGCCGCAACCGCCCGCGCCCGATGGCTCACCGCTTCCTTCTCCGCCCGCGTCGCCTCACCAAACGTTTTCTTCAATTCCTCACTGTAGAAAAACGGATCGTATCCAAATCCATCGTCGCCGCGCGGCGCGTCGAGTATCATCCCGCCGCACTCGCCGCGCGCGTGCACTTCGCCACGCGACGACGCGATCGCCGCGACGCACACATATCGCGCGCTCCGATCCGCAACTCCTCGCAGCGCCGCCACCAGCTTCGCGTTGTTCGCATCATCAAGGGCCTGCCCCTCGAGCGCGCTGCCCGACCAGCGCTTGCTCCGCACGCCCGGCGCTCCGCCGAGCGCGAGCACCTCGAGGCCCGAATCATCGGCGAGCACCAGAGCGGGCGCGCGGGCGTCGAGCGATTTCGCGCGCTCGAGATAGTACCGCGCCTTCGCCAGCGCGTTCTCTTCGAACGTCTCGAACGCCTCGACGGAGTCCTCTTCCGGAGCCGGCGCGAGTCCGAGATCGTCAAGCGTCAGCGGCTCGAACCCGCCGGCACGAAGCATCGGTCCGAGTTCGCTCAGCTTTCCTGCACTGCGCGTCGCGATCAGCAGCGCCGGGCGAACGGTCACCCCACGCTCACACGATCGCGAGCGCGTTCCGCTGCGCCGCATCGAGCTCGCCGATCGCCCGCACCGCCGCCGCGATCAGCCGATCGAGCTGCACGCGATCGAACGTGCCGTGTTCGCCGGTGCCCTGCACCTCCACGAATCCGCCGGTGCTGCTCATCACGACGTTCATGTCCACTTCGGCCTTCACGTCCTCGACGTATTCGAGATCGGCGCGCACCTCACCATCGATGACGCCGACGCTCACGGCCGCCACCCGCCGTTTCACCGGCGACGCCTTGATGCGGTTCGTCTTCACCATCCAGTCGAACGCATCCACCACCGCCACGCACGCGCCCGTGATCGCCGCCGTGCGCGTGCCGCCGTCCGCCTGCAGCACGTCGCAGTCCACCTTGAGCGTGAACTCGCCCCACTTGAAATCGTCGATCATCGCGCGAACGCTGCGCCCGATGAGCCGCTGGATCTCCTGCGTGCGGCCACCCACCTGCTGGCGCTCGCGAGGCGTTCGCGTGTGCGTCGCGCGCGGCAGCATCGAGTACTCGGCGGTGAGCCAGCCTTCGCCCCTGCCCTTCTTCCAGCCGGGGACGCCGTCCTCCACGCTGGCGGTGCACAGCACGCGCGTATTGCCGAAGGCAATCAGGCACGACCCCTCGGCGTACGGCGCCGCACCGCGCTGCATGGTCACCGCGCGCATCTCATTCGGCGCGCGCGAAGCGCGCGCGCCGGCGCCAGCTCTCACTGAATCAGCCACGAAGTTTCTCTATCGTCGAAGTTGTCGAATGACCCGGCGTGACCGGAATGATCACGACGCGGCCGCCCCGGGCCATCACGTCGGCCGCGCCGACCACGTTTGCGGGCGTGTAGTCTCCGCCCTTCACGATCACGTCGGGCTCGAGCCGGCGCACGAGTTCGAGCGGCGTGTCCTGGTCGAACATCACGACGGCATCGACCATCTCGAGCGAGGCGAGCACGAGCGCACGATCCGCCTCGGATCGCACGGGACGCTCCGGCCCTTTTCCGAGCCGGCGAACGGACGCATCGCTGTTGAGTCCGACGACGAGGTGGCTGCCCTCCGCTCGCGCTCCGAGGAGCACGTCGACGTGTCCGGGGTGCAGCAAGTCGAAGACGCCGTTCGTGAACACCACGGGGCCGCGCATCCTGTGCCGCCACTCACGCGCCGCTTCCCACGACATGATCTTCCGCCGCGGATCGAGGCTCGCGGCCGCTCGGTCGAGGCTCAGAACGTCCCCGTGGCCGAGGGATTGAAGTGGAACTCCCTCACATGGCCGGGCAGTTCGATGTGCACGATGTAGTTCGCGTAAATGAAGATTTCGTGCTGGCCGCGCCGAACGACGACCTTGTTCGCCGGTTCGGGAAGGCCGAGCGAGTCCGCGAACGCCGCGATGCGCATCTTCATCGCCGCATCGGTGCCGTGATCGGCGAAGCGCGCCTCGCTCTTCATCCGGTCCTGATACCGGTAGAAGTTGAAGTACGCCTCACCGATGTTGATGCCGAAGTAGCCGATCGCGGTGACGATGAGCAACATGACGAGACACCCGATTCGGCCTGCGCCACGGCGAGTTCTCACCATTGCGACTGCGCTCCCTGGATGACGTCGCTGACGATCTTCTCGACGGCCTGCTTCCGTCCGGCGGCCTCGCCGCCTTCGGGATAGTCACCGAGCGCGACGAGGTCACCTGTCCACAGCGTCTTGTTATGGATCTGGTCGAATATCTCGACGTGAACGCTCACCTTCAGTTGCCGCCGCGACGAGGTCGCCTGCGCGGGATTCGCGCTGAACGCCGTCGCCACGTCCAGATCATAAGTGACGATCTTCCCCCGCACGACGGCACTGGCCTTGTCCTCGCCCGCCTCCTTGAGCCCCAGCTTGGAGGCGAAGCTGTTCCGCAGGGCCTGGTTGAGCTCGTGCTGCAACTCGGGCGAGGCCGTCTCGTTGTCGAACGGGATGATCGCGACGCTCTTGATATCGCTCGGCAGCCCGCCACCGGTGAGGTGATAGCGGCATCCCGCGGAGAGGAGCGCTGCGCACGCCAGGGCGACGGACAGGAAGGCACGCATCAGCCGCGGACCGCTTCGAGCCGCGCCCGGACGTCGGCGGGCATGGCGACGGGACGGCCGTTGCGCGAGATGGAGACGAGCGAGGTGCGGGCGGTGGCGAGCCGCTCGCCCGTGTTCGCATTGGTCAACAGGTACTCGAACGTCACCTGGCGCGACCGCACATCGGTGAGCGTCGTGGCGATGCGCACGAGGTCGTCGTAACGGGCGCTGGCGTGCAGGCGGACGCTGTATTCGGAGACCGTGAGTCCGATGCCATCCTTCTCCATTTCCGAGTAGCTCATGCCATGCTGGCGCATGAAGTCCGTGCGGCCGACCTCACACCAGATGAGGTAGTTGGAGTGATACACGACCTGCATCTGGTCGGTTTCAGCGTAGCGAACGCGGACTTCAGTGGTGGTTGTGGGCACGAGAGCAAGTAATTCCAGAGAGACGGCTTTGTAAAGGATCGTGCGGGCTGATAGGTTCTCCCGATGCTTCACGGCCCGTGCTTCGTGCTCTCGGATGCGCACCTCGGCCCCGCCCCCGCGGAGGCCGAGACGACCCTGCTGGCACTGCTGGAGCGCGCGAAGACCGAAGCGAAAACCGTCGTGCTGAACGGCGACATGTTCGACTTCTGGTTCGAGTGGAAACACGTGATGCCGCGCGTGGGATTCCGCACGCTCGCGGCCATCGCGGCGCTGCGCGAGGCCGGAGTGGCGGTGCTCTGGATCGCCGGAAATCACGACTGCTGGGGCGGCGAGATTCTCACACGTGATGTGGGTGTGACGTACCACGTGGGACCGTGGCGCGGTTCGATCGCCGGATGGAACGTGCTGATCGAGCACGGTGACGGGCTCCGCGACAAGGAAGACGCGCCGTATCGCCGCCTGCGCGCGGTGCTGCGCAACCCGCTCGCGATCCGCCTCTTTCGGTGGATTCATCCGGACATCGCGACGTGGATCGCGCTGCGCACGTCGCACACGAGCCGCAACATGCGGCCGCGCGACCGTGGCGAAGGGCTCGCGCGAGTGGCGCTCGACAAGCTCGTGGCCGAGCCGTCGTTGCAGCTCTACTTGTACGGACACTCGCACGAGCCCGTGATCGGGAAATCCGCGCGCGGCGCCGTGATGGCGAATCCCGGGGCGTGGATGGACGGGCCAACGTTCCTGCGCATCAGCACCGATCATCTCGAGCTCGCGCGCCTCGACGGCGACGCCGTCCGCGTGCTGCAGCAGGTCGAGCGGCCCGCTAGCGGAAGGTGAGCGTGAACGTCATCGCCGCGCCGCCGCCGCGGAGCGGAGCCGCGCGGACGCCCAGGTGCTGCGGGAGATCCCAGAGGTTCGCCGCGACGTAGGCGTCGGCGCCCGAGAACAGGTGGTTGAACAGGATCACCGCGACCCAGTCCTCGACGTGCAGGGCGCGGGCGCGCACGAGATCCTGCGTGTAGCGCGTCTGCGCCCACGTGGCGACGACCGGATTGCCGTGGCCGTCGCGCAGCGCAAGGCCGGTGCCTGGATCGATCGTGTACGACTGCGGCACGGAATCGCCGACGAACGCTTTTGCGATCCGCTCGTCGTCCGCCGAACGGCGGAGGAGCGCCCATGACATCGTCTCGATGAGAAAGAACACGGCCCCGGTGTACTTCCGGTCGAGCGCGGCCTGGCCCATGCCGGGAATCAGCGCGGAATACACGAACGCGCGGCGCGGCGAGATCGGCGGCGCGACGAACGGCTTGCGCACGCGCGTCGACGCCTGCGGCACCGTGTCGGTGCTCGAGGCCTTGAGCCCGACGCTGTCGGGCTTCTGCGCAAACGCGGTGGCGGCCACGCAGAGCACCAGGACCGCCACCCGCAGCGCGAGGCCGGCTGGCGGGAGCGTATGGGAATCGAACCCACCCAACCCGACGTCGTCAGGTCGCATCAGTTTTGAAGACTGAGCCATTCACCAGAATGAGAACGCTCCCGCACTTCGCCGATCTGCACGGCACCGTCGACACGGCCGAGATACCCGGCCAGCTTCTCCAACGGGACAGCAACCAACAGTCCACCCGAGGTCTGGGGATCCACGAGGAAGGCGCGTTCTTCACTCGTGATACGCCCCCAGTCCACGAGCGGTTCCAGATAGCGATCGTTTCTCGCGGCACCGCCCGTGAGCGCGCCGGCGGCCAGCGCCGCGCGCGTGCCCGGCAGGAGGGGCACGCGCGCCGTATCGATGCGCAGGGTGACCTTGCTCGCCCGCGCGACGTGCGAGGCGTGGCCGAGGAGGCCGAAGCCGGTGACGTCGGTCGCGCAGTGCAGGCCCATCGAGACGGCGGCGCGGCTCGCGACGGCGTTCAGCGTGGTCATCGACTTCACGAGCGCAGCTCGTTCCCCTTCGCCAAGTGCGCCGCGCTTGGCGGCGGTCGAGAGAATGCCGGTGCCGATCGCCTTCGTGAGCACGAGCGCATCGCCCGGTTTCGCGGCGGCGTTCGTGAGCATGCGCGTCGGATGAATCGTGCCCGTGACCGAGAGGCCGTACTTGAGTTCTTCGTCGGTGATGGTGTGGCCGCCGACGATGAACGCGCCGGCTTCGTGCACGGCGTCCTGTCCGCCGCGCAGCATATCGGTGAGCACGGTGAGCGGAAGCTGACCGACGGGAAAGCCGACGATGTTCATCGCGGTGATCGGCTCGCCGCCCATCGCGAAGACATCGGAGAGCGCGTTCGTGGCGGCGACGCGCCCGAAGTCGTACGGATCGTCGACGATCGGCGCGAAGAAGTCGAGCGTCTGCACCAGCGCCAGTTCGGGCGAGAGCTGGAAGACGCCGGCGTCGTCGAACGTCTCGCGGCCCACGAGGATCCGCGGGTCGGTGCGGCGCTCGAGCGGTGCGAGCGCGGCGGCCAGGTCACCGGGGCCCATCTTGGCCGCACAGCCCGCGCAGCGCGCGAACTGCGTGAGGCGAATCACGTCCTCTTTCGTCGCGGTGGCCACGGTGCCGCTCAGCCGACTTTAGCCACGCACTCGATCTCCACGCGCACGCCGCGCGGAAGACCGGCGACCGCCACGGTGGAGCGCGCCGGACGCGATCCGCCGATATGCTTCGCGTACACCTCGTTCACCTTCGCGAAGTCGGCCATGTCCACGAGGAAGATCGTCGTCTTGGTCACCTCGGCCCAGCTGCAGCCGGCGTTCGCGAGCACGGCGGTGAGATTCTTCATGACCTGCTCGGTCTGCGCGGCGACGTCACCCTCGACGACCTGCACGGTCTTCGGATCGAGCGCGATCTGGCCGGCGGTGAACAGGAA
>DATBZT010000318.1:0-17081 GCA_036513055.1 Gemmatimonadaceae bacterium | reverse complement strand
TCGTCCCCATCGCCGACGCGATGATTTTCTCATCGCCCACGGATTGGCGGGCGCTCCAGAATCTGGGGGGGATCGGGAATGTCACGGTAGTTCCGCCTGGAGGGGATCTCACCGGTGTTCGGGCATTCGACACCGGCCCCGGGGCGGGAGTGATCGACAAGGTCACGCGGGCGCTGCGACATGAGCTTCCGTACGACGTCGACGGAAGACTCGCCGCCGCCGGCTCTCCGGTGACTCCTGTGGTGACCGCGCTGCTCGCGCACCCGTACTTTGCCGCAGAGCCTCCGAAGTCCACCGGCCCGGAGCTGTTCAGTCCGGTGTATGTCACCAGCCTCATCCGAATGTGCCGTGACGAGCGGAGCGGCTGCACCGATGAGGACATCATCGCATCCGCAGTCGCCCTCACGGCCCGGAGCATTGCCGACTCTTACCGGAGATTCATCGCCGAGCCGATTTCCGAAGTCGTTTTGTCCGGCGGCGGCGCGAAGAATCCCACGCTCGTCGGCGCGATATCGTCGGCACTCTCTCCGCTGCCGGTGCGTCTGTTCGACGAGCTGTTCTTTGACGGGGAAGCAAAAGAGGCGGTGGCCTTCGCATTGCTGGGGTATCTGCACCTGAAGGGCAGGTTCGGGAACGTCCGCTCCGCCACCGGTGCGCTGGGCCCCCGCATTCTCGGAAAGCTCACGCCGCCGTGAACGATTCTGCAAAACTGTTTCTGCCGGCAATTCGATGGGATGCTTCGCGCGGCTTCGAGGCGTCGCGTGAGTTGATCGAGATGGCCCTCGACCGGGGAGTCGGGGGCTTCATAATCTTCGGTGGCGAAAGCGGTGCAGTGCGAACGCTGACCAGCGAGCTCAGGATACGCTCGAAATTTCCACTGCTGATTGGCGCCGACCTGGAGCGGGGCGCAGGGCAGCAGTTTGCCGGATGTATTGGCTTGCCGCCACTGGCAGCCATCGGCTCGCTCGGCGATGCGGCCGCCATCGCAGGTGCCGCCGAGCTCACCGCGCGGGAGGCTCGGACTCTTGGAATCAACTGGATCTACGCTCCGGTTTGCGACATCGACGCCGAGCCCGAGAACCCGATAGTCGGGACACGATCCCTCGGTTCCGACCCGGATGAAGTCGCGGCCGCGGCCGCGCAGTGGGTGGAGAGCTGCCAGAACGCGGGA
The DNA here is from genome assembly GCA_036513055.1 of Gemmatimonadaceae bacterium. Lineage (GTDB taxonomy): Bacteria > Gemmatimonadota > Gemmatimonadetes > Gemmatimonadales > Gemmatimonadaceae > UBA4720. The sequence goes on along the minus strand of DATBZT010000318.1, from coordinate 15,910 downwards.
GTCATGGCATGCGCGAAGCATTTTCCCGGTCACGGCCGAACTACTGTCGACTCCCACGCCGCGCTGCCGAGTGTGGCCGAGGACGCGGAGACTCTGGCGGATACTGATCTCGTCCCGTTCGAAGCGGCAATCGACGTCGGAGTGGCCGCAGTGATGACCGCTCACGTGGCGTATCCGGCGCTCGATCCTTCGGGGGCGCCAGCGACACTTTCCGCGAGAATTCTGAACGACCTGCTGCGAGACGAAATTGGTTTCCCCGGGCTCGTCGTCACCGATGCCCTCATCATGGAAGGCGTGCTCGGCGCGGGTGAGGCGACCGCCGTGGTAAAGGCGCTCGCCGCCGGATGTGATCTGCTCCTTTATCCAGCCGACCTCGCCCTTTGCGTGGACGCGGTGAGCGCCGCCGCCGAGCGAGGCGAGCTGGACAGTGGCCGGCTTGCGCTGTCACTCGAGCGGCGCCGGCGCTGGGCTGAATGGGCCAACGCCGAGCGGCGTCCGGCGTCGATCGGACCGGAAGACGAGCAGTGGGCGGAGCAGCTTTGCGATCGGGTGGTCCATGCTGTACGGGGCGCGCCGCGCATCATCGGCGGCAAGGTGGAAGTGATTGTCGTCGACGACGATGTCGGCGGTCCGTATCCACCACCCTCGCGCGCGCCGTTTGTCGATGTTCTCGTCGCAAACGGGCTGAACGTGGACGCTCGGGAAGCGCCGTCGGGAGACGCTGCGGAGATTGTCATCGCACTCTTCGGCGACATCCGCTCGTGGAAAGGCCGCCCTGGATACTCGAAGAGAGCGCTCGACGCGGTGAGCTCTGCGCTCGACGCGGCGAACGCAGAGCGGAATTCGGTCACGGTCGTCCAGTTCAGCCATCCGCGGCTGGCGGCCTCGGTCCCGGGGGATGCGCCGATCATTTGTGCCTGGGGCGGGGAAGCGGTGATGCAGCGGGCGGGGGCACGCGCACTCACCGGCAGAGTTGCGGGCAAGGCACGAGGGCTGGAGACCGGAGCCGCGAAATGAAACCAGCGCAGACGAAATCTCCGCTCCGGGTCTTCGGCCAGCCGAAGATGGCGACGCTTCTTTTTCTGGGCTTCGCGTCAGGGCTTCCGCTTTTCCTGACCGGCACTGGCAAGACGCTTCAGGCGTGGATGACGACGGCGCACGTCAGCCTGACTACCATCGGTTGGTTCAGTCTCGCCGGGTTGCCGTACTCGCTCAAGTTTCTGTGGGCGCCGGCACTCGACCGCTACGTTCCTCCCTTCCTCGGACGGCGGCGGGGGTGGCTCGTCATTACGCAGGTCCTGCTCGTGATCGCCATCGGTGCGATGTCATTCCACGATCCGGTTACCGGACTGCGGATGCTGGCCGTGAACGCGCTGCTGATCGCGCTGTTCAGCGCGTCGCAGGACATCGTCGGCGATGCTTACCGCACGGACCTGTTGAGCATGCGGGAGATGGGAGCCGGCGCATCGGTATGGGTTCTCGGATACCGGATCGCGACGCTCGTCACCGGCTCGGTGGCGCTTGTTCTGGCGGATCGGGTATCGTGGCCAACGGTGTATCTGCTTCTGTCCGCGCTGATGCTGATCGGCATCGTCGCCGCGGTACTCGCACCGGAGCCGGTGCTTCGTGAGTCGCCACCGCGGACGCTGACCGAAGCTGTCGTGCTTCCGTTCCGCGAGTTTTTCTCACGGTCGGGGATGTTCCGGGGAATTCTCGTCCTCGTGTTCATAGTTCTCTACAAGTACTCGGACAGTCTCGCCGGCAGCATGACAACCCCTTTCCTTCTCAAAACGGGATTCACCCAGGAAGAGATTGGTGTCGTCCTCGGCGGCGCGGGGTTGATCGCAATCATCGTCGGGTCGATTGCCGGTGGGGCGGTAATCGTCCGCAGTGGAATCAACCGGCCGCTGTGGATCTTCGCGGTCATTCAGGCGTTGAGCAACCTGACCTACTACGGACTGTCGCTTGCCGGGCGCAATCACAGCTACATGGTCTTTGCGGTGGTGATCGAGAATTTCGGGCTGGGACTCGTGAGCGCGTCACTCACCGCGTACCTGATGACGATGTGCAACAAGCGGTTTTCCGCCACGCAATTCGCACTTCTGTCCAGTCTGATGGCAGCGAGTCGCGATGTGCTCGTGGCGCCCGGTGGAAAGCTGGCCGAATCATTGGGCTGGCCGTCCTTCTTCATGATCACGGTGGCGGCGGGAATTCCGTGCCTGCTCCTTCTCCCGTTCATCGCTCCCTGGAAGTCCGAGCTGCCAATTGGCGCTGCGGAGCACGAAGGCACGACTCCCGAGGACCTCGCGGCATGAGCCGCCTGCGGCCTACTGCGTCTCGGGCCGGTCCTCGGTGCCTTTATCGGTGACGAATCTTGCAGCGACCACAGTTACGTTGTCGGGGGCGCCGGTATCGAGCGCGCGCTGGACGAGCGCCTCACACAAAGCGTCGAGGTCCGTGTTGTCCGACGTCATGCGGGCGAGTTCGGCCGAGCTGACCTGGTTGGAAAGACCGTCGCTGCAGAGAATCACGACATCACCGTCCTGAAGCCGGTCGCGCGTAAGCTCCGGAACGACCGACTCTTCCGGACCAAGCGCCTGGAGAATGATGTTGCGGTGCTCGCTTTTTTCCGCCTGCTCGCTGGTCATCTTGCCGGCATCGACCATCCGCTGCACCAGCGACTGGTCCTTCGTCATTTGAGTGGCCAGGCCGCCACGGACGATGTACGCCCGGCTGTCGCCCACCTGGGCGAAGTAGATCATTCCCTTGACCGTGAGCGCAATGGTTGCCGTGGTGCCCATGCCGTGATGGACGCGCTCCTGGCTGGCGTGCGCGTGGATTGCCTTGTTGGCCGCAAACAGCGCCTGCTGAAGCGCATCAGCAACGATAACGGTTCCTCTCAGGCCGCCTCGCTGCCAGCGCTCGCGCAGATAGTCGTACGCGATGGTCGTCGCCATGGAGCTGGCAATCTCACCGGATGCCGCTCCCCCAACGCCATCGGCCACCATCAGCATTGCGGGCACTGCTTCGGCGCGCAGCACCGCGGCGTCGTTCTGGTTCACGCACTTGCCGGATACGAGGTCCCCAAAGAGGAATGAATCCTCATTGTGCTCTCTGACGAGTCCGACTTCGGTGCGGCCGGTGACTTCCAGCGTGCCGTCCGGCAACGCGGGGAATTCCGCAGTGAAGGGCTCGACGCTCTTCATGCGGTCATAAGCCCGCCGCACTTTTGGGTGCGTGAGGAGGTATTCGATGTATTGAGCAGGCGCCACGGCATTCGCGAGAATATAGGTGACACGATGCGGATGCGCCTAGACATTGGCCGACACGCCGATCGGAAACCGCTGGTATATGAGAATGCAATTAGGTTCCCTACTAGACGATTGAGACCATGACATGACAACCAGAAATTTCAGCCGCTGGCTCCTTGCCTCCGCCCTCGCCGTGGTGAGTGCCGCTTGTGCCCCGCGAGCTCCCGGCGGCGCTCCGCCAACACCGGTGCCCATTCCGCCGCCGGCCGAGATTGCCCGCCCTCCTGTGCCGCCGGGCAATCCGGCTCTTCCTCCGGTGCCACACGTCACCGGACCACTCGAGATCAAGGTGGTGTATCCAACGGCGGGCCAGCTGATCGAGTCGAAGGACTCGAACTTCATATTCGGCTCGGTGGGCAACGGCGACGCCACCCTTACGATAAACGGCGTGCCCACGCCGGTGTGGCCCAACGGAGCGTTCATGGGATGGCTTCCAGTTCCGCCACCGGACCTCTCGCGATACGACATTGTGGCAACGACCGGGAGCGATACGGTTCGCCTGGCGCATCCGGTCAAGCTCCAGCCGGCCGGCCCGGTTACTCCCGCGCCGGGTGATACAATGCAGCTTCTTTCACCGGCCCAATATGCGGCGCTCGTCGGCCCCGCCATCGTCAGCAACGACACTGATCGCGTAGTGACGGCTTACGCGCCCACCGGCGGAATCCAGAGATGGTTCCTCATTCCCGGGACCATTGTGAAAATGGTGTCAACGAAAGGCAACGACGCTTTCGTCCAGCTGGACAGCAGCCAGACCGTACGAATCGCCCGGAGCGACCTCAACGTGCTGGCGCCCACATATGCTCCGGTGGCGCTCTCGACCAGCGCATTCCGGCTGGTGCCTGGAGCAGATTGGATAGACCTGGCAATTCCGGTGAGCGATCGGCCCGCCTATCTCGTTGAAGAAACCGACTCATCGCTCACTCTCACCCTGTACTCTGTGACGGGACAGCCGCAGACGGCTGTCGCTCCGCCAAGCCCGGCATATGTCACATCCGTCGCATCCGCGGCGTCCGGGCCGGACATGCGATATACGATTTCGCTGCGCGGGCCCGTATATGGCTATCAGCCGCTCTGGCAGAACGGCCTCTTTACGCTGAGGGTGCGGCGGCCACCGCCAATCGACGCGACCGATCCGCTTCGCGGGCTCACCATCGCCATCGACCCGGGGCATCCACCCGTTGGCGCGACAGGGCCAACCGGCCTCTGGGAACCAGTCCCAACACTGGCCGTGGGGCTCAAGGTTCGTGACATGCTACAGGCGCGCGGGGTGAACGTGTTGATGACGCGCACCACCGCAGATCCCGTCGATCTCAACCTCCGGCCAACCATGGCGCGACGCGCAAATGCCAACGCGCTCGTCTCCATCCATCTCAACGCCATTCCCGACGGGATGAACCCATACCGGTCGGAAGGCACCGCGACCTACCATTACTGGATGCACTCGCAGCCACTCGCCAGTGCGACGCAGCAGGCGCTGGTGGCGCAGTTGTCCCTTCCGGACAAGGGTGTGAGGCGCGAGAATTTTGCTCTCGTTCGTCCAACCTGGATGCCAGCGATACTCTGCGAGGGCGCATTCATAATCATGCCGGACCAGGAAGCGGCGCTGCAGACGCCGGAATACCAGGAGCGTTACGCGCGCGGCATAGTCGACGGGCTCGACAGGTACTTCCGATCGCTGGGCCAGGCAGCTCATTGAGCCTTCGGTACGGTTGCGATCCACCCCGACGAGCATCCGCCGGGGTGGTCTGCCAATGGCTGGCCGTTCTCGCGGCGTCGCTGATCGCAATCAGCAACGCCGGAGCCCAGGTGATTCCGAATGCCCTGTGGAAAACGCTCGAGACACGGCATTTCCGAATTCATTTCACACCGGCTCTCGAGCAGCTGGCGCGTCACACGGCGCCAAACGCAGAGCGCGCGTTCGCGCTCCTGTCCCGCGAGCTCGTCGCTCCGCACGGAAAGGTCGATCTCGTAATTGCCGACAACGTCGACTACACCAACGGATACGCGACACCCTTTCCGTCAAACAGGATCGTCATCTACGCGCATCCTCCAGTGGACGAAACCGCTCTCCGCAATTATTCCGACTGGTCGCAGCTCGTTGTCAGCCATGAGCTGACTCACATCTTTCACCTCGACCGTGCAAAGGGACTGTGGAGACTTGGCCGATATGTTCTTGGCCGGCATCCGTCACTGTTCCCCAATGAATACCTGCCGGCATGGGTAATCGAAGGGCTGGCCGTCTATTACGAATCGAGACTCACGGGCACGGGAAGACTCGAGGGTTCCGAGCACTACATGATTGCCCGGGCCGCCGCCGAGGCAAACGCATTTCCGCGGCTGGGTGAAGTCTCGCTCGCGACCTCGAGATTCCCTGGCGGCGAGACAGTTTATGCGTACGGCGGCTTCATGTTCGATTACCTCTCGCGGACGCGCGGCGAGAAATCCATTCATGATTTCGTCGAGCTCACCAGCGGGGCAATCTTCCCGCTGACGCTGAATGGAAAATCAAAAAAAGCCTTTGGACTGAGCTTCGACAGCGCGTGGAACGAGTGGACCGACTCCCTGACGCGTGTCACCCGGCACGATTCGCAGCCGATACCGGGTTGGCGACAGCTCACTCCGCAGGGCTGGCTCGTCTCGTCACCCCGCTGGCTCGACGACGCGACACTCATCTACGGGGCTTCGACAGGCCGTGAGGTCACGCAGGCGTATTCCGTCACACTCGATGGCCGCCAGGAGAGCCGCGGGCGCCGCAACGGCGTGGGTACGAGCACACGTCTTCCAAATGGCGACCTGCTGTTCAGCCAGCCGGAGCTGGTCGACCCGTATCGAGAGTTCAACGATCTGTACGTCCAGCGCGGTGACCGGCAGCTTCGGCTGACGGAAGGCGCGCGTCTGTCGATGCCGGACGCGCGACGCGACGGGGCAATCCTGGCCGTTCAGAATGTGCCGGGATCAACGCGTCTCGTCCGCGTCAGCGGCAACGGGAAAACGATTGCGGCCATTACTTCCGGATCTCTCGATGAACAGTGGCTCGAGCCGCGATGGTCGCCGGACGGAATGCGCATAGCGGCGATCAGGATTCCCCGCGGCGATCATCCCGAGATTGTCGTCACGGATACGCTCGGCGCGATTCTCTTCTCCTATCGTTTCTACATGGCGGTGCCGGCCACTCCGAGCTGGTCGCGAGACGGGACGAAGCTCTATTTCTCGTCCGATCATTCCGGAACACGGCAGATCTATTCCCTCGTCGTGCCGGCGACGGGGGCTGGCTCGCTGATGCGATTGAGCGATGTCGTCACGGGACTGTTCGCTCCGGAGGAGTCGCCCGACTCGGCGTGGCTCGCGGCGCTGCTCTATCGCGCGGACGGATACCACCTTGGTGTCGCGCCCCGCCCCGTGGCACCGTCTCCTGCACGCGACACGGCAGTACTCGGCGAGCGCGCGTCGTGCCCCAACTGCCGGATACGCGACATCGACTTCAGTGCCTCAGGCGCCGTGGACAGCAGTGTGGCCACGGGCTATTCGCCGTGGCGCTCGCTTCTCCCGACGTACTGGGAGCCGGTTGCCCAAAGCAGTACGGACAACGGAACGTGGATTGGTGGCGCTACCAGCGGAACTGACATCGTCGGCCGGCATTCGTACTTCGTGCAGGCGACATTCAACTCGAAGTATCGCGAGGGCGAGGGATTCGCGAGCTACCGTTATGCCGGCCTGGGGCAGCCGTTTCTCGATTTCAGCGCCGAGCAGGCCTGGGATCATTCCGGGCTCATCAACGGTGCACGAGAGATCGTGGGCGATCTCGCCGAGCGCTCGCGCATTTATTCAGCGGCGGCGACCGCGGCGAGACCGCGCTTTCGCACCAACGCGTCGCTGTCCCTCGGTGGCGAGCTCGAGACCCGCGACTACGTCACGAGCCCCGATACGCTGCTCAGACAGTTGCCCTCCTTCTACAGTGAATCGTTGCGCTACCCATCGATCTTCACTTCGGCCGCGTGGTCAAATACCAGACGCGCACCGCTCAGCATCTCGGGCGAGGATGGAATCAGCCTGAGCGCGACGGCGCGACAGCGGTGGCGGACCTCGAGTGGCGGATGGGGCGGGGTGCCGAGCAGGAGTGTCGTCGGCGTGGCAGCCGCGTACAAGTCAATCGATCTTCTGGGTTTCGCTCATCACGTGATTGCGGTGCGCGGCGCGGCGGGCATTACCGACGAGCGCGCGATCTCCGCTTTTTCCGTGGGTGGTCTCAGCGGGTCGTCCATCACCGTCGTCGGCGACGTGAGAGTCGGCGGCGAGAGGCGACCGTTCGGTGTGCGTGGATTCGCGCCATCGGCGGAGCGGGGCATAAGAGCGATTTCCGGCTCGGCGGAATATCGCGCGCCGCTCGCAGCACCGTCGCGGCACATTCCGTACATACCGCTGCTCTTCGATCGATTGTCGTTCACCGGATTTGTCGATGCAGGCCGCGCGTACTGCCCGGCGGGAAGTGTTGGCTCGGCGCTGGTGTGTCGAGCCTCGGACGCAGACAATCCGTGGCTTGCGGCGGTTGGCGGCGAGTTCGACCTCGACGCCGCGATATACTCCGACATGCCGGTGCGCGTGCGTTTTGGTGTCGCCGCGCCGGTCGCGAACCGGACCTACGCGCAGGCGAAACCGGCGAGCGTCTACCTCACGCTTGGCTCGTCATTCTGAGCGGCGAATAAGGCTCAATACGGGTCGAATTCCACCGAAAAAAAGACTTGACAAACCGACCTGTTCGCACGTGCAAGCGGGCAAGTATGGGCGTCTCCGGCGGTGGCGGCGGCGAAGAAATTCCGGTCGCCGCCTCATTCGTGATGTGGATAGTATAAGTGCTTCTGGTGTATAGAGTTACATAGGCACTGGCGTGGATACACGAAGTCGGGTAAACTGCTTCCCCCACGCTGGTCGTGTCCCAAACAATTACGTCATCTTCGGCAGTTCGTGATCCTTTCTTGACAATCGTTTTTTTCAGCGGAGAGTTGTACTAATGCCAATGCCTGTCACGCCACCATCGGGAGCTGCCCAGCTCAATCAGAATGCGCGAACCGTCATCGAGAAGCGCTATCTGATCAAGGACACAACGGGCAAGCCCACCGAGCAGCCCGAAGACATGTTCTGGCGGGTGGCGAGAACGGTTGCGGAAGCCGATCGGCGTTACGGGGCCGGCGACACGGCAGTGACGGAGCTGACGCGGCAGTTCTATTCGCTGATGACGGAGCGTCGCTTCGAGCCGAACTCTCCGACGCTGATGAATGCCGGTCGCCCGCTGGGCCAGCTGTCGGCTTGCTTCGTACTGCCGGTGGAGGATTCACTTTCCAACGGACATAACGGCATCTACGACACCCTCCGCTCGATGGCGTTGATCCATCAGTCGGGCGGCGGGACGGGGTTCAGCTTCTCGCGACTGCGCGGCAGCGGGTCGATGGTGCGCTCGACCACCGGCGTTGCATCGGGTCCGGTGTCGTTCATGAAGCTCTACGACGCCTCGACCGACGCAGTGAAGCAGGGAGGCACGCGTCGCGGCGCGAACATGGGAATTCTGCGCGTCGACCATCCGGACATCATGGATTTCATCACCTGCAAGGAAGACCTGACGCAGGCGACGAACTTCAACATCTCCGTTGCCGTGACGACGAAGTTCATGGAAGCGGTAAAGGCGGGGACGTCGTACGATCTGATCGATCCCTCCACCGGCAAGGCAACGGGACAGCTCGATGCGCGCCAGGTGTGGGACAAGATGATCGAGGACGCATGGCGCACGGGAGAGCCGGGCTGCTTCTTCATCGATGAGGCGAACCGCTACAACCCGGTGCCGCACGTCGGCAGCTATGAGGCCACCAATCCATGTGGCGAGCAGCCGCTGCTGCCTTACGACGTCTGCAACCTCGGCTCGATCAACGTCGGATTCTATGTTAGAGACGGCGTAACGGACTGGGCCGCGATGGCTGAAGACATCCATCTGTCGGTGCGGTTCCTCGACAACATCATCGACGTCAACAAGTATCCGCTGCCGGAGATCGATGCGCTGTCCAAGCGCATTCGGCGTATCGGCTTTGGCGTCATGGGTTTTGCCGACGCGCTCGTAAAGCTCGGGATTCCATACAATAGTGAAGAGGGAATCGCATTCGGCGGCAAGCTTCAGAAGTTCGTCGACATCGAGTCCAAGAAGGAGAGCGAGCGCCTGGCCAGCGAGCGCGGGCCGTTCCCCGAATGGGCGCGGTCCATCTGGGGCCCCGATGAAACCTGCGCCCGCGGACCGGGTGGAGAGCGCATTCGCCCGATGCAGATGCTGCGCAACTGCAACGTCAACACGGTGGCTCCAACGGGAACGATCTCCATCATCGCCGGCTGCTCGTCCGGAATCGAGCCGCTTTTCGCAGTTGCGTTCATGCGGAATCAGGCGGGCGTGATGATGCCGGATGTCAACGAGGAGTTTCTGGCAATTGCAAAGCGCGAAGGCTGGTACTCCGAAGAGCTGATCGAGAACATCGCTCGCCAGGGTCACATCCATTTCCCTGAGGTTCCGGAGAAATGGCAGCGCGTGTTCGTCACGGCTCACGATATCTCGCCGGAGTGGCACGTGCGGATGCAGGCGTCGTTCCAGCAGCACTGCGACTCGGCCATTTCGAAGACAACCAACTTCCCGCACACCGCAACGCCGGAAGACGTGAGGGCGATTTACGAGCTGGCGTACGAGCTCAAATGCAAAGGTGTCACCGTATATCGGGACGGCTCGCGCGACAACCAGGTGCTGTCAACCGGCGCGACCGACAAGGCAAAGGCCGAGCGCGATGGATTGGATGTCCGCGGAGAAGTCGGCGATCTCAAGGGCACGATTGCCGAGTTGAATACGGAGATCGAGCGACTCAGGATACAGCTGTTCGACGTTGAAGCGGAGAACCTCCAGAGCCGGAAGAAGCGCGCGCGGCCGAACACGCTCCGCGGCATGACGACACGCATCGAGACGCCACTTGGCACGATGTTCGTGAACATCACGGAAGACGAGAAAGGCCAGCCATTCGAGGTGTTCATCAATCTCGGCAAGGCGGGCGGTGCGGCGATGGCGGATGTGGAAGCGATAGGCCGCCTGATCTCGCTTTCGCTGCGCTCCGGAATCCCGATCAAGGAAGTGCACCGCCAGCTCCGCGGTATTGCGTCGGATCGCGCGATCGGACTGGGACCGAACAAGGTCATGTCTGTGCCCGACGCAATCGGCATTGCGCTCGAGAACTGGATGCGCGAGAAGCAGGGAATTCAGCAGGAGCTGCTGAAGGCCGAGTCGTCGGGCACGCAGGGAGCTCCGGGTGCGTCGGTGACGTCGCCCGCAACCGTCAACGCCGCCTCAACGGCAATGCAGGCGCAATATGAGTTCGAGAAAGTGAGCGGGGCGGAGACATTCATTGGAACGTGCCCCGATTGCGGGTCATCCATGGAGTTTGCGGAAGGGTGCGCCAAGTGTCATGTGTGTGGGTACTCTGAATGCGGGTGAGAACTGCCCCGTCACCCGCTACCCGTTGTGAGTAAGTAGGGGCGTTCAAACCTTCGGGCGCCCCCGCATATCAAATATCCGAACGCCCACGCCCTGGGCGAGCGCCATCCACTCCCCTTCGGAATCGATATGCACACCGCCATTGTTCAAATACGCCGCAATTCTGGAATGCGCTTTCGTCCTGTCTGGCTGACTGCGCTGGGATTGCTGCTCGGCGCGGCCTTCGCGTTCGGTCCGCAGCCGGGCAATGCACAGACCAGTCCCCGGGGATTCTGGCAGCTCCGCTACGATGCTTCGAGCGATCGCGTTCAGCTCACCTTCGACGACTACAACGAGAGTCCAGGACACCACGCCTCGACTTCGTTCGGCGTCGATGCGTCGCTCCTCCAGGGCGTGAGCAAATCGCAGCTCACTGATGGCCAGGAGCCGGTGCAGTTCAGACTCGTTCGGGACGCCGGCACTTTCAAATTCAGTGGAGAAATCGATCGCGGCCGCGGCAATGGCCGATTCGATTTCACACCGGATCCGCGGTTCGCCCAAGGGTTGGCAAGGCGAGGATACGAGCGACCGTCCTCTGAGCAGCAGTTTCTGCTCGGGCTGCACGACATGGGTTACGAGACCGTGGATGAGCTGAAGTCCGAGGGATACAACTGGCCGTCCGTCGACGACCTTGTAACGATGGGCATGCACGGCGTTCGCCTCGACTACCTGCGCGGTCTCTCCGGCCTCGGCTACCGCGTTGGACGCACCGAAAAGCTCGTCGAGCTCCGGGATCATGGCGTGACGCCCACATTCATCAGCGGACTCGCATCGGCAGGATATTCCAGACTCACACCTGACGATCTTCTGGAGCTTCGCGATCACGGCGTCACGCCGAGCTACATCGGCGGACTCTCAACAGCCGGATACACCCGACTGGCCGCCAACGATCTGCGCGAGCTGCGCGACCACGGCGTCACAGCGAGTCTGGCGGACGGATTCCGGCGACTCGGCTACTCGCGGCTCAGTCTGCGCGATCTTGTCCGTCTCCGCGACCATGGCGTTACGCTTTCATTCGCCCAGCGGGAGCGGGACAAGTCCGGCGATTCGCTCACTGTCGATGAGCTCATCCGCAGGAGAGATCGCGGCGACAGATACTGACTAACGGCAACTGCAACTTAGAACAGCCATGCCAGGAGCCGTCAGACAACGACGCTGACAGCCATGAGCCGCAGACGACACTGACAGTTCAGATATCGACCTGAATCACCGCAGAAAAGTCCTGTCGTCGCCGCAGTACGTCGAATTGCGCGACGAACTGTCACGGCGTTTGCAGCTCCCAGCCGACAGCTTCAGTTCAGCCAAAAGCTCCCAGCAGGCAGTTCAATTTTGTTGTTGTTTGCCTGCAAATAGCCCGGACGCTCGATAGTTTTCCGGCATGCCAAAACCATCACGAGTCGTCCTCGCCCTTCTTATCCTCAGCTGCAGCGTCGCCGGCGCGCAGGGCAAGCAGCGCTTTGCCACCATCGACGAGGCGCTGAGCACATCGTCCATCCTCACTGGCCGCTCGGGGCCCCGAAGCGTGAACTGGATAGATGACGGCGCGCGCTTCTCCTTCATCGACCGCGACGCAAGCACCGGACGTTCGGTGATCAAGGCATATGACCCCGTCAGCGGCCGCGATACGGTGCTCTTTACCGGCGAGGGGCTCGTTTTCCCCGGCTCCAGCGAGCCGTTTTCATACGATTCCTTTCAGTGGGCCAGCGACTCGAAGCATCTCGTATTCCAGAGCAACTTCAAGCCGATTTATCGCCGCTCGGGCATCGCGGACTTTTACATCTATTCCCTGGCCGAGCATTCGCTGGCCGTGGCAACGAAGGGCGCGCGAACTGCCGAGCTGTCGCCGAACGGTGCGATGGTCGGCTACGAAAAGGGCGGCGACATCTACGTCGCGGATCTCACGACGCATCAGGAGAAAAGACTCACCGCCGACGCAACCGAACACGTTTACAACGGACACTTCGACTGGGTCTACGAAGAAGAATTCGGAATGGCGCAGGGCTGGAAATGGTCGCCCGACAGCAGGCATATCGCCTACTGGCAGCTCGATGAGAGTGCGGAGCCGGTGATGCAGTTCTCCGACCTATCCCGGATTCACGCGGACTACGAGCAGATACGAATTCCCCTCGTCGGCGATCCCAACCCCACTGTGCGGATCAGCGTGGTTGACGTTGCCAGCGGCAAGAAAACATGGCTCGATACAGGGTTGAGCGGCGATTTCTACATCCCCCGTATCTACTGGACGAGCAGCCGCGACACGCTGGCAGTGATGACCTTGAACCGCGCGCAAAACGAGATGAAGCTTTTCTTTTTCGACGTCAACACCGGTGGCAGGCGACAGGTGATGACGGAGCAGTCAAAAACGTGGGTGGACGTCTACGATTTCTACGCCGGCATCCAGGACATGATTTCATTTCCCGCCGGCTCCCGTGAATTTTTCTGGATTTCCGACCGTGATGGGTGGCAGCACGTCTACCGGTACGACTACTCCGGCAAGCTGATCAACCAGGTCACGCGCGGAGCCTGGAGCGTGACTCGCATCGAGGGGATCGATTCCGGGCAGCGGCTGATCTACTACTCGTCCACCCAGCCATCGCCGCTCCAGCGGCAGCTCTATTCGGTTCGGTTCGACGGTGGAGGAACGCGGGCGATTACTACCGCGACCGGCAATCATCACTTCGACATGGCGCCGAACGCGACCTACTTCATCGATCGCTGGTCGTCGGTGAGCCAACCGACGCAGGTGGAACTGTGGTCTGCGTCCAGAGGGAAGCTCCGCACCATGGAGAACAATGCGGCGGTGAGTCAATGGGTTGGTACTCACGAGTACTCACCGACAGAGCTCTTTTCCTTCACCACCTCGGACGGCGTTCACATTGACGGCTCGATGATCAAGCCGGTCCCGTTCGATCCGGCAAAGAAGTATCCCGTGATCTTTTCGATTTACGGAGGGCCCGGCTCGCAGCAGGTGTACAACCAGTTTGCCACCACCGGCTTGAATCAGTGGTTCGCGCAGGAAGGGTACATCGTCGTCGGACTTAACAATCGCGCGTCGAACAACTACGGCAGCGCTTTCATGAAGGTCGTCTATAAGCAGCTCGGCAAATACGAATCGCGCGATTTCGCCGAGGCCGCCCGATATCTGGATTCCCAGTCGTTCGTGGATTCCAGGCGCATTGCCATCATTGGCGGCAGCTATGGCGGATACAGCACGGTGTACACGATGGAGATGTATCCGGAGCTGTTTGCGGTGGGCATAGCCAATTCCGCTGTCGGTGACTGGCGTCTCTACGATTCCATTTACACCGAGCACTACATGGGGCTGCTGGCGGACAACCTGCAGGGCTACGTCGACAGCTCACCGATTCAGAACGCCGCGAAGCTGCGCGGTCATCTGCTGCTCATTCATTCATTGCTCGACGACAACGTGCATCCGGCGAACACAATGCAGCTTCTCACAGCGCTGACGAATACCGGAAAGGATGTGGAGCTGCGGCTCTACCCCCCGGGCCGGCATGGCGCGGGTTACAATGGCCAGAGCAGGCGCCTCATATCGGCGGCCACTGACGCTTTTATCGCGCGCTACTTCAAGGGAGAGATTCGATAGGTTAGGGCGCCCTCGCATGCGTGTATGTCGGCATGCCCGGCGTGTCATTGCTTTCCTGCCGCGTTCAGGTGAGCTTGAATGAGCATGAAATCGGAGTGTGGGATGTTGTATTACCAGCCCACACCGTTCGGCGCTGCTGTCTTACGCAACGTTCGGCGCCCACTGGCGACGCCTTCTCATTTCCAAGGTGTCATGGGATGCCACAATCACAACAACATTCGCATGACTTGCTGTCGGAGCTCACTCGAGCGCTGACGCGTCTGCCCGGCACAGCGCTGGGCTCCCTTCACGAACTTCGCGATGCGGTCCATGGTTTTGGCCGCAGGGAGCGACAGCGCGGTTCGCTCCTTGAGGACACCATTCTCGCCGTTCATCGCGAGCTGATGACCGCGGAGGATGAGGTCATGCCGACTCTGCTCTCGACCGAGGCCCGTGATCCCGCGCTGGCGCGCCAGGTGCGCGCGTGGTGCTCGGAAGGCTACAAGGAGCAAAGATGAATAATCGATTTCTGCGAATGTCGACCGAAGTAGACGACAGGGAGCGGGCTCTTGCCGGCCTGCGGATATCAATCGGCAACAGGGTACGCCGCGTCTGTCTCGACATGACCGAGCTCGACTTCGATAAAATGGTCGACTCGATGGCCCGTGTTCACCTGAAGTACGAAATGGTGGCCTGACTGCTCGGCTCGCGACTCACCCGCCCCTGTTGAACGTCAGGGCGACCGGCGGAAGCGTCGAGCCACTCACTGTCCCCACCATCTTGTTCGAGCCGGTCACGGTGCCGGTAAATGTGAAAGTCCGGCCGTTTGTGAGCGTGAAGGTGAACGTAATTTCCGGATCCGTGAACGTCCCGGTGACCGAGGTGATGACAGCGCCGCCGTTGGCCTCGCCGGGCGTCGCCGGACCAACCGCGTCGGCACCCGCCTGATTCAGCGGGAAGATCTCACAGTACGCCTGCGGCAGCGGCAGACATGACCCCGACAGCGTAACCGAGCGACCCGACTGCGCGGTTTGAACAAACATGACGTGGAAGTGGATCTGGCCGAGCACATCGGTTCCCTGGAAGTAGGGTTGATCGGCGATGTACTGAATGGTGGCGAAGCCAGAGCTGAACGCGCTGCTCAACTGGTTCCCCGCGAGGTCCGACGCTCCGGTCGTGACTGTGATCGTATACTTGGCATCAAAGAACAACGCCGAATTCGGTGTAAACGTCGCCGTGTTTGTTCCGGCGTCATACGTCACGGTGCCGGCGACCGATAGATTGTACAGCGGCAGCTTCATCAGCACAGTGCTGGAATTGATCGTCGCTGCGTTCATCGGCTCGCTGAACGTCACCGTGACTGCGGTCGTGACCAGCACGCCGACGGTCGAAGTCGGCGGCGAGGTTGCCACGACTATCGGCGGGGTCGTGTCCCCCGGCGGAATCGTGGTGAACGTCGAGCTG
>DATBZT010000317.1:0-3317 GCA_036513055.1 Gemmatimonadaceae bacterium | reverse complement strand
GTGTCACTCGGTATCCATGAGTCGCAATCGCGCTTGTGGGAGAATTACGTCGGACGAAGTCACGGGTTCTGGCGGCATTTCTATCCTCAACTCCAGAGTGCCTTTCACGACGCTCTCCACGACATCCCACTCGAGAAGTTTCGCCGCGCGATCAATCGTGTTTCTCCGGGGCTCATCCGGGTGCAAGCCGACGAGCTGACGTACAACCTCCACATCATGATCCGATTCGAGCTCGAGCGCGCGCTACTCTCCGGCGACCTCCTGGCGCCGGATCTCCCTGGCGCGTGGAATGAGCTTTACCAACGGCGACTGGGCATCACGCCGAAGGACGACGCAACCGGTTGCCTTCAGGACATACACTGGTCGGACGGACTCATCGGCTACTTCCCGACGTACACATTGGGCAACGTGTACGCTGCCCAGCTCTTCGCTGCGGCGGAGCGGGCATTGGGTCCTCTGGAGGAGGCGTTTGCCGGGGGTGATTTTCGCTCGTTGCGTGCCTGGCTGATCGAGCATGTTCACCGTCATGGGAAACTCTACAAGGCTGCCGAGGTCATCGAGCGGGCGACAGGGAGCGCTCCTGATCCATCCGCATTGATCGAAAGCCTCTCGCGCCGCTATCGATCAGAATGAATTCTTGGGTAGGGTGACCAGTGACCTGGAAGCCAATCGTCCTCCTGTGTCTGCCGTTCCTGTTTGTCATCGGGGAATCTGGAGCGCAAGGCGCAGCGCCGAATACGTGGAGCGCGACGAGCAGGACCGGCCTCACTCTGAGGGGAACCTGGACCGCCGCTCCAGGCCCCACGAGCGAAACCGTCACCGGAAGGTTTACGGTCGTCGACGCACAGGGCAGGACGGCCGCGAGCGGTGGATGGTCAGCAGCAAAGTCTTCGTCACGATGGAGCGGCGCCTGGCGAGCGGTGATTTATGGCAGCAAGCCGGAGTATACCGGTACGTGGCGCGCCGGGGTTGATCTCAAGAGGAATGCCCCGTTTGCCGATCTTTTTGAGCAGGCGGTTCAGACCGTCGTCAGCGGCAGCTGGCGGGCCGGGAGCTACTCGGGGACGTGGTCGATCCGAGCATTCAAGTGAGAGAGTCGGAGTAAGGTCGGTAACCCCGACCCAAGCCTTTAAGGTTGTGGCACCTGAACTTCAGCGTTGGGCGGACTCGGATCGATCATGACTATAGAAATCGGACATGTGGAGGCGATCTTCCGGTATCCCGTGAAGTCCATGGGCGGCGAACGACTCGAGGTCGCCAAGCTGGGCTGGCACGGCCTCGATGGTGACAGGCGTCTGGCATTCCGGCGGATCGATGACAAGAGCGGGTTCTCGTGGCTAACAGCAAGCAAGCTTCCCGCCCTGCTCCTGTTTGCTCCGCACCGCCGTGAAGACGGTGCTCAGGGAGACCTTCCTACGCATGTTCGCACGCCGGATGGCCAAGAGCTGCCTGTCTTCGGGGAGGACTTGGCCACGGAGGTCGGACGCCGGTACGGGGCTCCCGTGCAGATGATGCAGTTGAATCATGGCATCTTCGATGAAGCGAGCATCTCCGTGATCGCCTCCGATACGGTGCGCGAGATCGGACGACTCGCAGGGCGCCTCGCGGACGTGCGACGATTTCGCCCGAATGTTGTGGTTCGTTTACTGCGATCGGTTCCTTTCCAGGAGGACGAGTGGGTGGGCGGTGTGCTCTCATTCGGCGAGGGGGACGACGCCCCCGCGATCACCGCCACGATGCGCGACATTCGCTGCTCGATGGTGAACTTTGATCCCGACTCAGCGCGTCCTGCTCCGGAAGTGCTGAAGGCGGTCGTTCGTGTGCACCAGAACACTGCGGGAATCTACGGCACGGTCACTCGCATCGGTCGTCTGGCGGTCGGACAGACCATATTCCTTCGTGCGGTGGGCGCTTGATGCCGATCGCACTGACGCGAAGCGTCCCGCCCAGCATCGTCAACTGCGAGCTCACGCACCTCAAGCGCGAGCCGATCAATCTCGCGCGGGCTGCCGAACAGCACGGCCTCTACGAGAAGGGTCTGATCGCAGTTGGCTGTACAATCCAGCGGTTGCCGTCCCTGCCGGAATTGCCGGACTCCGTGTTCGTCGAAGACACGGCTGTCGTTCTTCCGGAACTCGCCATCATCGCCCGACCTGGCGCCGCGTCGCGACGCTTCGAGGTGACATCTGTCGCAGATGCGTTGCGGCCGCACCTTCCGCTCACCTTCATCGAATCTCCGGGGACACTGGATGGCGGGGACGTGCTGCCCATCGGTTCCACCATCTACGTAGGTCAGTCAACCCGCACAAATGCAGAGGGCATTCGACAGTTGGCGGAGCTCGCTTCGGCATACGGATATCGTGTTCGGCCAGTGAAGCTATCCGGGTGCCTGCATCTGAAGAGTGCCGTGACTCGAGTGGCTGAGCATGTCATTCTCCTGAACTCCGCCTGGGTGGACTCGTCTTCCTTTCGAGGCCTGCATCAAATCGAGGTACATCCCGGCGAGCCATTCGGGGCGAATGCACTGTGGATAGGGGAGAAGGTGATCTACCCGGCTACGTACGATGAAACGCGCCAACGTCTGGAACAAAACGGCATCAACGTGCATTTGGTTGAGACGGACGAGTTGCAGAAGGCCGAAGGAGGGGTGACTTGCTGCAGTATCTTGATCCCGACGCCCCCGGATCTGGTGGCGAGCTAACTGTATGTATGTGCACTTGGCGTGAGCTACATGCTGCGGATTCATGCCTGACAACGGCAGCAGGCAAAGAGGTATATCGTTAGGCAGTCCAGCCACAGAACAATCTCGGAGGGATTTATGGATTTCCGTAGTGCGTCCCGCTTTGCAACCAAGCCGGCGTTCTGGCGTGGGTTCGGATCTGGCCTACGCTCCTCTCTAAGCTCCCCGAGAAACCGTGGCCGCTTTGGGAGCAGCTTCCGGATCGCATTGTATTCATCCGTCGCCGGTTCCATCGTAGTGTTGCGGTGGGTTGAGCATTCGCGTGCGACTAGCGATCGACCCCTGAGCACTGCCGAAGAACTTGGAGTCTCGTTGATAGGCGGACTTGGTGCGGTTGGGTTCGTTCTCTTGTGCCGCAGGGTGTGGCGTCGCTGGAATGGCGCCCCTGCTGCCTGATAACTAGTCAGGCAGACTTTACTATTCCGACAGAGCATCGATGTCGCGTCGGAAGGCCCAACCATCTTGTCTGAGCCGCGTAAGGGACTCCGCGCAATTGGCATTGCGATAGTCGGCATCATAGCGATTATCGCGATGTTTGTTCGCCGCGTTCTCATGCATTAATCGAGTTACTCACAGT
>DATBZT010000316.1:0-3742 GCA_036513055.1 Gemmatimonadaceae bacterium | reverse complement strand
GCAGCTTGACGATCAGCTCGCCGCGCGATCCGGTACCCGCCGCCGCCGCGTCGCCGATCTCGGCCACCATGGCCACGGGCGATCGCATGATCATGTCGGTGGTCGTACCGTCGACGAGGTCCACTATCGCCGCCTGACCGGCCACCAGCCCACCCGTTGGAAGAATCACGAATGTCGTGACTCCTTCCTTCCGCGCCGGAGCGAGCATCACGGAGCTCGGATTGAGACCCTCCCACACGGTGAATGACGCGGCAATGTTATCCTTGCCGCGAGCCCGCATGTCGCGAGTGTCCGACACCTGGCCAATCTCCACCAGGCCAAGTTGCGTGGCCGAGTTGATCAGTCCCGGAGTGACCCATTTTCCTGTGGCGTCAATTCGCTGGGCATCGGCCGGAATCGCCACGCCGGCGCCGACACTCACAATCCGTCCGTTGCTGATTACGACCGTGCCGTTCTCGATTGGCGGGCCTGATACCGGAAAAACCTTGCCGCCGGTAATGGCGATTGTTTGCGCTGCGGCGTTTTGCGCAACGGCAAGGCAGGCAAGCGCTGAGGATACGAGCGCGGCAGCTCTGAAAGCTCTGTTGATCGTCATTGTCAGCGGATCCTCGTCGGTACGAAGCCGAGCTCGAAGTCGGTGCGCCATTGTTCGGACGGGTCGGAGCGATCATAAAGCAAAGCGCCGTCGATCCATACTTTTTCCGTACGCGCATAAACGCTGAAGGGATCGGCGGACCAGAGAACGAGGTCGGCATTCTTGCCTTTCTCGATTGACCCGATTTTGTCATCGAGCCCGAGTGCCCACGCCGGATTGATCGTCATCCACTTCACCGCCTGGTCCTCGGTAATCGGAATGCCCGCTTCGATGCCGGCTTTCATTGCTTTCGCGACTTCCTGGTTCAGACGCTGCGAGCCCGACGGATCGTCAGAGTGAATCATCGCGTGCGATCCAGGCTGGTGATCGACCATCGCGAGGTTTGCCCTGACGGCGTCCATTGCTTCCATCTTGAAGGTTCCCCAGTCGGCCCAGACGCTGGCGCCGATTCCTTCCTTTGCCAGCAGGTCCGCCACCTTATATGCCTCGACTGCGTGATGGAACGAGCGGATCTTGTATCCGAACTCGTGCGCGATGTCGATCATCTGTGCCATCTCGTCTGCCCGGTAACAATGAGTGTGGACAAGCATGTTGCCGCGAAGAACCTCGGCGAGCGTCTCGTTGCCAAGGTCTCGCACCGGCGGGTCGCCTTTGTGATCGGCATTCCATTTGTCCCACTTTCGACGGTAGGCCTCGGCATTGATCCAGGCAGCGCGATAGCCCGCCACGTTTCCCATTCGAGTCGAGGGTCCGCGCTGTGCGTAAACGCGCTTGGGGTTTTCACCGCACGCCATCTTCAGGCCATACTTTGCCCCGGGGAATTTCATGCCCTGAACCGTTCGCGCGGGCACGACCTTCAGCACGACGCTTCGCCCGCCAATGAGGTTTGCGGATCCCGGCAGCACCTGAAGAGTGGTGACTCCACCAGCCAGATTCCGCGGGAACTGCGGATCCTGCGGCCACACCGAGTGCTCGGCCCACACATTTGGCGTGATCGGATTCGTGGCTTCATTTCCGTCGCTCAGGGCGTCAACGCCCGGAGCAGCGTAAACACCAAGGTGCGAGTGAACGTCGATGATGCCCGGAGTCACGTACTTGCCGGCGCCGTCGATCACCACCGCGCCGGCCGGCGCGTCCACCGTCTGGCCAACAGCGACGATCTTTCCGTCAGCAACGGCAATCGCGCCGTTCCGAATCATCGGGCCGGCAGCGGTCATTATGTTGACGTTGCGGATGACGAGTGGCGTGGACGGGAACCGCGTGTACGTGCTGGGAAACGGATCGGCATTTGGAACCGAGGTCGATCCGAGACCGTTCTTCGCCGCGGTGGAGTCGTTCGGCGAAGGGCGCTGTGATGTGGCGGCCGGCCTGCACGACGTGAACGCAAGCAGAGCAACCAGACAAACAATAGAAGACTGACGCATCGGAATCCTTTTCTCCTGTTGTGCATTTGCGGCCGGCACAGCCATCCACCATGGACGCGGAAACATACCGTGGGGGACGAGACCCAGCATCAGCCGGTGTTGTAAGAGAATTATGGACGGGTCGGCACTCACTTCATTTGCCGCCAAGCCATTCGACGAGGTCGGCGCTTCTGTCGGTGCACACGGCGTCTACGCCGAGCGCTCGAAGGCGCGTCCAGTCCGAGGATTCATTGCAAGTCCAGCCCACAACGCGACCGCCCATGTTGTGGACGGAGCTGATGAGCTCGCCGTCGATGAAGTCGCATACCTGCCACAGGTCGCGAGCGTGCGCCGCCCTGAGCAACGAAGGGACGTCCACCGGATAACCCACGAGCAGTATTCCGGTCGGCACGTGGGGAGCCAAAGCATTGAAACTTCGGATTATCCGATGGTCGAATGAATGGACGGCGCATTTCCCCGTAGCTTCGGTAACCAGGTCGAGCACCGAGGCAACGAGCGCTTCGATGTTGCGCGCCTTTATCTCGATGTAGACCTTTGCTCGCCCGGCGACGGCGCGAAGCACGGTTTCGAGCGAAGGCACTCCGACTCCTGGTGCAATCTCGTAAACAGAAAGCTCGTTGAAGTCGATAGTGCTGATTGCGCGTCCCCGGAATGCGGAGCCGTCGTTGCCCGAAAGTGTGAAATCGTGGTGAACCACGACCACGCCGTCGCGGGTCGCGTGCACGTCCAGCTCGATTGCGTCAACGCCCGCGTCGAGCGCGGCGAGAAAAGCCGGAACAGAATTCTCGGGGTATCTGTCACGGAGACCACGGTGTGCGATGACTTCGGGTTTGATCGCTGGCTGTCGCATCTTTCGGGTAGCGGAAGCCATAATCTTACGCATTAACATTTGACGCTCGATAGCGTCTACCAGACGATTGAATGAATCCTTTATCCCGAGGGGCCGCCGGGGACACCGACAAGGTGTTGATCGAGCGGTGGAAGGCAGGCGACTCGCGAGCGGCAACCGAGCTCGTCAGCCGGCATGCCGACTCGCTGGCGCGGTTCGCGACGAGCGCGGGAGAGCGGGAGGAGATCGAAGAGCTGGTGCAGGACACGTTTGTGCGGGCGTTCGGCTCGCTCGACGCTTTCCGCGGGGAGAGCTCGCTCCGAACGTGGCTGTTCACCATCGAGCGGCGCCTGATGCTCGACCGGCGACGCGCGGAGAGACGACAGCATAGCCTTGTGCCGATAGAGGCATCGGAGGCCGCGACCGAGTACAACGCGCTCGACGGAATGGTTGCGCAGGAGACAGCGACACAGGTGCGGAAGGCGGTGGGAGCACTTTCGCCGATGCAGCGCGAGGTGTTCACGCTTCGAGTGGAGCAGGGGCTGTCGTACAAGGAGATTGCGGAGGTTCTCGAGACAACCGAGGGTGCCGCGCGAGTTCATTACCACAACGCCGTTCGCGCTGTGAAGGAGTTTCTGAATGACTGAATGTGTGAGCGTGGAAATGCGCGATGCGTTGCCGGACCTGATCCATGGAAGCCTCAGTGCTGCACGGGCGGCCGAAGTCGACGCACATGTTGCGTCGTGTGCAAACTGCGCTGTGGAGCTCGATCTTCTGCGGTCAGTGATGGCTTCCGCTCCGCGTGTTCCGTCGCTCGACATCGGTCGCATCGTTGCCGCAGTTCCCAGCCCTGCACGGAGAGGGTTTAGGCTTCATCAGGGGGGAGCCCGTCCG
>DATBZT010000315.1:0-7557 GCA_036513055.1 Gemmatimonadaceae bacterium | reverse complement strand
ATCCGATGAAGCTGGTGAAGATTTTTTTCCGGGAGCCGGACTACTACATCCACGGAACAGACCAGCTGGAAACGATCGGGAGCGCGGCATCGCACGGCTGCCTGCGAATGGACCCGGACGAGGCGGCGGACCTGGCAATGCGTGTCATGGAAGCAGCGGGTGTGGGCAAGGACTCGAGCTGGTACCAGAACGCGATCGAGAAGGGGGAGACGCACACCGTCCACCTGCCGAGGAAAGTGGAGATGGTCATTACCGATTGAACTGCTGAACAGCCCGTTGTTATCACCTAAGAAAACGGGGGCCGCTCATCGCGACCCCCGCTTCTATTCTCAGTCCAGCAAGTGCTAGTACATGCCGCCCATGCCGCCCGGCGGCCCGCCCTGCGGCGCGTTGCCCTGCGGCTCCTTCTTCTCCACGATCAGCGCTTCGGTCGTGAGAAGCAGCCCGGCGATCGACGCGGCGTTCTGAAGCGCGGTGCGCGTCACCTTTGTCGGATCGATGACTCCCGCCTCGACAAGGTTCTCGTACTGGTCGGTGAGAGCGTTGTATCCATAGTTCGCGTCCTTCGAGTTGCGAACCTTCTCGATCACGATCGAGCCTTCGCCGCCGGCATTCTGGACGATCATCCGGATCGGCTCCTCGATGGCGCGGCTGACGATGCCGACACCGATTTGCTCGTCACTGTCTTCCAGCTTGAGCGCCTTGAGAACTTTCTGCGCACGGACGAGCGCGACTCCGCCGCCCGGGACAATTCCCTCTTCGACTGCCGCACGGGTTGCATGCAGCGCGTCCTCGACGCGAGCCTTCTTCTCCTTCATCTCGCTCTCGGTGGCCGCTCCAACATTGATCACCGCAACGCCGCCGGCAATCTTCGCCAGCCGCTCCTGCAGCTTCTCCTTGTCGTAGTCGGACGTCGTCTTCTCGATCGCTCCCTTGATCTCCTTGATGCGTCCCTGAATCTTGTCGTCCTCGCCGGCGCCATCGATCAGCGTCGTGTTGTCCTTGTCGACAACAATCCGCTTGGCCTTGCCGAGGTCGGTGACAACCGCGTTCTCGAGCTTGAAGCCGACTTCCTCGGAGATGACCTGGCCCCCGGTCAGAACCGCAACGTCGGCCAGCATCGCCTTGCGACGATCGCCGAACCCCGGAGCCTTAACCGCGCAAACGCGCAGCGTGCCGCGGAGCTTGTTGACGACCAGCGTCGCCAGTGCCTCGCCTTCGATGTCCTCGGCGATGATGAGCAGCGGCTTGCCGAGCTGTGCAACCTTCTCGAGAATCGGCAGGAGATCCTTCATCGACGAGATCTTCTTGTCGTGAATCAGGATCAGCGCGTCCTCGAGGACGGCTTCCATCTTTTCGGGATCGGTGACGAAGTACGGCGACAGGTAACCGCGGTCGAACTGCATGCCCTCGACCGTCTCCAGCGTCGTCTCGAGGCCTTTCGCCTCTTCAACGGTGATGACGCCGTCCTTGCCGACCTTCTCCATCGCCTCGGCGATCAGATCGCCGATCTCCTTGTCATTGTTGGCCGAGATCGAGCCAACCTGTGCGATCTCCTTCTTGCCGTTGGTCGCGACGCTCATCTGCTTGAGCGCTTCAACAACCGCTGCGACACCCTTGTCGATGCCGCGCTTGAGTGCCATCGGGTTCACGCCTGCGGTAACGTTCTTGAGGCCTTCCCGGAAAATCGCCTGCGCGAGGATCGTGGCGGTCGTGGTGCCGTCTCCGGCGAGGTCTGACGTCTTCGTCGCGACTTCCTTCACCATCTGCGCGCCCATGTTCTCGAGCGGATCGGAAAGCTCGATTTCCTTCGCTACGGTGACGCCATCCTTGGTGATGGTCGGGGCACCGAACTTCTTGTCGATGACGACGTTTCTGCCCTTCGGGCCGAGGGTGACCTTCACCGCCTCGGCGAGCTGATCGACACCGCGCTTGAGAGCTGCGCGGGCTTCAGTATTGAAAATGAGTTCTTTGGCTGCCATGTGGATATCTCTGTCGTTTCAGGTTTAGCCGATGACCGCGAGAACATCGGACTCGCGGAGAATCAGGAAAGGCTCGTTATCGAGGGTGACCTCGGTGCCGCTGTACTTCCCGTAGAGGACCTTGTCGCCGACCTTGCAGGTCATGGGGATGAGCTTGCCGTCTTCGTACTTGCCGGGGCCGACGAAGATGATCTCTCCCTGCTGCGGCTTTTCCTTGGCGGTGTCCGGGATGAAGAGTCCGCCGCGCATCTGCTCCGTCTCTTCCATCGCGCGAACAACGACGCGGTCGGAAAGAGGATTTACCTTAATGCTGGGTTTTGTGGCCATATTGTGCATCCCTCGTGCTTGAAATGGCTGGAAACAGGACAAAAAAAGAGCTGTTAGCACTCTTCTGCCACGAGTGCTAACAGCCCTAAACCTACCCGGTCCGGGGGCCTATTTCAAGCGGTCACCCGCCCTCGTGAAACGACTTGTATCTGCTCTATTTCACCGGCCACATGACGTGGGCGTACGGAGTGGACGACCACATCACATACGGCCCGTTCGTACTCGGACGCGTGGGGATGCCGGCGAGCATGGCCTTATCGGGGTAGACAACCATGACGTGCGGCCGGACATGGTGCCACTGATTATCCGCTGTCTCCTTCTGCGCCATGGGATCGGTGTTGCTCTCCCAGTCATCGGCGCTGAGCATGTATGAGTAGCCCACTCCCTTCAATGCCGGAGGCTTGTTGCTCATCAGCGCCCCAATGAGATCGCCGAAATTCCCGTCCATACACATGGCGTCATTGGTGAGAATTCTGGTTTTCGGGTGACTCGGCAGGCAGGTCCAGCCATTCGAGCCTTCCCGGAGCACAGCCATGTTCCCGTTCTTGTCGGGCCAGTCCTTGATTGTCGCGTTCTTGGCTACGGACGCGGGCGCGGCAGCCATCGCGCTCGCGATGTTTGCCGCTTTACTCTGCGCGACGGCAGTTCCGGCCAGTCCGAGAACGAGCGCCGCTGTTGCCGTGGTGGAAAGCACTGCTCGCAACATATTGACCTCCATATAGTCGGTGGCGACGGAGAAATAATATCACCGCCGTCTGCAACCGCAATCTCTAGCCAGTCAGCAGCTCGTAACCCAGCCGGACACCCTGGAGGGTGAGAAAGGCATCGACCACATCAAACGACTGGCAATACGGGCGGAGGATCTCGGCGTAACCGCCGGTTGCAATGACGAGCGGGTTTGGAACAGCCCACTCCTTTTTGATTCGCCCGACGAGCCCGTCGATCGAATCGGCGGCTCCATAAAGCACTCCCGACCTGATGCACTCGTCGGTGCGGGTACCAATCACCTTCTGCGGAGGCGTGAGATCCGTTGCCGCCAGCTGCGCTGTACGCCGGAAGAGCGTCTCGGCCGAAGTCCCGATACCCGGCTGAATGATGCCGCCGATGAAGGCCCCATCGGCCGTGATGCAGTCATATGTAGAGGCGGTGCCGAGGTCCACCACGATCGTGTCGCGCTTGTGCAGCCGGCTCGCGGCCAGCGTGTTGGCGATGCGGTCGGCGCCGACGGTCAGGGGCTCGTCAACCTCGAGCCGGATAGGCAGCGCGGCGCGCGCATCGATGATCGCCGGCGCACGGCCGAAGCACTCGAGGCACGCGTGAATGAGCGTCTGCGTAGCGGGTGGGACCACCGAGCAGATAGCCGAGCCCGTCACGGTTGCCACGTCTATCGCGGATGCCTGAAGCAGGGACCGGAGGAGGAGGACGTACTCGTCGGGCGTACGGGGAAGATTTGTCGTCAGCCGCCAGTGCGGGCCAACGGCTGCGCCATCGAAGAGGGCGGCGGTTGTCTCGGTGTTGCCGATGTCGAATGCGAGAATCATGGGGAGCGGTCGAGGACGAGTGAGCCGGAGCGGAATCTGGCGACTGTGTCGGCGAGCGCAACGAGCAGCTCGCCGGATGCACTGATGCCGCGAACCGTTCCCTGGGCCGGCTCGAGGCAGCGGTGGCCGCGGGCCATGTCCCGGGTATCGAACTCGATCAGCTCTCGCGCAGTGAGCTCTCCGGTCGCCGCAGCCGCCTGGCGAAGTTCGGGAAGCAGCTCCGCCAGAACCTCAATTCGTCTCGTGCCCGGATCGAGCCCCACAGCGCCCGGCAAGTCTTCCGGGACGGCAACGTTGATTCCGATCCCAACCGCAACCCACTCGAGGCGCGACTCCCGCCACCGCGCTTCGATCAGAATGCCGGCGAGCTTGCCGCCGCCCACATAGAGATCATTCGGCCACTTGAGCCGGATTGGCTCGGCGGCAAAGCGGTCGAGAGCACGAGCGGCACGAATGCCAACCCGAATCGAGAGCACCTCGACGCCCGAGCTGTCCGACGGCCGCTCGATGAGGGTGATCCAGAGCCCGGCGCCCGGCGCGGACGACCAGCGAGCGCCAGTCCTTCCGCGACCCTGCGTCTGCTCGTCGGCGATGACGAGTGTGCCTGGACGGGCACCCTCCCCCGCCAGCCGGTGCGCAACGTCGAGTGTGGAGTCAGTACTTGCCAGAAGCTCGACCGCCGGCAGATCCAGCTCACTGGCGAGCTCCGTCGCCGAATACCCGTCGAGATAATTCTCGTCAGCCACGCGCGTAGAGGACCGCGAACACCGCGATGCCGAGGACAATCCTGTAGAGCGCGAAAATGCCGAAGCTATGCCGGATGACATAGCGCAGCAAAATCGCGATCGCGAGCCAGCTGCTGGCGGCTGCGGCAAGAACTCCCACGATCAACTGAGGCGAGAGCCCGCCGGAGCGAAGCACCCCGGGCCCCTTCAAAACGACGGCCGCGGCAATGATCGGCATGCTCATGAGAAAGCTGAACACCGCGGCGCTCTGGCGATCCAATCGGAGCAGGCGGCCGGTTGTGATGGTCGAGCCGGACCGCGACACACCCGGCAAGAGCGCGAAAACCTGCGACACGCCGATCAGGAGAGAGTCGAGCCACCGCATCGTCGAAAGCTCACGCTCTCTCCGTGAGAAACGGTCTGCCGCCCAGAGGATTATTCCCATCACGATGAGTGCCGTCGCCGTCAGCGCCGGAGCGCGGAAGGCAGTCTCCGCTTTCTTTTCCAGCAGCAGGCCGGCGATCGCGCCGGGTATCGTCGCGAGTATGAGAAACACCACACGTTTCTCCTCGACCGTCTCGATGCGGCGTTTCCGAACGATGGATACGGCCGCAACAATCAGTTGTCCCCATTCTTCCCGGAAATACCAGAGGACGGCGATGAGAGTGCCGAAATGCAGCGCGACGTCGAAGGCCAGTCCCGGGTCCTGCCATCCAAACAGCCATGGTATGAGCGCCAGGTGCGCCGAGCTGCTGATGGGAAGAAACTCGGTGAGCCCTTGAACGAGGCCGAGCACGAGCGCCTGAAAAGTCGTCATGGCGCGGGATCACTGGTGAGAGAGGTTTCATACATCTGCTCGTACTGACTGACTATTTCGTCCTGCGAGAAACGGGCGCGTGCGTCGGCGGCCCCCAGATCACTCATCGCCTTCCACTTGTCGGGGTTTCGGAGCAGGTCGAGGGCCGCCGCCGCCATCGCCTCGACGTCGCCAACCTTGCAAAGAAATCCGGTCTCGCCGTTGCGCACGACTTCGGGGAGACCGCCGGCGTCCGCGCCGATCACGGGCACGCCCGATGCCAGGGCCTCCAGTGCGCTCAGTCCGAACGACTCGCTTTCCGTCGGGAGGAGAAAAAGGTCGGCCGTCGCGAGCAGCGGCGCGACGTTGTCGATCTTTCCGAGAAATGAAACGGAGGACTCGATTCCCAGCCTCCGCGTCTCGTCCTCGGCAAGCGTGCGATCGGGGCCGTCGCCGATCATGATGAGCCGGCTGGGAATCTCCGCATTGACCCGGGCGAAGATCCCGATGATGTCGCGCACCCGCTTCACCCGGCGAAAGTTCGATATGTGCATCAGAACAGGTAATGGCGCGCTCAGCTGATTCCTCATCGAGCTCGCGTAGCGCCGGCGATTGTAGACGTCGGGATCGATGAAGTTGTGGATCACCTTGACGTCGCATGACGCGCACCCGAACGCGTTGTACGTCTCCTCTCGAAGAAATGCGGAGACGGCGGTCAGCCGATCGGACTTCTCGATGGAGAATTTCGTGATGGCGTTGAACGACGGGTCCTGCCCTACCAGCGTGATGTCGGTGCCGTGAAGCGTCGTGATGACCTTTACGTCGTTGTGCTGCTGGCGCAGCATCTCGCGCGCAATCCACGCACTGGTGGCATGCGGAATTGCGTAATGGCAGTGCAGGATCTGCAGTCCGTGTGTCAGCACCACCTCGTGCATGCGAACGGCGAGCGCAAGGTCGTACGGCGGGAACTCGAACAGCGGATACCGTCCAACGTCGACTTCATGAAAGAAGACGTTGGGCAGAAAGGCGGGCAGCCTGAACGGCTGGCGATAGGTGATGAAGTGAATCTCGTGACCGCGGCCAGCGAGCGCGATGCCGAGCTCTGTGGCGACGGCGCCCGAGCCGCCGTAAGTGGGATAGCAGGTGATTCCGATTTTCAAGTGAGCTCCTTCCACCACCGTTCGACGGCCGCAGCGCAATCCGGAGCATCCGGATTGACCCGCGTTATCCTGGCCGCGTCAAGCTGATGCCGGAACCAGGTTCGCTGCCGCTTCGCGTATTGTCGCGTCTCAATAATGATTCTGGACCGCGCCGATGACAAATCAGTCGTGCCTTCGACAAGCTCCCTTACTACGCGGTATCCGCTGGCTTGCCACGCCGGCGCATCGGCGGGAACGTGCGCCATCAGTGACCTCACCTCGTCCGGCCAGCCGCCGTCGAGCATTGCGTCGACACGGCGCTCGATGTGTGCAGGGAGCGCATCTACCGGGTCGACTATCAGATAGCGCGGCGTGAGTACGGGTTCGCTCGCGGCGCTCGCCGACCTTCCGGCGCGCGATCGCGCCGACAGTCTCTGCAGGTCGCTCAGGCGACTCCCTGCCAGAAGCGCGGTCTCGATGGCACGCGACAACTGCGCTCTGCCCAGGTGCGCCTTCTCCCTGTCCAGTGTCCCGCAGATGCGGCGAAGCTCGACGATGGACAGCTCATCCATCCAGCCGGCGAGTCTGGCGCGACGGACGGCGTCAACCTCCGGGGCGTCGAACAGGGGATGAAACAATGCCCGAATGTAAAATCCGGTGCCCCCGACGATCATTGGCGTGCGACGCGCGTCCCTTGCTTCAGCGATCCAGCCGACTGCCGCGGTCGCCCACCTCGAAGCTGAATAACGTTCGGTGGGCTCGGCCACATCGATTCCGCGGTGGGGCACCGTTCGCATCTCGCTTGGGGACGGCTTGGCGGTGCCGATGTCGAAACCGCGGTAGACCTGTCTCGAGTCGGCACTGATGATCGTCGCTCCGTACTCGAGAGCGAGACGGAGCGCGATGTCCGACTTTCCCGCCGCGGTCGGACCGCAGATGACCGGAACGCTATCGCCGGCCAAAGCGCCGGTCGAGCTCGTCCCACGTCAGCTGCACTATCGTCGACCGGCCATGGACGTCATGTGCCGGCAGCGTCGTGTCGCGAAG
>DATBZT010000314.1:0-4009 GCA_036513055.1 Gemmatimonadaceae bacterium | reverse complement strand
TGCCACTCCGTCGCCGACCGATGACGTGGTCCGCGTTCCGGACGTTGTTGTAGCCGAAGTCGCCGCTGAACTCGACTGCCGTCGCAAGCCTCCCGGCGCCCGACACGCCGACCCTCCAAATACGCTCCACGACTCCACTCAGGAAGGTGGGAGTTGCCGGAAACTCGGCTGGAGGCGGCTGAGGGATTCGATAATCGCCCTCGCCCTGTCGTCGTTCTGCGGCATAGAGCTTCAGCGGGATACGCGAACGAGCAACGACGTCCACGCCCAACCTCACCTCATCATAATCCGAAAAACCTCTTCCAAGTCCAACATTCTCGAACATGTATTGCTCGAATGACGTTGCGTTTCGATAAGTGAGGTTCGTCACGCGAGTGTACCATGCAAACGCCCTCGGATCGCCGAGTCGCGTCCCTCCCGGAACTCGGATGCCGTCGGCGCTGACAGTGAGTCCGTAACTGGGAGGTTTTTTGCAGAACGTATCGCAGCTGTTGACCGCCACGTCGTCGAGCTGGAATTCACCGCGCAGAATACCAAGAGGAGTTTCATCCAGCGCCGCCTCGAGGCCGTAGCTCATGTTCCCGTCGCTGCCGGAACTTCCGTTGATGTTGGGCGATTCGTTCAGCTGGGAGAGATAAAATCCATTGATCGGATTCAGCCACTTCGGCTCGAATCCACGTCCCCGGCCGCCGTAGACAATCGCTTCACTTGCCGCAATCTCGAGTCTGCGCCATCGGCCCGAGAGCCGGTGAATCGAGAAGTAGCGTTGCGCAACGGTATCAGGCGGGATCGCTCGATCATCGAGTCGCGCGGCAATGGTCGTCAGATGAAATGCCGGGACGCCAAGGGTCAATGCGAGGTGATCGTAGGTATACGCATAGTGCCCAAGAAGCAGACCGTCGACCATTGGCGGACCCCAGTTGCGGCCCAGGCGTCCGAAGAAAATCTCACCGAATCGCCACTGGCCCGCCAAATACGCATCCTCTGTTCGGCCTGCGAGCTTCTTGTCTATCTTTCCGAAGAATTCCGGATCGTGCTTCAAGCGATTATCACCAATGATACGGGCGGCGGCTATCCACGAACCTCCCTGGACGATCGCCCGTCCCAAAACCGCCGGGTATACGCCGGCGATCGTATCTCCCAGCATCAGCTCTCGGCGAGCTGATCTTTGAGCGGTAACATAGACCTCTCCGTTGACAAGCAGACGGAGTGTTGCATTCGAATCAGAAGGCGCAGGAAGCTGATACTTGCCAATCACGCGAAGCAGCTCGCTTAGCAGCGACTGCTTGAACGTGTCATCCGAGGAATCACGGCCTACGGCCCGTTCAACGGCGCCGATGGTGTACGGCCGCTCCAGCATCGAGAGAGATCTGAGCACGCCACGCGATTGCAGGGCATCGATGATCGCGTATGCCGGATCATCGAGAGGGAGGTAAGCCGAAGGGCCGATGGGCTGGACCGATGCCGAATCACTCGACTGCGCCTGTATAGCGTCGGCACCGGATTGAAAGAGAAGAAGTGCGGCGACGAACGCGCAGCCGAATCGAATGGCCAAATGGCCCGTCGGAGCAACTGTGCATTTCACCCTGCTTTCAAATGATGGCATGTGCTCCGATTGTGGCAGTTCAGTAAGTTAGGAAAAAGTTCCGTTCAGGCGTGAATTGCAGAGTTGGCCCAGGTACGTGAAGGAAGCTCAGCTCATGTTTTATGGCTCGCCACACAGGGTTGTCACCAGGCAGGCGTTCCGGATCAAGATCGAGCGACACCAGAAATTTTCGTTTCGCTCTGATCGGAGCGCCGGTTCGCGGGTCGACATAATCAGTGATCGAATATCCCGGCGAAAGTCTGATGAAGGCTGGCCAGAAGGGCTTCGCGCGATCGGGGAGCAGCGAATTCACGTCCGTCGAGAACCAGTACGTTTGACCCGCGTAGTCGGTGGTTGCACGCGGTTGCCCAAAGTGTCCTGGCTCATTTCGCCTGCGATACGCCTCAGTTGGCCGATATGAAAAGGTTGGTTTGATGGATTGCAGCGCCTTGGTGTGCTGTTGAGCCACAGCCAATACTGCACCGCCGGCGTCGGCAATGAGATCCGAGGGATTGAAGCCGTAGATTGCCTGCGTTCCATCCCACTCTTCGATCTGGAACTGGAAAACCCAGGCGTAAAGAGCGCCAAGAATGGCGGCTCGTGACGGCGGCACGCATCCGGCCTGAAGCAATTCAGACGTTACCCTTGTGAGCTGATAACCACCAAAGAGGTGGCCGAGCTTATCTTCGTCGCGCTCGTTCTGGTCCCAGTCATTGGCGATGAACCAGTGTTTGGCGGGGTTTGCCGACCACCATTCGCGGGAGAAATACACATGAAGGGCGGCATAGCCTCCCGCGAGACCGGCGACAGTCGCGTTCCGTACCAGCTCCCGGGACGGATTGTCGCACGCGCGAGCAGAATCGACGGTTGTCGAGGTGGAGGCGTTGAGACCTGGATTCCTGCATGGGCCGAGCATTGCCGCGGCCCCGACGCCCTCCGCCAACTGAACCAGGGGCGACAACCCGATCCGCAAATTTCCATGTGTGCGAGATACGCCGGCAACCCCGATTCCCGCACCGGCGATGGACCCAATCAAGCTTCTGCCGAGTCTCTCGGCGAACGGACAGGATGATGGCACCCTGGATTGCGCAGCCCAGAACGCCGAGCCGAGAATGTTCCCGGCCGCAAAACCCTTCACCATGATTGGAAGGCGACACACGTTGTCGGAGAACACCCCGCCGCAACCTTCGGGAAGCGCGAGGACGATGCCGCCGATGCCGCCGATCGAGCCGCCCACGGCTGACGAGAGCGCTCTGTCGACAAACTGCCCGCCGGCGCGTCCCGGGAATAGCCCCAGGAACGCTGAAGCAAGCACCGCCGAGACGAATTTCATGCAGGGTAAAAACGAAGTACTTTTACGTTCGACGGCCCGCAGTTACCTCGTAGCGCGGCGCTAGTCGACCAGCCGCTTTGGCTCGCGGCGAGGTTCTTCCTCGACGTTGGAGGCGGAGTCCTGTCGCGAGGTCAGTGCTCGCTGGTCATCCCGTAGCGATGGCTGCCTGGGGTCGTCTTGAAACGCTTCGTTCATACCCTTTTTGAACTCTTTGATTCCCTTGCCCATCGATCCGGCAATCTCCGGAATTTTTTTTGCGCCGAAAAGCAGCACAAAGACCAACAAGGCCATCAAAAGGTGGGGAAGGCTGAATTCCATTTGTCCGCTCCTTGTAAACGAATTCAATCCGCGAAGTTAATACCCTTCAACGCGCCGGGGTTTCGTTGCTCAATCAAGGTTTGGGGATGAATTTCCGCAACCTCAAATAAGGGCCGCCAGCTAAAGATCTCATCCATTTTACGGAGATCGCGACCGCAGAAAGCGATGGGCCCAGCCCCAGAGGCGATCCTTCATGGCCACCGCGGGCGGCACACCGGCATCGACGGGCGCCGCGTGTTTGACATTGTTCGGGGGCACGATCACGACTCGTAGCTCGCCGTCGGTGTCGTACCGGTCACCTTCGGCGTTGTAAGCATTCACGCGAACGCCGACGCCTGTAACCCGGAATGTCGCGAACGCCTGGCCTGCGCGAGATAAAGCGAGCCCGAGCGAGTCCCGCTCCTCGTCGATATCGGGCGCGATGTGGTGCGTCGGATGTAGGCCACGATGACTAATGCCGACACTCAAATCGAATGTCGCACTTCCGATCCACACAGGGCGTCCCCCATACGTCGCCGCCGAATCGTTCCACAGCCGCACGTGGTGGCGTCGCCGCGCGCTCTGACCGACCTCTTGCTCGAATGCGAGATCCTGACGTCGCCCAAAGAGAAAGAGCGAGCTCACCGGGGCCGTGGAATCGGGGCGGTTGAGTAGTACACTCCTGGCGATGGCGAGTTTGCTTGCACGCGAGAGAGAATCAGCGGCCGCCCAGCCTGCCGCACGGAACGCGTTTGTAACCTCGGCCTCCCTCCCCACGAACGCGACATTCACGG
>DATBZT010000313.1:0-6476 GCA_036513055.1 Gemmatimonadaceae bacterium | reverse complement strand
CAAAAGAAAGGTCATCCCCTCCTGCGCCATTTCGACGATCCAGCCCTGCAAGCGGCGGATCGCATGCGGATCAAGTCCTTCAAACGGCTCGTCAAGAACCAGAATCTCCGGCCGAGTAAGGAATAGACCACAAAGGACAATCTTCTTCTTCATTCCGGTGGAGTAGGTCCCGAGGCGTTTATTCTGCGCTTCTTTCAAATCGAAAAAGTCGAGTGCTCCAGGAAGACGGTGCTTCAGCTCGTTCGTACCGGCGCAATAGAGTTCTGCCATCAACTCGATGTACTCCACCCCGGTGAGGTACTCGATAGGAACAACTTCTTGCGGCAGGTACCCGATCTTCGTTCGCCAGGATGCGCCTGAACCGTTCCACGGATCGCAGCCAAGCACTCGAACAACTCCCTCAGTTGGCCGGCGCATGCCCATGATGATCTCCATCAGGGTCGTCTTGCCTGCTCCGTTGGGTCCGAGGAGCGCAGTAACCGTTCCTCGTTCAACCGTCAGGTCAACCGAACGCAGGGCGTGCACAGAGTCATAGCGCTTTGAGAGGCCTTCAATCTCAATCGCCGGCGTCAAGGATTCTCCCGTAACGCGTCCATGATATGATCTCTTCGAGATTCGAACAGATTGCCGATAAACACGATTGACGCGATCTCCATCAGCAGAGCCGTGAGCATGCAAGCGGACGCAAGAATTACCTGTATGTCGATCTCGTTGACCGATGTCAGCAGCTTGCTCGCGCCTCCGATGCCAAGAAGGCTTACGACGTTGAGCGGAACCAGCGTCGTAACTGACATCGTCTGAGCCGTCGTCCGCGCGTACGCGCGGCTGGACGGGGCGAACACTGACAACATCCCACCGACGGCGCAAAGGAGAAATGCGAAGGCAATCTGCAGCAGGGCGACAG
Organism: Gemmatimonadaceae bacterium; assembly: GCA_036513055.1. GTDB lineage: Bacteria > Gemmatimonadota > Gemmatimonadetes > Gemmatimonadales > Gemmatimonadaceae > UBA4720. The sequence continues at coordinate 5,572 of DATBZT010000313.1, read as the reverse complement.
GGACAAAGCGTAGTCCGATTACGGTCAGCCCAGCGACCAACCCGGTAAGGAGAGTACCGAGGGTCCATAAGAGCGCTACGACGAGCTTGACGCGGCAGAATGTTTTTGCACACACAGGCGTGGCAAACGCCGTTAGCGTACTTCCCCGGTCTACGCCAAAAAGATTTCCTTGTGTTACCGTAGCGAGTATCGCGATTGGGATAAATCCCGTCAGGTACACGAATCCGGCGATGTCTCGTCTTCCACTGAGGCTGATAAGCGTCACGGTTGACAGGAGATGAAAGACGAATCCGATACCTGTCGCGAGACGCACCCTGTGGCTTCGGCTGAGCGAACGGAAGGCCCATGTCGCAGTCGAGACTCCATAAGTCTCACGAGTCAATTCAGCTCCGTCGTGGCGGCGATCCGATTGGCAGCCATCAGGAGAAGAGATCCACCGGCCACAGCTGCCATCAACGAGGCAAACAACTCCAGGCTCTGGCCCGAGTCTACGCGCTGGACCACAAAGAGAGGAAGGCCCCAAGGCGGCAACCGAAGCGCAATCCGCACGGAGTGGCCAAGCATCATGCCGCGAATGAAGGCTGGAAGAGCACCCGACACGAGCCTGACGACATAGCCGCTGAGCAACACGCTCACGGTCGCAATTAGCAGGAACAAGAACCACGATCCTGCGATGCGAAACCGGTTCAGCAAGTCGGAAGCGATAATAAACATGCTCTGCGACAGGTAGACGAATATCGGGCTGACCAGCAGGCAAGCGACCACAGAGGGTGCTGTGGACGGTCTCGCATATCCGAAAACGAGCATCCACGTCGCGATAAGTGCGGCGATTGCACCCGGGTTGAGAAGGGAATCAATGAGATATGCCCGCCTCAAGTCGCGTCGGCTAACGGGAAGAGTGCGCCAACGCGCTGTCCTGAAGTCGCCCTGAAGACTGATCCGAAAGAAGTAGAGGGCTCCTCCCTGAATGCAGACGACGACGAACAGGTGCATTCCCAGGAGGCTAATGGCCAGTTGCCGACCTGTGCCGGCAAGCTCATGGGTGAGGATTCCGCCGGCTCGTCCCTGAATGGATACCACTACCACAATTGCCAGATAGAGAAGACCGCCTAGGAAGATGCCAAGGAAGCCGGCGTCGGCGGCAATCGAGTTTCTGATCATCCGCATCCGCCATCGCATGAGCGTTCGCACTGCACGCCAGTCATCAGGAGATACGGATGTCATTTTGCCATTGCCTCATTTCGTAACGGAGCACTATCGCCCTTTCTGTCTCGCGAGAAAAGCAGGTAGCGGTCCGATACCGTCCACCTGCGATTGGTAGGTCGTGAGTGATCAGTTACTTCTGGTAATAGTAGATAATGCAGCCGATGCCCGTTGGTCCACAGAGCAGAGTGCCGATTGGCCAGATTGTGACACATGCCGATACGATCCAGCAAATCGCATCCATGCGAGCGCAGCGAGGAAAGCGATCAGAAGAGCGAAGCGGAAGGGCGAGGCGCGCACGAATTACTCCCGTAGAGTTGAACCGACTGTCCGGGTAACCTGCCGAGACAGGATGCGCGCCCCCAGCGCCGCTACTCAGCCACCCCCGATCGTAGTAAGACACGGCCCTCACCGCGCCGCGCAAGGTCCGAGGCAAAATGGAGAAGTTCGGGCCGCATGTCGCTATCCTGCGGCGAGCAGCGACTGGACCCGCTCGTAGTCGCTGGGCACGTCAAGATCAGCAAGGGCGCCGACGGGCCAGCCGACGACCGCTGCAGTTGCCCGATGGCGTCGCACCACCTGTCTCCCGCAGCCTTCACCTTCCATTGCCCGGAGCTCGTCGAACAGCACGCGGTCGTACAGCATCGGCGGCGCGTTTACACCTTCGTAATCGGAGATCACGAGCGGGGCCCCGCTCTCCCGATACCGCGTGACCAGTGTCGCGATCATTTGCGCAGTCACGAACGGCATGTCCGCCAGCATGACGACCGCTGCGGCAGCTGTAGCAGGAAGCGCCGCAATCCCGGCCTTCAGGGAGAAATTGATCCCTCGCGCATAGTCAGGGTTCACGACGATGCGGCAAGGCGGGGTGAGACCCTCGAGCTCGCGCCGCACCACCTCGGCCTCGTGGCCAAGGACGGCGATGACCGGGTCAAGACCGGCGGCCGCGGCCCGGCGCACAGCACCGCGCACAACCGGCTCCCCGTCGAGGTCGAACAGGAGCTTGTTCTTGCCCATTCGGGTCGAGGAGCCGGCAGCGAGCACAACGCCGGCCACAGTACCTGTCCGGTCAACCGGCATGAATGGCGCCCTCCTTCGCCCGGAGATGCCCCGGCTCGCGGCGCGAAACCAGTGCAAGCAGTTCCGCCACGATGCTTACCGCAATCTGCTCCGGCCCGTCGGCGCCCAGGTCCAGTCCAACCGGTCCGAACACGCGGTCGTCCTCGGAACCGAGGTCGCGCAGAATCTCGTCAATGCGCTCGTGCGGCCCGAGCACGCCGATGTAACGTACGTGACTGGCGAGCAGCCGCCTCACCCATTCACGGTCGTGCGCAAGCGAGTGCGTTTTGACAACCGCATAGGTTTGCGGGCCGAGCGGAAGATCGGAGAGGTTCGACTCTGGACGGGCTTCGACCAGGCGCGTCCCGTCGGCATAGTGATCGGGCTCGAGGTAGGCCGCGCGATGGTCAACAACGGTGACACGGAATCCGACCTCTGCCGCGCAGGCGACAAGCGGGCGCGTGTCCGCGCCGGCCCCGAGAACGACAAGCGATGGTGGCGGACGCAGGACTTCAGTGAAAACCTGGTGACCCTCGAGATCGTGGAGCTGCGAGATGCCCGTGCCGAGGATGTCGCTGGCGCGTGCCACGATCGCGCGGTTCATGTCTGCATCGCCCGTCGAGCCGGCAAGCTTCCCGTCCGTCCCGACAACGAGCGAGCGCCCCAGCCCAGCCTCTCCGCGCACGAGTGTGGACACTGCGAATGCGGCGTCTCCCTGCAATAGCAGCATTTCCCGCCGCGCGGTCTCCAGCACGTCCGGTGAGGTGGCGCGCTGAACGAAGATGTCCACTGCGCCATTGCAGCCGAGTCCGAGACCGAATGGCGTCTGGTCGTCTGTGCCGGTGTCGTAGTGCAGCAGCTGCGGGGCGCCAACTCGGATTACCGATAGGGCGACTTCCCGAACGTCCGCTTCGAGGCAGCCACCGCTAACGCTGCCGGCCATCGCGCCATCGTCCGCGATGAGCATCTTGGCCCCGGGGCCGCGATAGGCCGAACCCTGGATGTGCACCACGGTGGCAAGCGCCGCCCCTCGCCCCTGCTCGACAAGTCCCGCGAGCATCTGCAGGATCCGGGATGTCTCCTGCCAGTGCTTCATCGAGCCCCAGGGTGAGCAACTTCGTAAGCTATTCCGGCGAGCATGTCTCGCACAAGCCATCGCAGCGGCGGTGCGGATTTTGAAGGAAATCGTAAGGGAGCACATATCGCGTGCACCGCAGGCGCAACCTTCACGAGGAAACAACAATGACGCTCCGCATCGGGCAGACCGCCCCTGACTTCGCGGCCGACACCACCCAGGGAAGAATCCACTTTCACGACTGGCTCGGCGACTCCTGGGGAATTCTGTTCTCGCATCCCAAGGACTACACCCCGATATGCACCACGGAGCTCGGCTACATGGCCAGGATCAAGCCCGACTTCGACCGGCGCAACACAAAGATCATCGGGCTGAGCGTCGACCCCGTCGCCAGTCACGCCGGCTGGGCGAAGGACATCGAGGAGACACAGGGCTACGCGGTGAATTTTCCGATGATCGGCGACCCCGACCTGAGTATCTCCAAGCTCTACGACATGCTCCCCGTCGAGGCGGGTGATAGCTGCGACGGACGGACGGCGGCGGACAATCAGACCGTCCGCAACGTTTACGTCATCGGCCCGGACAAGAAGATCAAGCTGGTGATTTCATACCCGATGACGACCGGCCGCAACTTCGACGAGATCCTTCGCGTCGTGGACTCGATGCAGCTCACGGCAAAGCACAAGGTTTCCACGCCCGTGAACTGGAAGCCGGGCGAGGACGTGATCATCGCGGGCTCGGTTTCTGATGAGGAGGCAAAGAAGACGTATCCGGACGGATGGAAAGCTCCGAAGCCGTATATCCGGATCGTGCCTCAGCCGCCGGCGTAGCGGGGGAGCGCGCCCGGCGGCTCCCTAGCCGGGCGGCTCCTATCTGATTATCTGGATCTGCGAGACGGGGTGGATCTCCGTCCAGTTGTTGTGTGTGTCGATGACGAAGCTGCCGGTCACTTTCACGTGCGCGCCAACCGGCGGAATGGGAATGTGATTTACGTAGCCGGCGCAGGCCGTGCGGGCCTTCTTGAGCTTGACGGGATTCGCGCAGACAATCTCTACCACCAGATCGCCGCCCTTCTTTTTCGCATTCTTCTTCTTCAATAGCCGGTCCTGGCCGGGATCCAGCTTGAGGAGAAAGTGCTGGTCTCCGTCATCGTCTGCATCGGACTCGTCAATGACGCCGGTTACGGAGATGCACGAATCGAGAACCTGAAGTCGTGACGGGTTATAGACGTGCTTCCAAAGCGAGGCATCACACCCCGCCTGCTGAGCCGATGCCTGCCTGACGGGGAGGAGAAGGACTGCGATCGCGGCGCTGGTGAGGAATGCTGATCTTGTCATGGATGGCCATGTTGGGATTCCTACTTCGATTGTATCCCTCTTTGCATTTCTCTGTCCAGCCAGCAGGAGGCCGACGTTCACGGGCAACGGGCAACGGGCAACTGGCAGCGGTTAACTGAGAACGGCTACCGGCTACCGACTGCCGGTCACCGCTCAGTTGAGTAGTTCCGCCTCCAAACTGACGCTTCGCTGACACACCCCCCGTACATTCCCTTCGCCGAGTGTAGCTCACTCGAAGCGGAGCGAAGAGCGGGGTCCAGACTGTCTGTCGGGGCCCCGCTTGTTCGTCCCGAAACCGACGTTGGCCCGGTTCTGGTATCTTTGTGTGAAATATTTCACATGGGGATTTGCTTGAAAATCGCCGTTTGCATAAAACGGGTCCCGGACATGGACGTGCGCTTCAAAATCAGCGCTGATGGGACGTCGGTGGACGAGGCGGGACTCAAGTACGATATAAATGATTTCGATTCCTGGGCAGTCGAGGCCGCGCTCCAGCTAAAGGAGAAAGCCGGCCAGGGTGAAGTTGTCGTCATCTCACTCGGACCTGATGCCGCCCAGGAGACGATCCGCAAGGCGCTCAGCATGGGAGCCGACCGCGCCGTGCACCTCAAGGCCGATCGGATACCATTCGATGGATTCGCCATTGCCGGCGCTCTTGCCGCCGAACTCAGGGACGGAGGCTATGATCTGATCCTCTTCGGCAAGATGTCGCCCGACTCGTCCAACGGAATCGTCGGTCCCATCGTCGCCGAGATGCTCGGACTTCCCTGTGTCAGCGCCATCTCGCGACTCGACGTAGCCGACGGAAAAGGCACGGCAAAACGCGAGCTTGAAGGCGCGCAGGAGATTGTCGAGTTCCCACTGCCTGCGGTGCTCACCGTAGACGAAGGTCTGAACA
>DATBZT010000312.1:0-2455 GCA_036513055.1 Gemmatimonadaceae bacterium | reverse complement strand
GTATGCTTCTTCGCCGCCGAGGGCCGGCACTCCAATGTCTCGTTGAAATTCCGCCTCGTCGAATGGCAACTCGCGCATCTGCTTGAGAATACGCGGCTCCCATTCGCGTACATCATCATAGAACCCGTCGATGGCGATGCGCCCGTTTTCGTCGTGCAGCGTTGCGATGATATGCGCCATGGCCATTGCCGGATTCACCACTGCGCCACCGTAGCTGCCCGAATGCAGATCGCACATCGGGCCCTCGACGTCGATCTGGAAGTAAGCCAGTCCGCGCAGCGAAGACAGTATGGACGGCTGCCCTGGAGCGAACATCGACGAGTCGGAGATCACCGCTACGTCGGACTTCAGAAGCTCCTGGTTCTCGCTGATGAAATGCTCGAGGTTGGAGCTGCCGACTTCCTCTTCGCCTTCAGCGATCAGAACGATGTTCACCGGAAGGCGTGAGCGCGTGGCCAGATGGGCCTCGATGGCCTTTATGTGAAGAAAGAGCTGTCCCTTGTCGTCCACCGATCCGCGAGCGTAGATCCTCCCGTCGCGCACTGTCGGCTCAAAGGGCGGCGACGTCCACAGATTGAGAGGCTCGGCCGGCTGGACATCGTAATGGCCATAAACCAGCGCAGTGGGCGCCCCGGGAGCGCCTCGCCACTCGCCGACGACAATCGGATGCCCCGGCGTTGGATGGATCGTGGCCTTGAGGCCGACCTTTTCCATCGACTGCCTCACCCACTCAGCGGCACGCGCAGTATCGGCATTGTGCTCCGACCTGGCGCTCACGCTTGGAATGCGCAAAAACTCGAATAGCTCGTCGTGAATCCGGGCGTTATTCTGCTCGAGGTAGGCTGTGAGGTCCGATGCTCCGGCTGATTTCATGGTCGAGTGTTCCCCAGTATGCTTTCGTGGCTTCGATTTCACATTCATTGTGGTCGCCGGCGGGCCTTGAATCTGCAGATGTGATGCCTTGAACCGATTCCGCCGCGGCAGGAAACTAACGCGATTACGGGACCCTTGCCTGATATTTCCGGTCAGAATGCCAAGAACTGCAGCAGGAATTCGCACCGAGACGCAGGTCTCCGCCGGCGGGATCGTTTTTCGCCAGAAAGAAGGTGGAACGACCGTAGCCTTGATTTCGGTTGGCAAGCCGCCCCGCTGGCAGCTTCCGAAGGGGCTCGTGGATGCCGGTGAGAGCCTCGAAGCTGCTGCGCTCCGCGAGGTTCGCGAGGAGGCCGGAATAGAAGCGACAATTGTCGAGAAGATGGAAACCGTGGAGTACTGGTACCAGGCAACGGTTGCCGGAAGCCGTGTGCGATACCACAAATTCGTTCACTTTTTTTCCATGCAGTACGTATCGGGTAACATCGCCGACCACGATGACGAGGTGAACGAGGCCCGGTGGATGGAAGTGAGCGAGGCGCTCGATGCAATCGCTTTCAAGAGCGAGCGAACGGTGCTGGCCAAGGCAGTCGAGCGCATATTGCGGAATGGCTAGCTTCCGCACGACAGCCGTTCGATGAGAACATCGACCACCGCCGGTCTTTAGACCTCGATGCCTAACAAGCTCGCCGCTGAGACAAGCCCCTACCTGCTTCAGCACCGTGACAACCCGGTTGACTGGTATCCGTGGGGCGCTGAAGCCCTCGCCCGCGCGCGGACTGAGGACCGTCCGATCCTCCTCAGCATTGGCTATGCGGCCTGTCACTGGTGTCACGTGATGGCACACGAGTCGTTCGAGAACGAGGACACCGCGCGGGTGATGAATGAGCTGTTCGTCAATATCAAAGTCGACCGTGAAGAACGCCCCGACCTCGACAGCATCTACATGCAGGCGGTTCAGGCCCTCACCGGCCAGGGCGGGTGGCCGATGACTGTGTTTCTCACTCCCGAGGGAGTGCCGTTTTTTGGCGGCACGTACTATCCGCCCGAAGATCGTCAGGGAATGCCGTCATTTACGCGTGTTCTGCATTCTGTCGCCGACGCCTGGTCAAGTCGCCGGGACGCAATCACGAGCACTTCCGTCCAGCTCCGGCAGATCTACGACTCTGCGAAAGGCCGGGCGGAGCGCCAGGGTGCGCTGACCGCGCATGCTCTCGACCTCGCTTATCGCGCTCTGGCCCAGCATTACGACATACCAAACGGCGGCTTCGACGGCGCGCCCAAGTTTCCGCCGACAATGTCGCTGGATTTTCTGCTACGCTACTGGAAGCGCACCGATACGAGCTATGCCCTGGAGATGGCGGCCGAATCGTTCCGCAAAATGTCGCGAGGCGGTCTCTACGATCAGGTCGGCGGCGGCTTCCATCGATACACCGTGGACGCGGTGTGGCTCGTTCCTCACTTCGAGAAGATGCTGTACGACAACGCTCTGCTGGTGCGGCTTGGAGCGCACCTCTGGCAGGCGACTCGCGACGAGAAAGTGCGTCGTATCACTTCCGAAACGCTCACCTGGCTTGGCCGC
>DATBZT010000311.1:0-3979 GCA_036513055.1 Gemmatimonadaceae bacterium | reverse complement strand
ACTGAGGCGGTAAAATTGAGCCACATCGCGACGACCGACGCGCTGAGAAGGCCTCGACTCGCAACGATTGATTCGCTGCGGGGGCTGGCCGCTCTCTCCGTCGCGTGGTTTCACTTCACCAATGGTATCCCTTCGACGCCCTCGATGGGACGTCCGGTACGGGCACCGCCGGAACCGCGAACACCTGGACCAGGAACGATTGCAAGACATCTTCCCCTGGCGGACTCTGCAGGTAACGCACGGATAGCGAGCACTCGGTGGGCCAGACGAGACCGAACGTGGAATGACACGTTCGGTCTCTTCTTTTGTACAACTCTCGATGTCATTTCCTCGTTACCTTCACGCGAACTCACTTGAGGCCCCAAGTATCGCCGTCATTGGCTACCGGGCGTGCTCGATCTCGTAATTGTGGTGAACAAGTGCCTGTGAATTGGCCGCCTCTCTCTCGGGCGTACTACGGTGGAATCTCTCATAGGAGCCTTCAACCCAGCCCAACCTTTCAGCGGGCCGGAAGCCCGAGTTCGGGTCGTACCACGACATCGTGGCACCCCAGGTATCAGCGTGAACATCGTACTGAGCCACGATCTTGAAACGTGTCCCCACATCCGGCTCGCAATGAAGCGTACCAGTTAGCCTTGGTTGCAACCGCCGCAGGGTGCAAACCATTGTGTGGTTCAAACTGTCGGTCAGCTCAAGGGTCGCGGAGTCAGCATATACTCGTAGCCGTTTTGTCGCCTGATCCGTCGTCATCGACTTGCCGGGCTTGAGCTCGAAGAAATCAAACTCGCCAAGTCCTGGATTAACCATGCTTTCGATTTTGGTACAACCGGCAGCCGAAAAAAGCAGCAAGCCCGAACACAAAATCGTTCGCAGCTGCAGGTTACTCATCGGGGCTCTGTCCGTTGGCCGCCGTGCTGCTCACTTCCGTACCACTTATGGTCCGCCGGAAAACGTCTCGCATCCGGTCAACGTGATGCCGGATGCTGTGACGCTCCGCGATGCGAGCGATCACATCGTCAGCGACGCGGTGCTCAGGGAATTCACGCCCCTCCGCGATTGCCGCCATTCGCTCGGCGAGCGCACCGACGTCGCCGTTGGGAACGAGAAATCCGCTGACGCTCTCCTCGACGGTCTCGGCGAATCCACCAGTCGATGTCGCAATGACCGGCACACCTCGGACGATTGCCTCGAGAGCTACCAGTCCAAGCGGCTCGGCCCACAACGACGGCGCCACCAGTACCCAGGCGCGTGACAGCTCTGCTTCGATGTCGTTCGGCAGAAGCCAGCCGAGGAAGGAAACGGCGTCTCCGACGTCAAGCTCCCCCGCAAGGGCAACGAGCCGGTCGAGTTCAGGCCCGCGGCCCGCAATGCGTAACTGTGCACGAGGAGCAGTGCGCCGCACCTCGGTAAAAGCCCGGACGAGATACTCCACGCCCTTCTCGACGTCGAGGCGGCCGCAAAAAAGAAATGTTGGGTCGGCTGAGGGATTGCGGCGATAGGTCACACCCGGCGTGGGAACCGGAAGTTGGATATGCTCGGATTGAATTCCCTCGGACTCCAGCGCTCGCTGTACCCAGTTGCTGCACGCAACCACAGCGTCCACCTTCGCCACGCCGGAACGGAGCAGTGCGTAACGCGGCTGATCACGAATCCAGTGGGGAAGACTCACACAACCCGCCGTATGACACGTCCACCCTGGACGTGACCCGCAAAGGCTGTTGTCCGGCCGCAGCTTTGACCCCATCGGACAGATGCACTTGTAATCAGAGACAGCCAGAATCGTGGGTACGGCGCCCAGTGCGTGGAGGATTGCCGGCGACAGATGCTGCGCGAACATGTTCACCAGAACCACGCTCGGACGGAATTCAGTCAGAGCCCGGCGAATACGGCGCACGGCAAACGGATTGACGATCTGTAGAAACGCCTGCACCGCAACGCGCTCTGTTCCATATGCGACGTATTCGGCAGTTCCGTCGCCCATCGTTCCCGCGCTGCTCGTCATCAGTCGAACCTTGTCGCCGGATGCGATGAGACCGGATCGCAGCCAGCCGAGGTACGCTTCAGCTCCGCCCTGCCCCCGGTTCCAGTCAGTGACGATCAGTACACGCACGCCTTACCCTGGAACTCGCACCGGCGCATGCGCTTTCGCGGACGCTTCGGCTGCCAGAATCACATCGAGCGAACGAGCGCCATCGGAAAAACTCGCAAGGCTTGGCGCGGCGCCGCGAATGGAATCGACGAACGCGCCAAGCGCGCGGCGATACGATGGATCCCTCGAAGGACGCACCAGACGCTGTACACGCCATGCGGCCACGCTCCGGCTCGGGACCACGTGGCGGGTGCGCGTTCCATAGCCGAATCGTCTTTCCACCTTGAGCGTAAAGTTCGGTTCGTGCCTGTCGATGCGAAGCGTCGCCTTCTCTCCAATGAACTCGAGAACATCCGCTCTCGCCGTCCGATAGGAGAAGAAGCTTTGTACCTGTGCGCCTCCGCGCAGAGACAACGCGAGGGTGGCCGAGTCGTGCTCGCTTGCGTCGGATGAAATCGTTGCCTCCGCGAATTCGATCTCATCGTCGAGGAACCAGCGCAGCAGATCGACGTGATGCGAGGCAAGATCCAGAAGCACTCCACCGCCCGTGGAACGGCTCCGTCTCCACTTGGCCATGTCGGTCAACGACATTGGCTCGCAGAACGCCGTCTGAACGGCGCGGACACGCCCAAGCTCTCCTGACGCTATCATCGCGCGCGCCTGTTCGAACATGGGATGGAAACGGCGATTGAAGCCGAGCATGGCCGATACTCCGGCTTCCCCGGCCGCATTCATGACACGCAGAGAATCGGCCGCGTTCGTCGCGATCGGCTTCTCGAGGAAGACGTGCTTCGCCGCTTTGCACGCGGCAGTCGCGAGGTCCGCATGCAGATGCGTTGGCGCGCATATCACTACCGCGTCGATGTTGTCGTTCTCGAGGAGCTGTTGCGAATCTTCGACGATCGGCACTCGCACCAGCGTGCGAGCTCGTGCCCTCGCGTCGGGATCGGGATCCGAAGCGCCAGCAAGCGTCGCGCCGGGAAGATTCTGCAGCAGCCTGAGGTGAACCCAATAGGCGATGACTCCACAGCCCAGAACAACGACGCGGACTGGCGGCGACTCCGCGTGGCTCACGTCTCCTCGCCCGCATTGAAGGCCAGCTTCCTGACCTCGAATGCCGTCATCCCGGTTTCGTGCTCGTGCTTCGCACCGAGGAGATATCCCCTGACCTCGCCCGCAACCTTGAGAAGCACTCCCCCTACGATGGCCGGAATCGTGCCGACGGGCAGGTGCTCACGTTGAGACACTTCGCGCACCCCGCGCTGGACCCGGGCCAGCACCACGAATGGTATCAGTGGTGACGCGCATACATATAGAAGACGCCGCGACCACGTCCACTTGCTGCTGCGATTGCCGCCGATGAGAACGCCCGAGAGGTACCTCTCCCTCACCCAGTGTCCGATTCTGTCGATATTCACGTGCTGTATGCCGGCGCTGGGCTCGAACCAGGCGCGGTGACCGCGCGCATGCATTCCGACATAGAGCTCGTCGCCAAAGCTGAGAGCCTGCTCCAGCCGGTCGCCGAACTCCATCAGCACAGAGCGGCGGAACGCAGTGTCGTGCGCTGGGGCGCGCTGGGTCTCACCGGCAGGAAGCGCGCGCGACCATGCACCGTAGTCGGTGAGGAATCCGCCCCAGCTGATTCCGTTCCGCGGATTTGCGTTGCGAAACCCCGGAACGACAAGGCTCCATTCCCGTGAAAGAAGCTCGACCAGTTTTTCCGCCGTATCGGGATCGGGATACGCGTGTGTCTCCGCGATGAAGACATACGGGGCACCAGCTGCACGGACTCCAATCGCGCGTGCGGCAGAGAGCGGAACAATCGAGTTGGCCGGCACAACCTTCACCGAGTGAAAGCCGAGGCCGGCAGCCGCTGTCCGGACCTCGTCC
>DATBZT010000310.1:0-6105 GCA_036513055.1 Gemmatimonadaceae bacterium | reverse complement strand
AGAAGCTCGTCGAGCTGGGCGCGGTCGAACGTCCCCTGTTCACCAGTGCCCTGCACCTCGACGAACTGAGCGGCCGAGCTCATCACGATGTTCATGTCGACCTCGGCCCGCACGTCCTCCGAGTAGTCGAGGTCGAGACGCGGCTGCCCGTCCACGATGCCGACACTGATCGCGGCAACCCGCCGCTTGACGGGAGTCTCGCGAATCTTTCCTGCAGTCACCATCCAGTCGAACGCGTCCACGATTGCCACCGAAGCCCCCGTTATCGCAGCCGTGCGCGTCCCGCCATCAGCCACGAGCACGTCACAATCGAGCTTCAAGGTGAACTCACCGAACTTGAAATCGTCGAGCATTGCCCGGACGCTGCGGCCAATGAGGCGCTGAATTTCCTGTGTGCGACCGCCGAGCTGCGAGCGCTCGCGCGATGTGCGGGTCAGCGTCGCGCGGGGGAGCATTGCGTATTCGGCGGTGAGCCAGCCCTCCCCGCGACCGCGCCGCCACGCCGGCACTCCCTCCTCCACCGACGCCGTGCACAAGACGCGCGTCGCTCCGAACGTCACGAGACACGAGCCTTCAGCGTACGGAGCGGCGCCTCGTTCGAACTTGATCGGCCTCAGCTCGTCGTTCGAGCGTCCGGCCCTCAACTCACGTTTGTCTGCCACTCAGCTTCTCTATGATTGATGATGTGGACTGCCCTGGAGTGAGCGGCACGACGATCGCCTCCCCTCCCCAGCTTTGAACTTCGCGTGCGCCGACAATCGAGTCCAGCGTGTAGTCGCCGCCCTTGACGATGACATCGGGCCGAAGCTCGCGCACCAGCTCGAGCGGCGTGTCCTGCTCGAATATCACGACGATGTCCACCGCTTCGAGCGCAGCGAGGACATACGCGCGCTCGGCTTCGCTGCGAATCGGCCTGCCCGGACCCTTGAGACGTCGCACCGATGAATCGCCGTTCAAGCCAACGATGAGCGCGTCGCCGTGGGAGCGAGCGGCTGTGAGAACGTCGACGTGACCGGGATGAAGAATGTCGAACACACCGTTGGTGAAAACGACTCGTCCGCTGATGGCCTGCCGCCGCACCCGCGCGTCCGCCCACGACGCGGCAATCTTGGCCGATGGCGTTCTCAAGACGGCTGAATCAGAGACCGGTGGAAACCGATGGCACGAGGTGAATCGATTTCTTCCAGTCAAACGGCAGGCGGAGCGGCTGATCGTATTCGCTCCAGATGTGGATGCTCAGCTCGTCACGGACGATGTTGATGTCCTGAGCCGCCACCGGCAGACCAACGGAGTCAGCGAACATTCGCAGCCGATCCTTGATCTGTGTATCGCTACGCTTGGAAGCGAACCTCGCCTCCTGCTTCATCGCGTCCTGGAATCGATAATAATCAAGCAGGTCCTGCCCCGCGTAGGCGCCGAAGTAGATGATGGCGACAACGATTGCCAGCTGTATTACACAACCGAGCCGGCTGGCGCCTCGCCTTTGCCCGCGGCGTGCGTCAATTACCATTGGGACTGCGCACCCTGAATGACGTCGCTGATGATCCGGGCAAGTGCCTGCCTGCGGCCAACGGCTTCTCCTCTCTCTTCGTACTCGCCTTCCGCAGTCAGCCCCTTGCGCTGCCAGAGTGTCTTGCCGTTCACCTGGTCAACCACCTCGATGTCGACTGTTACCTGTAGCTGCCGGCGCGCGCTTGGCGTCTGCTTGTTTGTGGCGCTATAGGCCACCGGTATGTCGGTTTCGTAGCGCTGAATCGTGCCGCGGACTATAGCGTCGGCCTTCGCTTCGGCGGCGTCGCGCAAGCCAAGCCGGTCGTGCAGCTGGCTGCGCAGGGAGTCTGCGAGCTCACGCTGGATCTCCGCGTTCGTGGTGAGGTTGGCGAACGGAATGATGGCTATCGTATGGACGTGCGAGGGCAGCCCACCGCCGGTGAAGCCATACACGCATCCGGTGAGCGCCAGAAGGACGCTAACGAATCCAGATCGCCGCATCGAAAGCCGGAACCTCCTCATCACGAATGATCCCGAGCCAGAGCTTTCGCCTTCCGGGGACTTCATACAGTAGACGTCCACCATCGTCACGCGTCACCACCTCGGATATTCGGCCCCCGCTCAGATGGGCGAGCTGCATCAGCCGCCCGGACTTCACGGTAACACGCCACGCGGCCGGCCGGCCAATGTCGGCGTACATCGTCTCTCCGTCCACAGTGAGTACGGTATCAGGTAACGCCGGAATCGCCAAGCGCCCGAGAGTTGCCCACATCATCGAAGGCGGCGGCAGAACTTTCTGCACCTGATCCTTGTTGGGCCCGCGAAGGCTGTCTCCGATCAATACCGCGTGCCCCGCAGAGACTCCGCCAGCGAGGAACAGATCGACTCTCGCGCTGTCTGGCGCGGCGGCGCGGATAGCACCTTCACCGTGGACCATCAGACTGTTCTCCTCATAGTCCCATTTGAACACGACGCGGCGGTGAACTCCGGCGAGCGGAATGGCAGGCAGCGTGCGGTCAGGTGCCGGTGCACCCTGAAGCGGCGTCACCCGCGGCGCGCACGCTTCGGCCAGCAGCAACGCACCGGCAATCGCAACCAAGCTTCTCCTGCTCAAGGCGCGCGCACGGCGAGAATTGAATCACCCTGGACGATCGCGTCGAGGACGGCAAATCCCCGTACCAGACGGCCGAACACCGTGTAGTGGCCATCGAGGTGCGGCTGCGGCGAATGTGTGATGAAGTACTGACTGCCTCCGGTGTCGGGCCCCGACAGGGCCATGCCGAGTGCGCCTCTGTCGTAGCGGCGCGGATTCATCTCGTCGCGGATTGCGTAACCTGGACCGCCGTTGCCGTCGTCGCGTGGATCACCGTCCTGCGCCACGAAGTTCGGAACGACCCGATGAAACCTCGTTCCACGATAGTATCCCGACCGGGCGAGCGTCACGAAATTATTGACCGTGATTGGCGCATCCGCCCCGAACAACTCGAGAACCAGATCTCCTCTCGCCGTGTGGATCGTTGCCTTCTGCCTGTTGCCGGCAAGAGCCGGAAGAACGTAAGTGCGCACGATTGATTGATACCACTCGACAGCCCTCGGAGTGCCGGAGGTCGACTCCCACCCCCGAAACACCGAGCTGTGCACTGCTTCGGCCCGCACCAATGGGTCCGGCGACGGTTTGATGCGTTCAAGCCTTTCCCGCAGCGGCGCGCCAAATGCCGCGCTGTCACGCTTCCAGGCCGCGGCGAGGTATTGAATGGCCGCAATGCGAGCGTCGTTGGACGAATCCCCGGCACTTCTGTCGTACACGTCCGCAACCACGCCTGCATCCGCCGCGCTCGCGCGGCGCGCCAGCGATCCAAGCAATGTCGCGCGAACCATGAAGTCAGTATCCGACAGCCCGCGCACAAGCGCGTCGTGCGCTGCCGGCGTGATGAGCGAGTCGTTGCCTGCAATCACCGAGTACGCAGCTGCGCGCACGCGTGGATCGACGTCGGAGATCATTTCGGCGCCGAGCTGCGCGGGCAGTCTCGTACTGGGCGAGCCGCCAGCGGCGTTGAGCACCGCTGCGCGATAATGCCAGTCGGGATGTCCCTGCCAGCTGACGAACTGAGGCAGACTCGCCCCTGCGTGAACGGCTGACGCGAGCACGCCAGATCTGAACGCAAGACTGGTATCCGCGCGCCACAGCGGCAGCCAGGCGGTGGTCACCGAATCGAGCACCGTGCCAAGAGACTGAGCGGCGGCAATGCGCGTGTTGGCGTCGGCGTCGCGAGTTGCCGCAACGACGGCTGCCCGCGCCCGCACACCGTAAGTGGCGAGCGACCGCACGGCATTGATACGCACATGCGGCTGAGGATCGAGTGCGAGACGCGTGAGAACGGCAAACGACGCATCGGCGAGTGAGTCGCCTGCGGCGGTCTTTGCAAGTCCGCGGGCAACCTCGGCCCGTGCGCGCTGACGGCCAGTCACATCAGAGACATAAGCCTCCGCCGTCGGCGGTTTTCCGGATACCAACATCGCCGGCAGCGATCGTTTCTCGGCGGCAGATGCCTGCACAAGGCCCGGCTCATTTGCGAGAGAGACGAGGTCGCGCACTCCTGCTGGGGAGCGTGTCCGGGCAATTGCGTAAGCGGCAGCCCAGACAACCGAAGGCTTGCTGCCTCGCGCGAGATAACGCCGGATGTCGGCCACCGGCACGGGGCGAAGCTTGGCCGCAGCGAGAAGGAGCTGAATCGTGCGCGCTTCGTCTGGCCCGGGCGACGCGAGCGCGGCGGTTATTGCGCCGCGGGCAGGCGCTCCAACCTCACCGAGCGACCACGCTGCCTCGCGAGCCACGCGCGGCGCACCGGCGAGTGCCGCAGCGAGCGCGATGACAGACGCCGAGTCGCGCAGGAGTCCCAGCGAGTATGCGGCATTCGATGCAACCGTCGGATCGCGGTCCGCGAGCAGTCCGCGAAGCAGGGGCGCGCCGGCAATTCCGTGCGTCGGTCCGATCTGTCCCACGGCGAGAGTGGCCGCGGCACGGAGGGGTGCCCACGTGCCGCCAAGCGCGGTGTCTACGAGCGCCCGATCGAAGGTTCTCGAATCGGTCATGGCCAGCAGCCGCGCATACAGGTTCACGTCGCGGCGCGCTGCTGCGGTGGTTTGCCCGCCGGCCGCCGAGATGGACCCGAAAAGACATAACATCGCCGCGGCCACAGCGAGGTTACGTGCTCGCATTTTCCATGACTCTTCGGATTTCCTCCGGCAGCGCAACAAGCTTCCCCTCTCCATTCAGCGACGCCAGCGTGGTGCTTGCCGACGCGAGGCGCTCGCCGGTCAGTGCGTCCTCGATTCGATAATCGAAACTAACCGTCCGCGAGCGCACCTCTGTGATCACGGTGCGAACGCGAATCAGATTGTCATATCGAGCCGCGGCGTGATAACGCACGGAGGCATCGATCACGGCGAGCGCGACGCCGCTGCGCTCGAGCTCGGCGTAGGATGTTCCGAGCTGCCGAATGAGCTCCGTTCTGCCGATCTCACACCAGACGAGATAGTTCGCGTGATACACCACCCCCATCTGGTCGGTCTCGGCGTACCGGACACGAAACTCGATTGAACTTTCGCGTGGACCCGCGACCATGCCACTCATGCTCATAAGATACTGGAAGAGGCCGCCGCGCGGATACACTGAGGCGGTGCGTGTTTGTGAACGGTGTGCGTCTCCGCTACAATTGCCTTGTGCCGGCTTCTCCCTGCTTTCTCGTTTCCGATGCGCACATCGGCGTCGCGTCCCGTGACGTTGAACGCTCGTTCGTCAGATTTCTGCGCGAGCTTCGCGCGCGAGCCGGCTCGCTGGTGATCAATGGCGACCTTTTCGATTTCTGGTTCGAGTGGAAGTCGGTCATTCCCCGGCCGACCTTCCGCGTCCTCGCGGCGCTTTCCGAGCTGACGGACAGCGGGCTCGAGGTTCTCTGGCTCGCCGGCAATCATGACTGCTGGGGAGGGGACATTCTGCGTGACGACGTCGGCGTCACCTACCACGCTGGACCGTGGTCGGGTGACATCGCCGGATGGCGATCACGGGTCGAACACGGCGACGGCTTGCGTGACAAGGAGGATCGGGGTTACCGAATGGTCCGGCCGATTATGCGCAACCCGCTCGCCATTCGGGCCTTCCGCGCGATTCATCCCGACTGGGCAAGTCGCCTGGCAAACGGCAGCTCCGGTGCGAGCCGGGATTACCGGGCGCGCGACGAAGGACGTGGTCTCCGGGCGATTGCTCTCGCCGAGCTGGAGCGGGACGCGTCGCTCGAGCTGCTTGTGTACGGGCATTCGCATGTCCCTGCTCTCGAGCGCGTTCCCGGCCGGGGCGTGTTCGCCAACGCCGGATCGTGGCTCGATGCCCCGACGTATCTGGTGATCACGCCCGAGCAGATAGAGCTGGTGAAATGGCGCGAGGGCTCAGCCGAGGGTGACCGTCTCGACGTTGTGGATCGGCGCCCCGAGAAAGCGCTGACCGACGCGTAGAAACTGGTCCGGTACGTCCGACGAGATGAAGCGATAGCGGGCACCGCCACTGCTCTCGTTGGTGAGACCCAATTCGCGCAGAGTCGCGACAGTCTCGGCCGC
>DATBZT010000309.1:0-11573 GCA_036513055.1 Gemmatimonadaceae bacterium | reverse complement strand
CGGAGAAAAAGAGCAGAGCTACGAGGACATCATTGCCGCAACCGACCGCGGCATCGCGATCGTCGGCGACGGGTCGTTCTCGATCGATCAGCAGCGCTACAACGCTCAGTTTGGCGGCCAGGTGTTCTACGAGATCAAGGGCGGAAAGATCATCGGCATGCTGAAAGACGTTGCCTACCAGATGCGCACGCCGGATTTCTGGAACTCGATGGACATGATCGGCGGCAAGAAGAGCTACTTCATGGGCGGCGCATTCAATGATGGCAAGGGCCAGCCGACTCAGGTCAACGCGGTCAGTCACGGTTGCGTGCCGAGCCGGTTCCGCAACATCAACGTCATCAATACTGGGAGGAAGGCATGAGCCTTTCCCGGAATACTACGAGGGAGCCGAAACGGCTCCTCGAGACCGCGGCTGCGGCAGCCATGCCCGAAGGCGCGGTGATGACGCGCGAGCAGGCTCAGGCAATTGTCGAGAAAGTCGTCAAAATGTCCAAGGCCGACGAGATCTCGGTGAGCGTCAACGGTGGCTACCAGGCCGACGTGCGGTTTGCCGCAAACCAGATGTCAACTTCAGGCGGAGTCGTCAACGCAGGGCTCGTCGTGCAGAGCACGTTTGGCAAAAAGCACGCTGCCGCTGCTACCAACGATCTTTCCGATGAATCACTGCGCCGAGCCGTCGACGAATCGGAGGCTCTCGCCAAGCTCTCGCCGGACGATCCCGAAACCATGCCTGCGCTCGGGCCGCAGACTTATCTGCCGGTGAACGGATACTTCGACTCGACAGCGAACCTGACTCCGGCCGATCGCGCGCGGGCAGCGCTCACCGCGCTCGAGCCGGCCCGGAAGGCGGGAGACCTCAAGGCGGCAGGATTCATCATCGTCAACTCCGGCGGCAACGCGCTCGGCAACGGCAAGGGCCTCTTTGCGTACAACCGGGCCACGACAGCCAACTACACGCTCACGGTGCGCACCGACGATGGTACGGGCTCCGGGTGGGCGGGCGCCGAGAGTCCGGATTGGAAGCAGATTGATTTTTCGGGACTGGCTACGCACGCGATGGACAAAGCCCGCCTGTCGCGCAATCCTGTCGCAATCGAGCCGGGAAGATACACGGTGATCCTCGAGCCGCAGGCGGTGGGTGATCTGGTGCAGCTGTTGAGCGGATCACTGGCAGCGAGATCTGCGGACGAAGGACGAAGTGCCTTCACCAAACAGGGTGGTGGAAACAAAATCGGCGAAAAGATTGTCGATCCGCGAGTCACGATCTTCTCCGATCCACAGGACCCTCAGCTTCTGGCTCAGCCGTACGACGGCCAGGGGTTTCCCCTTGCCCGCCAGGTGTGGGTGGAGAACGGCGTGCTCAAACAGCTTTTCTATTCCCGGTTCTGGGCGCAGAAGCAGGACAAGCCGCCCACTGGCGGCCCAACATCGATCAAGATGGAAGGCGGCACCACGTCGATGGATGACATGATCAAGTCGACTCCGCGCGGAGTGCTCGTCACGCGACTATGGTATCTGCGGCAGGTGGATCCGCGCACGATCCTTTACACTGGACTCACGCGTGACGGCACATTCCTCATCGAGAACGGCAAGATCACCCGGGCGGTCAAGAACTTCCGGTTCAACGAGTCGCCGCTGTTCATGCTCAACAATCTCGACGCCATCGGCCCGGCCGTGCGCATCGGCGGGACGGAGCAGGGCGGCCCGATCGTCATGCCGGCGATCAAGGCGCACGATTTCACTTTTACGAGCCTGTCAGACGCCGTCTGAGAGGCAACGAGTCTCATCTGGGCCGGGATCGAAAAGTCCCGGCCCTTTTTCGTATGCAGCCCTCTCGCGGCCGAGGCGGGAAACCAGTTTGCGAGCTAGTTTCCAACGCACTTCAGGGGTCACAGCATGCGACTGAGCAAGATCGTCATTCTTTCATGCATTGCGGCGCCGACTCTGAGCCTTCGGGCTCAATCGTCGTTGCCTCTCGTTCCTCAGCCACGCGAGATTCGAAGCGAAGGGTCGGTGCCGCTCGGCAATGGCATCGCCATCGGCCGTCCTGCAAACGCCGACGATCGGTACGCTGCCAATGATCTGATCGTTGCAATGGAAGAGCGCCATGTTCGGGTAAGTGCATCTGCCCCTGTGCGAATCTCCTTCCTGAGAAGTGAAAGTTCAGCGTCCGCGAATCTTCTCCGGCGGCACTCGGTCCAGGTCGGCCCGGAGATGAAAGATGAGGGCTACGCGATAGTCACCGAGGGTCGCGGACTAACCGTCATTGCATCGACCGCGGCAGGAATCTTTTACGGCGCGCAAACCGTCAAGCAACTCGTTCTTGGCTCAGGCATGACAGCCCGGCTCGAGCGCGCCACAATCAGGGACTGGCCGGCGATGCGGTATCGCGGATTCCACGACGACCTTTCGCGGGGGCCGATTCCCACGCTCGAGTTCCAGAAGAAGCAGATGCGCACGCTCGCCGCCTACAAGGTGAACGTCTATTCCCCTTACTTCGAGCACACGCTCCTCTATCCATCGAATCCGCTCACTGCCCCTCCCGGCGGCGCGATGACGCCGGACCAGGTGCGCGAACTCGTTGCTTACGCGGCTCGCTACCATATAGATGTCATTCCCGAGCAGGAAGCGTTCGGCCACCTGCATCACATGCTCAAGTACGAGCTGTATTCACCGCTCGGCGAGACGCCGCACGGTCACGTTCTGGCTCCGGGGCAGCCCGGCTCTCTTCTCCTCATTCGACAGTTCTTCGCTGAAGTTGATTCGCTCTTTCCCAGTCGGTTCATCCACCTTGGCGCGGACGAGACGTTCGAGCTCGGACGCGGTCAGACTGCAGATCGGGTTCGCACCGAAGGCATTGGCGCTGTCTATCTGGATTTCCTGAAGCAGATCGAGGCTGTTCTTCGCCCGACGGGAAAACGTTTTCTTTTCTGGGGTGACGTAGCGATGAATTCCCCCGACCTGGTGAAGACGCTGCCGAAATCTCTCGTTCCCGTTGCGTGGAACTACGGCACCGACACGTCATTCGCGCGGTTCATCACTCCATTTCGCAACGCCGGAATGGAAACGTGGGTTGCTCCCGGTGTGAGCAGCTGGAATCGCGTTTATCCCGATAACGCCATTGCGCTCGTCAACATCCAGCGCTTCGTCCGCGACGGCCAGCTGCTCGGCGCAACGGGGGTACTCAATACTTCCTG
Source organism: Gemmatimonadaceae bacterium (assembly GCA_036513055.1). Lineage (GTDB taxonomy): Bacteria > Gemmatimonadota > Gemmatimonadetes > Gemmatimonadales > Gemmatimonadaceae > UBA4720. The sequence goes on along the minus strand of DATBZT010000309.1, from coordinate 8,376 downwards.
GGACGATGATGGAGAATCGCTCTTCAATCAGCTGTGGTACGGAGCGCTTTTCGGCGCTGCCGCAGCGTGGCAAAAAGGAGAGAGCAGCACTGAGCAGTTTGCCTCCAGCTTCGGGCAGGTATTCCACGGTGACACCCTTGGCTACATCGACCAGGCACAGCGAAAGCTTACCGCGGCCCATGCACTGCTGAGCAGAGCAGGAGTTGGCGACGCCAGCGACTATCTCTTCTGGCTCGATCCGTGGAGCGAAGAGGGCAAGCTCGTAGCGCAGAAGATCCGGCCGGTGACGCACGACGTTCGCATTCTCGCCGAGTCGGCGCTGGTGCTCGTCGCGCAAGCCGACCACGAAGGAGTGCGCGAACACGACGCAATCGACGCGATGGCCGTTGGGGCACGGAAGATCGATTTCATCGGAATGAAGTTTCAGTTTGCGGACGAGGTGGTGCAGATGTATGCCCGCGCCAGTGACACCACATCCAAATCAATCAGCAGGGACCTGGGGGACATCACGGGAATCAATGGGCGGCTGCAGGATCTTCGCGATGGCTATTCGCTCATCAGGGACGAGTATGAAAAAGCATGGCTGAGAGAGAACAGGCCATACTGGATTCACAACGTTCTGGCGCGTTACGACATTGCGACTCAGCTATGGATCAACCGCGGTGACAAGATCAACTTCTCGCGACAACAATGGAACCGCACGCGTCGGCTGAAGCCGGCGGCGGAGATCGGCGTTCCGGACGCCATGCCCGGACTCACCCCGCTGCCTCCTGCCTGAACCTCGTTGTCACTCCTCAGGCCGGTACGTACAACTTGCGCAACCTGTTGGTCTGACGCGCGCCACGCCACTCGCTCAGCGCATCCTTCGTCGCACCGACCAGACTCCAGAGCACACCGCCGAGACTCGCCGCCCAGCCCACCGCAATCATGAACAGGAACTTCGAGATCAGATTCTGGTCGTTCGATGCACTGAAGAAATAGGTGAGGACGGGAGTCAGCACCGCGGCACCGAGAAGCACGCTTCTCAATGCGCGCGACCATGTGAAAAGATCGCCGGCAAACGAGAAAAAGAGCCACGCCACTGCAACAGCGAGAAGCACCGCGGGGCCGAGGAATATCAGGAGATCCGAGACGCCGTTCGGTGTCCCCAACGCAATGAGGATCCACACGAACGTAATTGCCGAGACCATTCCGCCCGCAAGAAGTCGCCTTTCGTTGAACATGGTTCCCTCCCTCAAGAAGCCACGATTCCCCACCTGCAGAGGATATCGGCGCACACGAGGTGATTCCATCAGGGGGAGCACCAATGTTGGTGCGAGAAAACCCTACCAGCTGGAGGCCATCCAGGGCACGTTTTTCACCCGAATTTGAGTCACGACAGCGTCAGGAGCGACAGGCAAAAAGTATCGGTTTTTTCTGTGAGGATACCGCTTACCGCATATCGCGTTTACACCGACAGACAAGGAGGAATTTGCATGTCATCTTGCCATAGTTCGGACAGAATCATTCACAGGCCTGTAGGCTAAGGGGGCATCCGATGAAATCCGACACCCAACTCCAGAAAGACGTGATGGACGAGCTGCGATGGGATCCAAGCGTTTCGGAGAGGGAAATCGCCGTCGCGGTAAAGGATGGCGTTGTGACGCTGGGCGGACACGTGCAGAGCTTCGCCCAGAAACGCGCGGCTGAGCACGCCGTCTCGAGAGTTGCCGGCGTGAAGGCAGTCGCCGAAGACATTCTGGTCAAGCTTCCCACTTCGCTGCTGCGCTCCGACACCGAGATTGCGCACGCGGCAATCAACGCGCTCAAGTGGGACACGGAAGTTCCCGATGAGCTTCTCAAGACCAAGGTCGAGAACGGCTGGATCACCCTCGAGGGAGCAGTCGAATTCTTCTATCAGAAGACTGCCGCCGAGAGATCCGTGAGATTCCTCAACGGCGTCAAGGGCGTAACGAATCTGATCTCCGTGAAACCCGGTGTAGGGACCACCAAGGTGAGCGAGAACATCGAAGCGGCACTGAAGCGCCGGGCCGAGATGGACGCGGCGCGGATCACGGTGGACACACGGGACGGGAAGGTGACGCTGAGGGGCTCCGTTCACTCCTGGCTCGAGCTGAAGGAAGCCGAGAATGCAGCATGGGCAACTCCGGGAGTCTGGTCGGTCGAGGACCGTCTCGCGGTGGTGCCGTAGCGGTCGTTTTTCATCGGGGAAACTCGCACACCTCTTCAGGGTTTCTCCGATGATTTTCGGCCTTGCAAATCGTCATATTTCCCCTGCGTTCACAGGACGGCAATACTGTGAACGGAGCTTTTCCCCGGGACGCCGGCGAAGGGCAGTACGATGGGGGTTCGAAGCCGTCGTGCAGATTGTGAGGTAGCTGGCCACAATTGAAGATCCGGAACTTCCGGAACACCTGAGTTGGCCGTCAGACGAGGGTAAGGGTGCCAGTCCGACTGTGTGGAATTCACAGAGAAAACGAACCGGCAACGGCATCTGCCAGCGAATGGAGCCTCCGCAAAATGGGAAACCATGATGCGGGGGCTCTTGTTATTCCAGGCCGTCCTGATTTCACCCACCCCCTTTCAAGCTTTGCCCGACAGCAAACGGGAGAACATCCACCAGATTGGAGCGTGAAAAGCCACCCCCCGAGGAGACAAATGCCATGACCACGATCTCTTATGCCAGGCCCATCGATCGCACCGTGCAGATCGAAGTAGACGGTGTGTCCATCGAGGCAGATTGGACAATGCCAATCGACGCCCATGGCATAGTGATCTTCGTTCAGGGCTGCGGGAGCAGCCGCTTCAGCCGACGGACCCGGACGCTGGCGCGACAACTCTACGATCAGAAATTCGGGACCCTCCTGCCGGATCTCCTGACGCCCGACGAAGAGCGCGAGGATGCACTTACGGCTGCCCTCCGGTTCGATGTGAATTTTCTGGCCGATCGGCTCCTTGCGGCCACGAAGTGGGTCAACGGCGAAGCAGATGCTGCCGGCCTGCCGATCGGATATTTCGGTACTGGCATCGGAGCGGGGGCTGCGCTGATTGCCGCGGCATCCAGGCCTGATCTCGTAAGCGCCGTTGTCTCACGTGGCGGCCGGCCCGATCTCGCGGGCGTCGTGCTGAACAAGGTAAAGGCTCCCACACTCCTCATCGCGGGCGGCGCTGACGCCGAGGTTCTTGCCCTCAACCGATGGGCATACTGGCGCATGGACTGCGAGCGCCACCTGGAGATCGTGAAAGGAGCAAGCCACCTCTTCGAGGAGCGCGGCGCGCTCGAAGCGGCAACGAGCCTGGCCTGCGAGTGGTTCGACCTGCACCTCGCGGCGCAGCACGCATCCTACTAAAACCGCCTTTCCTTACGAGCCCACGGACCTCCCGTCGGGCTCGAAAAACATCGTCGGCGGCGTATCCGATATTCCCGTTTCCCTGAGCCACGCAGTCATTCCCTTCGCCAGCGCCTCCTGATCCTCGCGCGCGAGTCGGTGGAGCGCTGTGACCAGGCGCTCCTGAAAGGGATGAGGGGCTTCCTTCAGCATCGCACCCCCCGCATCAGTCAGTGAAATCTCTGCCCGGCGGTTATCGTGGCTCGCCTTGCTCCGAATGACAAGTCCCTTCGCTTTGAGTCTTGAAACGACTTCCGATACCGAGCTCTGGGAAGTGAGCGTGGCACGGGACAACTCGCCAATGGACAAGTCACGACCATTCATCAACTGGCGCAGCACAAAGAGTTGTGCCGAAGGGACACCCGCGACCCGAGCCTTTGCCTCGGCCTGGCGGAGCGCCCTCACGATTCGCCTCAGGCCATCCATCGTGACCGTTGACGGTGAATATTCCGCCGCCGATTCTTTCTCCAGGCTCCGATTGGCCCGCCTAGCGAGATCTTGCGTCATGCTGCCTCCAAGGCCCGCAGCTAGTGGCTCATGGTCGTGAACTGCTTCGGCGTACCGACCTGGATTATCCCTACCGCTCCTTTTTCAGCATCGGCGAAGCTGTGGGTCACAAAGGGATAGAGTCCTTCGCCGCTTGCATCCTTGTCAAATACCGTCTCGAACACTGCGCCGCCGCCCGCCGGCACCATGTAGGTCTGGACGTTCTCGAGAGCGTGGCGCGGATCCCCGTCCGGATAGACCCGGTCGAACACCGCCCCAACGATGTGGAAGTCGCTGTTGAACGATGGCCCGGCATTGATCACGAACAAGCGTACGCGGTCACCGACGTTTACCCTGAGCGGTGAATCCTTGTACTGAAACGCGCGTCCGTTGAAGACAACCTCGCTGGGATTCTTCATCATTGCCGCCTGCCAGTCGGCCTGCATGGGCGCAGTTGCGGTGCCTGCGGCCGAGCTGTCCGGTGCCTTCGCATAGAACTCGCTCTGCACCAGCACGAATTCCTTGTCGGCCTTCGTGCCCCACCCATCCTTTGGATCGACGATTATCGGCAGATACATCCCCTGCATGACATGCATCGTCACCGGAGGAGTTCCACAATGCACCATGAAGGCCCCGGCATCCCTTGCGACGAATTCGAAGGCAACCGAGTCGCCCGGATTGATCGTACGGTACGCGACGTTGGCGGGGATCCTTGCCGCGTGGAAATCGATCGAGTGTGGCATTGGCGATTCATTGATGACGTTCACGCGGACTTTGTCGCCTACCCGAACGTGAATGACGGGGCCCGGCACCGTGCCTCCGAAGGTCCAGCCTTCGTACTTCACGCCCTTAGCGATCTCGATCGTTGCGTTCTTGATCGGAATCCGGAATGACTTGATGTCGGCGTCCGAGGCTTCGGTGAGCCGTGCATCGTAAGCGGGGCTCGTTGTGCGGACAACTTTGTCGAAGTCCGTAACTTCGATCGAGTCTCCGCGCCTGGCGGCGGTGAGAGCGAGGGCGCTGCCGCCGATCACAATGATGCCAGCGAGCACAGCGAGAACTTTTTTATTTTGCATATCGAGCCTCAGATGACAATCGGCGAAAAGACGGGGTGAATTGGTCTTCCCGAAGAATGCATCGGACCCGATGCTTTAAACGTCGGTGAATGGAGGATGTTTCTTCGGTATATCGAGGCAACCTGTGTAAGGAAATCCCTTACGACAGCCCTCGCCAGCTAAAATCGCTCACCTTTTGCCTCCCGCGCCTGGCTCCCGAGCGGACGTATGCGCGACCACATCGTGTAGAAGAACGCTCCGATTCCGAGTATCTGCGCCATGCCCGCCGACACCACGAACCAGCTCAGCCAATCGCCGCTCGTGATCAGGTGCAGCAGTTCTCCCGCTATCCGGGAGGCCGTGCCGAGCGTGATGAGCCAGTAAGCAGCGCTGGCAATTCGGGGGCTGTAGCGCGCGTCTCCTTTCTCCGGCCGCGGGAAAAGCCAGAGAGCGACTCCAAGGATCATCATCATCACGAACCCGACAAAGATCGCGTGCGTGTGGGCGCTGGCGAGGTACGGAGCCGGCGGGATGCCTCGGAATTCGCGCTCGACCATCATCCAGCCGCCGAGGATGAGGCCAGCACCGAGGAACGCTATCGCAGTCTTGAGATATCGCCGGACGAGGGTATGCAAATGCGTCGCTCCCTGTGCGGCCTAGCCGTTCCCGCGCGCCTGCTGCGAGGACGAGCCCGGCTGTCCAGCCTCCGCCAGCGGCAGGCTCGCTCGACGAACAGCAGGCGTCGCCGGGCGCGCGACAAGCCTTTTCTTCGGGCCGTCCATCGTTCGCCACAAGACATAGGCGAATATGTAGGCCCCCAGAGCAGCGAGAGTGCCGCCGACTGTAAGGAACAGCGTCCCGGCATTGCTTCTGGCAATACTATCCGAAACCCTCATCACGAAGCCCACCACCATCAGGACGAGCCCGATGTTGGACATCCACCAGTGCCACCCTGCGGCTCGCCGGCTGTGAAGCGGGAACCCGACAAAACGCGGAATGACGTGATACGCCACTCCGTAAATCATCATCGTCACGAACCCGAGCAGGAGCATGTGGAGGTGCGCCGGGCGATAGATCGTCCACGCCGGATGGGCGGCCATCGCCAGGCCGAACGTTACCCCGAAAGCCAGCCAGGTGACGCTCGACTTGATGAATGCCTTCACGAACCAGTCCATTATCCGGTCCGAATGCCGCTCAATCTTCTGCCTTGAGGTGGCCCTTCATGCCAGGAGCTGAATGAGTATCGCATTGTGGAAAGTAGTACGTACCCGTTCGAAGGTCAGGTTGCGGGGGTCAAAGACCAGAAAGCCGGGTGCAGAAAACCCTGACCCGGAAGACGGCCAGGGCGCCAGCCAGGCTGTCGGCGTTTCCCCACGGCGATATCAAGATTCCCCTGATGCGCTAAGGCTCATTGGCGAGGTAACGTCGCTGATACCCGCGGTAATTCGCACCGGCCGGTGCGCCAGCGACATGCTTGAAGGAGAAATGCTCATGCTCAGACTACGCGACATCATGACCCGCAAAGTGGTGACCCTCGAACCGCAAATGAATCTGCGGGAGGCAATGGAAATTCTCACCTCCCGCCACGTTAGCGGCGCGCCCGTCGTCACCGGACAGAAGGTTGTGGGCGTGCTCTCCGCGGGAGATCTCCTTGCTTTTGCCGCGGCACCTCAGCGTGAGGAAGAAAGGTCAGCAGAACCCACCCTTGGCGAGGACTGGGAGGAACCGGCAGAATGGGAGGATGACGAAGAATCGGAATCCACTTCGTTCTTCACCGACATGTGGGATGAGCACACCGAAGACGCAACCGACGTGATGGCAACACAGGGTGAAACGTCCACCGACGTCCTGTCGAATCATCTGGTCGAGGAGGCGATGACAAAGAAGATTCGCTGGCTGTCTCCCAACGCCGATGTGAGAAGCGCCGCCGACATGATGCGTCAATTCGGCGTGCACCGCGTTCTTGTCGTCAACCGCGGACGGCTCGTCGGGCTGGTGTCGGCAATGGACATCACCAAAGCAGTTGCAGACCGGAAGCTGACGAACACGACTTATGTGTTCGACAAGAAAATCTGAGGAACTGATTGCCGACTGAGCTCGATGCAGCCATTCGTCTGGCAATCGCCGCGCTCATTGGCCTCGGAGTAGGCCTCGAGCGCGAGTGGTCCGGCCACACCAGCGGCCCTAACGCGCGCTTCGCCGGCCTGAGAACGTTTTTCCTATTGGGCCTCCTGGGAGGCGCAGCGGGCCTGCTGCTCGCCGGTGCGCACGAGGGCCCGGCATCGATTGCAATTGCCGGCGGCATGGCCATCAGCGTGGCGGCCTATGTCATGGCGGTCCGCCGCCCGGGTGCCGAAGTGGACGGCACAACCGAGGCGGCAGCTCTTACCGTAGTGCTTCTCGGAACGCTTGCGGGCGAGGGTTACCTCGCGCTCTCCGCCGGTACTGCATCCATCGTCGTTCTGGCGCTCAGCGAGAAGACCCGGCTCCATTGGATGGCGCGCCGCGTACACGAGCATGAGCTCCGTGCAGCGCTGCAGTTTGCCGTCCTCGCTCTTGTCATCCTTCCGCTCCTGCCGGCAGGTCCGTTCTGGGGCTGGATTGCTTTCAAGCCGCGCACCCTCTGGATGATTGTGCTGCTTTTTTCCGGACTCAACTTCATTGGATTCCTCGCCCGCAGGGCTTTGGGACCGGAAGCAGGATACACTGTCACTGGGCTGGCCGGCGGCCTCGTATCGTCCACCGCAGTTACACTCGATTTCTCCCGCAAGAGCCGGCAGGAAGCGGAGATCGGGCGTGGCCTGGCGTACGGTGTCGTGGGCGCCTGCACGGTCCTCATTCCACGCGTTCTCATTGTGAGCGCCGCGCTCAATCCAGGCGTTGCGTTTCGACTTGTGCCGTTCCTGTTGCCTCCTGCCTTGCTTGGCCTGACGATTCTGCTGCTGTCGACACGTGCCCGGCCCGACGCCAAGCAGGGAGCCGCACTGGAGATCGCGAATCCCTTGCGTCTCTGGACCGCCATACAGATGGCGGTGGCCTTTCAGATCGCCATCGTAATTCTTGCTCTCGTCCGCGACAGATGGGGCTCGATGGGTCTGTATCCCGCCGCCGCCGCGCTTGGTCTCACCGACATGGATGCACTGACCGTCTCGATGAGCACTATCAACGGCTCCGTGCTGCCAGCGATCGCAGCGCGAGCCATTGCGATCGGCGTGTTGGCCAACACCTTCCTCAAGCTCGGATTGACTGTCGCCTTGGGAAAGGGCCGGTTTCGACGAATCGCACCACCGGGGTTGGCCGCCCTGGCCGTTGCGAGCGTCGTCGGATTGCTGATCTTCTGATCCCGTGACCGAGCGGTCGCAGAATCCGCCGCTTTTTCCCTCCGGGCGAAACGACGACAGCAGCTACGACTTGAACGTCAGCAGTGTCTGGCCACCGGAATACGT
>DATBZT010000308.1:0-2887 GCA_036513055.1 Gemmatimonadaceae bacterium | reverse complement strand
TGCAACGAGGTGGCCGCCGGCTTCGAACGCAAAGAGTACGAGCCGCAGTGGACCCTTGCGAAAGATCGTGATCTGGCGGTGACCCTCCTTACCTCCATGGGGCTCACTTCGTAGCGTATCGAGCGCTGAGGTCAGCTCCGTACGGTGCTCGGCACCGGCGAAACGGTCAGCGGGCCGTGGGCGAAGTCTGTCATTCGATGCGGGCACGTCATTCCTCCCGGCGACCGGTCATGCTGCGCTGCTCCGACTTCGTCGGCGCAGTGCCGGCCACTTTAGTTGTCGTCGTGGAGATGTTCCACCAAATGAATTTACCCGAACACGCCATACGGCTTCGCGTTAGCATTAACCAACACCGAGGATTCCTCCAGGAGCCGAGATGTACAAAGTCCAGATCGAGCACCCCATTCGCGACTTCGACACGTGGAAAGTGGCTTTTGATCGTGACCCGGCTGGGCGAATGGCCTCCGGCGTCCGACGCTACGACATCCTCCGGCCGGTGGATGATCCAAACTTCGTCATCGTCGATGTGGACTTCGATACCAGGGAGGCCGCCGAGACGTTCGTGACCACGATGCGCGGAATCTGGCAGCGCGTCGAGGGGACCGTGATGACGAGCCCGCAGGTTCGCATCGCAGAGTGTGTGGAGCGCCACGAGTATTGAGGCGCGCGCATTAAATTGAGTGGATGCACACTGCCCCCTCCACTCGCCCGGCAGCGACAGAGACGAAAGTCGATTCTCTCGCCAGGCGACTCCGGGCCGCCGCCGACCTGCTCGAACAGATAGTCACGGATCGCGCACTCCTCGCCGACATTCCCGTCGAGGATCGCAATCGCTTCCTCCAGGCCGCAGGCCAGGTCTCACGTCCTGACGTTATCGAACGCCGCCGACTCCTGAAGGTCAGCAGGCGGAAGCGAAAAGCCGACCGTGTTCAACGCGAAGAAAGCGTGCTTTCCGACACCGGTATACGCCGGCTGCGCCGCGAGCCGGTGTTCACGTCGCCGCGTCTCTTTCCGTCGGCAGCAGATCCACTGCGCGCAATCGAGCCACAATTCCGCGACATCAGCGACCCCCGCAACTGCTACATCTGCAAAAAGGACTATTCAGCCGTCCACCACTTCTACGACCATCTCTGTCCGGCGTGCGCAGCGTTCAATTTCGCGAAACGCTCGGAGCTTGCCGACCTCACTGGCCGCGTCGCGCTGCTCACCGGCGGCCGCGTGAAGATCGGATTCCAGGCGGGCATCAAGCTTCTTCGCGCGGGGGCGCATCTGATCGTCACCACGCGCTTCCCCCGCGATTCGGCGGCACGCTATGCGCGCGAGCCCGATTTCGCCGAGTGGGGCGAGCGGCTGGAGATCTTCGGCCTCGACCTGCGACACACTCCAAGCGTGGAAACTTTCTGCAAGGAGCTGCTGGACACGCGAGATCGCCTGGACTTCATCATCAACAACGCCTGCCAGACGGTTCGGCGCCCGGCGGAGTTCTACGAGCACATGAGGGAAGGCGAGACTGCGGCGCTCGCGGCAATGCCCGCGCACGTCCGCCGCTTGCTCAAGGCATACGAAGGGCCCCACGCATACCACATGGTGTCTGGCGCAGGTGAAAAACACGTTTCAACCGGCGCACGGATCGCCGAAGTCACCGGGCTCCCGATATCCGAACAAACGTCACTTCTCGAGAGCGAATACGAGGCGGCGACGAGTCTCTTTCCGGAAGGACGACTCGATCAGGATCTCCAGCAGATCGATTTGAGGGGACGCAACTCGTGGCGTCTCCTGATGAACGAAGTCCCCTCGGTCGAGCTGCTGGAGGTGCACCTCGTCAACGCCATCGCGCCATTCATCATCAACGCGCGGCTCAAGCCCTTGATGCTGCGAACCGCGGAGCGCGACAAGCACATCGTCAACGTCTCCGCGGTCGAGGGCCAGTTCTATCGGTCGTTCAAGACGACCCGGCATCCGCACACGAACATGGCCAAGGCCGCGCTCAACATGATGACGCGCACCTCAGCCGCCGACTATGTGGCCAGCGGGATCCACATGAACAGCGTGGATACGGGGTGGATCACCGACGAGGACCCGGAGGAGCTCGCCGCACGCAAAACCGCGGAGCACCGCTTCCACCCGCCGCTCGACAGCGTTGACGGAGCCGCAAGAATTGTCGATCCGATCATCTCGGGCTTCAACAGTGGCGAGCATGTCTGGGGCAAATTTCTCAAGGACTACCGGCCCACCGACTGGTAGGCGATTGCGCCTGCTCAGGCAGCAGGCTCGCGGCGCGGGACGAAGGTTTTCACCAGTGCGAGGACAAAAAGCGCGATCAGAAGCGCCTGTGCCGCGAGCGTTTCGAGGCTTGGGAAGATTCCCATCGCCGGCACGTTGGGCAGGCCGCGAACCACCGTGATCCCGATGATGTTTCCCTCCTGAAGCTCGCGAATTCCCTTCCCCATGAAAACGAACGCCATGTAATAGAGAAGAACGCTCGTCACCGCGAAGAACGGACGCATCGGAATCTTTACGCCGTACTTGTAGAACAGCGTGAAGATGAGCGAGAGTATCACCGCGCCGGCGACGATCCCGAGTGAAAGCGGGAGGGCGAGATTGGGGCCTTCATTGAACAGCGCCTGGTAGAACAATGCGGTCTCGGCACCCTCGCGATACACCGCCAGGAACGCCACGAGAACCAGAGCTTTCCCGCCGCCCTGCTCCAGTGCCAGGCTCACTTTCTCACGAATGAACTTCTGCCACTTGGCGGCCTCCACCTTGGAGATGAGCCAGTAGCTCACCGAGAACAGCACGATGACTGCAATGAGCATCGTCGCTCCCTCGACTATCTCCCGGCTGGCCGGCAGATGTGAGAACACCGTCCCAAGCACAACCGCCGTAG
>DATBZT010000307.1:0-3613 GCA_036513055.1 Gemmatimonadaceae bacterium | reverse complement strand
GGAGCGTCCGCGGGCGCTCAGCCAGTCTCGGCGGTGATCGGACTGATCATGCGCACCACCGGCATGATGCTGTTGGCGGGAAAGCCGCCCTTGTCCGCGTGCTCCTTTACCGCCTTCGCGTTGGGAGCATTGTAGACGCAGTAGATCTTGTCGCCAGTGACGTAGCTGTGGACCCATTGCACGTCCTTCCCGGAGCGATTCATGTCGCTTATCACGCCACATGATTTCTGGGAGATCGCCTTCAGCTCGTCGCTCGACAGTTTGCCGACGCCGGGGATGTGGCGCTCGATGAGGAATTGCGGCATCGCTCGTCCTTTCTTGGTGTGGGAAGTCAGAAGGTAGGGTCGTTCGGCCGACTCGGCCAGACTTCAGCTCTACGAGTGGAGGCTAACCGCTCGATTCCCCGGTAACGGACGCCAGATCCACCCGATCGAAGAGCGTCGCCATCCACCGCAGAACCAGCGCTGCCTCACCGAGCGCAATCGCACCGGCGACGAGCGCGCCCGAGATGATCGCGACCGAGATGCCGAGCGGCGACGCGACGGCCGCGACCCCGGCTGCGGCAATCGCCGGAACGATCATCGAGATCACGAAGACCACCACCGAGATGAGCAGTGAGAAGTAGTATTGGCCGGGATTCGCCGATCTGGTGGGAGGCTTCGTGCCGAGTGTCGCCCACTTGGGGAAAACGAGCGCGAAGATATTCTGTCCCGAGACATTGATCGCGTTCAATCCCGGGAGGAGGCACGCGAGGGCAAACGCGAAGGCCAGCTTGCGCCCGGGTGCCAGTGGAATCATCGGATTGAATAGCAGCGCCGCGGTTGAGAGAATCAGGAGCACGAGCTGCAACAACATCAGCACGGTGACGCTGGCGGCTATTTCAGCTGCGCAGATTTCCAGGCTTGTAACTGGATAAGTACGGAGCAGCCGAAGCCGGGGCAGATCGAGCCGCAGATCGTTGCGCACGAAGTTCGGCCCCGCGAAGAGCAGAAGTGCGGCCCAGATGCCGGCAATGCCGGCCGCAAAAGGCGTCAGCTGCCGCAGCGCCGGCAGGAGAGTCGCGGCGAGAACAATCGGAACGCCGATGGCCAGCACGACTCCCGCCCCCAGCGGCTGGATGCGTCTGCTCGCGATCAGATTCTTCCAGGTGAGTGCGGCCGCCGGCCGCTTGACGAGGGAAGTGATGTAACGCTCCCAGAGCGAACCCTCCGAGCTTCGACTCCTTTTCTTTGATCGCCGGGCGCTGAGTCTCTCCTCTCTCGTGCGGGCGATTCCAATGTCGTCCCACTCGGGATCCCCCTCGAAAACGAGCGCGGCTTCGATCGCGACGATGACCAGCGCTATAGCGATCGATGATGCGAAGGCCGGCAATGTCGGAGCGTATGCGGGCGCGAGCAGCGCACTGAACGGCCAGACAGGAAGCGACCACGGAAACTGGTAGGCGACCGCGAATGGAATTCCAAGCTTCTCCAGGCCGAGCACGCCGTTCTCGGCGGCAACGGACGCCGCTTGTGAGAGAGCAACCGCCGTCGCGGCCACGAGCCAAAGCCGAACGATTCCAACGATGATGGGTCGTGCGGATCCGCTGCCGGCTCGCCGCGGTGCTCGTGCGAGTGCCGCTCCAACTCGCTGCAGCTGAATCGCGACAACGACAATAAAAGCGGTCAGAATTCTCTGAGCGGGATGCGGGGACAATCCTCCGCGAAATACGAGGCCCATGACGATCGCGCTCCAGAGCAGCGTTGGCAGAGACGTGAGCAGCTTGAACAGCATCACCTGCCGACTCGCGAGCGGAGCGGGAATCAGGAACTGCGCCTGGGGCTTGTTGAGCGCGAGGGGATGATCCGATTCCTTCATCCACCAGTTGAACAGCGAGCTGATCACGAGGAACAGCAGCAGCCCCAGCACGATGAACCCCTGCGAGCCGGAGGTGGGCTCGTGGCGCATGGATCGCCCGAACACGAAGTACAGATAGGCGAAAATCAACACCATCCCCGCCAGATAGCGGACATCCCGCGTTCTCTTGATGATTCTGTTGCGCGCGGACCGAAGCCCGTAGAACCACAGCGCCCCGATCAAGTGGCGGAAGCCGCGGGCCGGCTCGTGATATCCAGGAATGCGGCTTCGAGCTCGCGGCTCGTGCCGTCGCCCGCCGCGCCGCGAATCTCCTGCATCGTCCCCGATGCGACGAGCCTCCCGTCGTTGAGAATGAGCAGCCTCGAGCACAACTCCTCGACGAGGAAGAGCAGGTGCGAGCTCAGAAGGATCGCGGCCCCATCTCGCGCCCGGGCGAGAATCGTGTCTTTCATGTCTCGCATGCCGGCCGGGTCGAGGCCTGTGAGCGGCTCGTCGAGCAGTATCGCCTTTGGGTCATGGTGGAGCACGCAAGCCAGCGCGAGCTTCTGACGCATTCCTCTCGAGAGCTCTTCGGGGTAGGCTCGGCGTTTCTCCTCCAGCCCGAACCGCGAGATAAGTCTGTCCGCCGTAGCGGCGCCATCCTGAATCCCGTACAGCATCCCGCTGAATTTGAGATGTTCTTCGACGGTGAGGTACTCGAAGAATTCGGGCTCGTCGGCGATGAAACCGAGGCACGCCTTTGCCCTTTTTGGCTGTTCACGGAGGTCGAGGCCGCACACTCGCACCTGGCCGGAATCCGGCCGCGTGATGCCGGCGAGCATGTGCAGCGTCGTGGTTTTGCCGGCGCCGTTCCGGCCGAGGAGGCCGACGATCTCTCCGGGCTCGATGCGGAAGGAGAAATCATCCACAGCTTTTATCGAGCCGAAGCGTTTGGCGAGGTGACTTGCTTCAATCATGCACGATTGACCGGGGTCAAGTGGTTGTTCGCTGAGTAGGCCCGGAAAGGTACGGCGCCGCAAGACCATTGAACGACCGTGAGGTCAGCCAAGCTCCCCCGCTTTCCGCCGGGGGCATGATTGCCAGCGGATTGATATTTGTCAAATCATCTCTTCCATGTCAGTTTCACAGGGCACTCGACAGCGAACAATGACGACTACTCGGGAGACTACGGCGATCGCGGCCGTCCCGGGGAGCGCAGCGAGCAGCGCGGACAAAACTGGGAGGACGCTAATGTCGGTCAAACATCTTTTTCTAGTGGCAGTCGCGGCCATTATGGCCTGCGCCCCTGCCAGCGGTACATCCGGTACGTCGAGTGCATCCGCGGCTCCTCGAAGGGCTGACTATCTAACTGCCGAGGAGATCGTTGGCGCCAACGCCGACGTCGCGACTGCGTACGAGGCGTTATCACGCTTGCGTCCAAACTGGCTGGCATCGCATGGGACGACATCGTTCAACCCTGGCAACGGGTTCGCGATTGTATACATGAATGGGCAGCGGTATGGCGACGTCAACTCGCTTCGAAACATTCAGGCCAGTGAGATAGCCGATATCCGTTATTACGACGTTACCCAGGCCGGGGCCAGATTCGGGTTGCGGGCCGGTCCTGGTGGGGTGATCGAAGTCAGGATAAAAGTAAACGATTAATGACGAGCACCCAGAAAGTTTCGGCGCGCGCGGCCACAGCGAAGCGCGCGAGCACGTTCACCGAGTCGGTGATCCGCGAGATGACGCGCATCTCGAACCAGTACGGCGCGAT
>DATBZT010000306.1:0-2718 GCA_036513055.1 Gemmatimonadaceae bacterium | reverse complement strand
CGATATGACCGAGGGTGCGGTTACATCGGGAACAGTAATTGTAGCTGCCGGGGATTCCGCGGATAGTTCCGACAGGAGACCCTGAACGCCGTTGGCGGAAACCCTGTATTTGTAGGTGATCCCCTCGGCGAGGCCGGCGTCGACGTAGAACGTGGTTGCCGATTCGCCGATCTCTGAGCCGTCGCGGAACACATTGTAGTTGATGACTAGGCCCGTATCTACGGGAGGCGCCCAGCTGATCCGGGCCGAGGTCGGCGTCAGCATGGTGACTGTGACATTGGTGGGTGCACCGAGTGTTGCCGGGTCCGTGGTCTCAGTGCACGACCCGGCCGCCGCGGCTAGGATGGCGAGCCCGAAAAGCCGCGCTGTTCCGGACACTCGACTCATCGCGCCTGGGCCGAGGGCGGCAAAGCATTCAGGCACCGCTCAAACGATGCAATTGTCGAAGCTGCAGCTGCGTTCTTCATCTTGCTGCTCAAGGGTAGGCAGGGCCTCGAGCGCCGTCTAAATGGCGTCGGGATTGGGGCCGGCGCATATGTTAGCACTTGCCGCTGATGAAAACGAGTGTGCTATCTCGTGAGGACGAGCGTTGCTGAAGAAAGAGTCGTGCCGCCGATGGTACCTGTCATCGTGTTGGAGCCGGTGACCGTGCCGGTATACGTGAAGGTCCGGCCGTTTGCAATCGTGAATGTGAAGCTGATGTTCGGATCGTTGAACGTCCCCGTCAGTGCCGTGATGATCGACCCTCCATTCTGGTTGGGCGACGGAGGACCAACTGCATCGACGCCGTCCTGATTGTGCGGGAAAACCTCGCAGTCCGCGAGAGGAAGCGGCTGACAATCCGTCGGAAGCCCGAGAGTCTGGCCAGACTGAGTAAAACGGATGTGGAAGTGGATTCTGTCCGGCACGTCGCTTCCTTGGAAGTTGGGCGCGCCGGACACGTTCTGGACCGTTGTGAAGCTCGAGCTGAACGCAGACGCCAGCGCATTGCCGGCCACGTCCTTTGCGGCGGTTGTGATGCCAAACGTGTAGCCAGTCGTGTTCAACAAAGGAGCGGCTGGAGCGAACGAAGCGGTCTTTGTGGCGCTGCTGTAAGTGACGGTCCCGGCGACAGTTGCACCGGACGACGTTCGCTTGAGCGTGACAGTCGACGTGGTGATGCTTGTCGGATCCATCGCCTCGCTGAACGTGGCAGAAATGGTCGCGCTGATCGGGATTGCAGCTGTTCCATCGGTCGGGCTGACGGAAGTAACGGCGGGAGGCGTGACGTCAGGGGCGGAAGTTTCGGTGCATGCCCCGATCACCGCCGCGGCGGTAATCCACAGAAAGGCGCGGCGGGCATCAGCCCATAATCCGACCTGATTTTTCATGCGCTGACTCATTGATTTTGTTTGAAAATGGATAGATCCGGCAATTGTCCTGCAGTGCGCAAACGAGCGAATCATAGTACTGTGGCCTCCTGCGGGAGATCACCATGAACAAGATAATGTGTGGACGCGACTCGGCGAAACGCTAACTTTATCTCATCCTCCCCACACACACACTGGAACTGGATTTGGTCATGGACAAACGCAAGCTCGCGGCATTGGCAAAGAAGAACGCGGCGAAGTCTGGCAGTGGCACTTCGAAGATTCCCAAGGGATTCGGGAAGAAGTACGACGCCAACCTCGCCGACAGCCCGGTTGACGAGGCGACGCTGAAGGAGCAGGATCGCGCTGAGCGATTCTTCGCGGAGATGCGCAAGCGGGAGTTCTGAGCTTCAAGGACCATTTTTCCGACCGGGCCGGACTCTATGCGGTGTTCCGGCCCGAGTATCCCGCGGCGCTCTTTGAATTCGTCGCGGGTCTCGCGCCATCGCATCGCCTGGCCTGGGACTGTGCAACGGGCAACGGACAAGCGGCGCGGGGACTGGCCGGGTACTTCGAAAAAGTCGTTGCCACAGACGCGAGCCCCGAGCAGATAGCATTGGCCCAAGGCCCGGCAAATATCGAATTCCGTGTATCGCCGGCAGAGTCGAGCGGGCTGCCGGACGAATCGGTGGACCTCATCACGGCCGCACAGGCGCTGCACTGGTTCGACGCAGGAGTGTTCTTCCGCGAGGCGCAGCGAGTCCTTGTTCCGCGGGGAGCAATCGCCGTATGGGGCTACGGCGATCCAGTCCTCGATACGCCGGAGCTGCAACGCATCCTGCACCAGTTCAATCGCGGAACCATCGAGAGCTACTGGCTGCCGGAGCGGAAGCTGCTGCTCGACGGATATGCGACGATCCCGTTCCCATTCGAGGAAGTGCACGTTCCGACATTCGTTCTCGAGCGAGAGATCACGCTCCCCGAGCTTATCGGTTACATCAGGACGTGGTCGGCAACGGCGAGGTTCGTCGCCGAGCGCGGCACCTCGGAGGTCGAGCGGCTCAAGCGCGACCTTGGCGGCCTATGGGGCGACCCTGAGACGCGCCGATTGGTCGTTGCTCCGATTCATCTCCGCGCGGGCCACCCTTACAGCTGATCGCCCCTGCTCGCGTCTTGCGCCGCAACCTCGGCGTGATACGGCTGGCTGCCTTCCGGACGCCATGCAACATACGAGTACACGAACGCGCGCGCAGACACAGCACGGTTTGTGATGGCCCTGTGTCCCGATGCGACCTGCGCCTTTAGCGCGCGCCGGCCTTGGCCTGACGTTTGAACAGCGGCAGGTACTTGCCGTAACCCTCGGCGGCCA
>DATBZT010000305.1:0-3335 GCA_036513055.1 Gemmatimonadaceae bacterium | reverse complement strand
TCGACGTTTTCACACCGATGCTCGACGCGTCCGGTCAGGTGAGGCGCGAGTTATTTGTCGCGGACGGATTGCACATGAACGCACGCGGCTACTCCATTTGGCGCAGGCTGATCCAGCCGACGCTTCGATAGCAGAAACCCGTCGAATTGACCCACTCGCCTGACACCTGCACATTGGGCGGTTGGCGTACCGCAAAGAGGCGTTATGCGAAATCCGATGGTCTCGTTGCTCATTGCTCTCTGTCTCACCTCGTCCGCCGCCACCGCGCAAACGCAACCAAGGATCGAGACTGGGTTCCTCGACCGATCCGTTTCGCTCGGCGGACAGACTTACAGGTATCAGATCTTCGTTCCGGCAGGGTACACGCCGAGCCAGCGGTGGCCGGTGATTTTGTTTCTGCACGGCGCGGGTGAGCGCGGGAGCGACGGATACATCCAAACCCAGGTCGGACTCGCGTCGGCGATTCGACAGAACGCCGCTCGCTTTCCCGCGATTGCGGTGTTTCCGCAGGCGACGGCTGAATCCTCCTGGACCGGCACTCTGGCCCGAGTCGCTCTCGTGGCGCTTGATCAGACCATGCGCGAGTACCAGACCGATCCATCGAGAGTGTACCTGACGGGTTTATCGATGGGAGGAAATGGGACCTGGTACATCGCGTACAGGAATCCAAAACGATTCGCCGCGATTGCCCCGATTTGCAGCTGGGTCTCGCCGCAGATCTGGAAGGTGGATCCGGTCGTCCCGGCGGACAGCGGCGAACATTTCTCCGCCCTCGCGCGTCAGCTGCGCCAGACGCCGACGTGGATTTTTCATGGCGAAATCGATCCGGTAGTCCCGGTCGATGAGTCACGAAAAGCGTTCGCGGCGCTCCAGGCGGCGGGCGCGCCGGTTCAGTACACCGAAGTTCCAGGAACCGGTCACAACTCGTGGGACCCGGCATATGGGTCACCGAAGTTCTGGGCGTGGCTGTTCTCGCAGCGGCGGTAGGCACCGACTTCGGACTGCGCCTGCAGGTCTGACGGCTCGCCGTCCCCGCGATTATATCATAGACGAGCACAACAAGGAGCGGAGATGGACCCGAAGCACACGGCCGTCGTACTCATCGAGTACCAGAACGATTTCACCTCCGAAGGCAGCACGCTCCACGACGCTGTCAAGCCGGTGATGCGCGCGCGAGCCATTCCGCGGCGACCGGGAAGCGGATCCGAACCCTGCCGTTGTCGAAGCATGATCTGAGATGGACGTAGATCCGGTTTCAAACGGGCGGTGCGCATGACCACGCACCGCGCGGTGGTCGACGCGCTCTCGCGAGCCGCGCAAGCCAGCGAATCGACGGTGCTCGCAACCGTCGTGCGGGTCACTGGATCGAGTTACGGAGGCGTCGGCGCGCGCATGCTTGTCCGCAGCGATGGTTCGGCCGTAGGGCTGGTTAGCGGCGGCTGCCTCGAATCCGATCTCGCCGAACACGCACGGCGAGTGTACGCGACCGGTCGTGCCGAGGTTGTCAGGTACGACACGCGCGACGACGACGACGCCCCATGGGGGCTCGGCCTCGGCTGCAACGGGGTGATCGACGTGCTGCTCGAGCCGCTGTCTCCGTCGCTGGCGAGAAATCTCGCTACGCTCATTGATCAGGCGCTCGCCGCAGACTCGCCATCAGTGGTCGCGACGGTGATACACGTGGTTGGTTCCGAAACCGGTTCACCGAGGGTTGGCGCGCATGCGTTGTTCGCCAGCACCGAAATTCAAACGGTTGGCGAATGGGGCACGGGGTCAGTTCTGGCGGATGCGGCGGAGCACGTCGTCGAGGCGCTCTCTGCCGGACGGCGTGGACTCGTACGTGAAATCGGCGCGGTCGAAGTGGCATTCGAGGTTGTGATGCCGGCCGTCCGACTCGTCATCTGTGGCACCGGACCCGACGCCGCACCCGTAACGCGCTTCGCGTCCGAACTGGGCTGGGACGTGACCGTCGTCGATCACCGTCCCCTCACGGGCGCAAGCTCCGCGCGCTTTCCGGGTGCACGTGTCGTCGAGTGTGAGGAGGCGCTCCTACTGGCGCGCGTGGTGCCGCTGACTCTTCGATCCGCCGCCGTCGTTATGTCACACCATTTCCCCCGTGACCGTGACTACGTGCAGGCGCTTCTCGCGGCCAACGTAGCGTACCTGGGCGTGCTGGGCCCGCGTGCCCGGACGGAGCGCATGCTGGCGGAACTGACCACCAGCAGCGGCACACCCCCGGCGATCGGCGATCGGTTCTTCGCTCCGGTAGGAATGGACATCGGCGGCGAGGGTCCGGATGCGATCGCGCTCGCGATCATCTCCCAGGTCGCGGCGGTGACGAGTGGACGCGCGGGCGGACACCTGCGCGATCGGCGCGCGGCCCTCCATGCATCGCCTCCGCCCCTCGCGACGACAGGTAGCATCTGATCGGCGCCAAGTCGCCGCCTCGCATCGGAGCCGTCGTCCTCGCGGCGGGAGCGTCGACGCGAATGGGTTCCCCAAAGCAGTTGATCGTGCACGAAGGCGAGCCACTGGTGCGGCGGGTCGCGGTAGCCGCCGTTGATGCGGGTGCGAGCCCGGTGGTGGTGGTTCTCGGCGCGAACGCAGCGATGATCGCGCCAGCTTTATCGGGCATCGCCTCGGTGAGGACGGTTGTAAACCCGGAATGGAGCAAGGGGCTCGCTTCGTCGCTTGCCGCAGGCCTTTCTGCCCTGTTCGAGCACGCCTCGTGTGATGGCGTGCTGGTCACACTAGCCGACCAACCGCTCGTAGACGCCGCGGCACTCAGGCGGTTGCTCGCCGCGTTCGATGACAAGAGGCGCATCGTGGCTTCGGCCTACAATAACACTGTGGGCGTGCCGGCCGTATTCGCGCGCGAGCACGTGGACGACCTCCTGCGCCTTACGGGCGACGCGGGTGCCGGGTCGTGGCTGCGGAGCCGGTCGAACGAAGTCACGCGCATCCCTCTCGACGTCGCTGCGCTTGACATCGACACTCCCTCGGATGCGGCACGACTAGCATCCACATTTCTGGACCGAGGATAGCATGGGCGAGACCGATGTAGAGCACGAGTGAATGCTATGTGTTGGCGCCGGCCTCAGGAGGCACGTTCCATTTGAAGTGATCTTGTCCCCATTGAAACGTCGCGCACCTCTTCCCCATCCCTTGTCCCAGCACGCGCGATTCTCCATCATCTAGACACATCAGTGTGACATCGCCGCGCGAATTCCAGCGCCGCGCGGCGTCAAACAGTCATCCGGTGAATTCGGGAAAATCTTCTGCGCCGGAGGATCGCGCATGAAACCGATTTCCTTCTTGCTCAACGGAGTCCAGCG
>DATBZT010000304.1:0-2703 GCA_036513055.1 Gemmatimonadaceae bacterium | reverse complement strand
TCGGCGCCGGCGAAACGCTTACCGTCGACCTCAACCGGTACCTGTCGCCGAGCCTGGTGAAGGAATCGAACGAATCCATCAGGCATCACACCCCAGAGGTTTTGCAGCTTTTTGGCGTCCGTGCCGAAAACGAGAGCTTTCGCAACAGATTCGAACAACTCCTCTCTTTTTCGGGAAAGCTCGACGCTCTGCTCGAGATGATGAACGTGAGATACGTCTCGCCCGGCGACGCTGCGGCACTACCGCTTCCCGACAAATCCGTTGACTTTCATGTCTCCCACACGGTCATGGAGCATGTGCCGGCCACGGAGATATCGAAGATCCTTGGCGAGGCAAAACGCCTGATGTCCCCCGGTGGACTGCTCGTTCACAACATTGACCCATCGGATCATTTTTCCCACGACGACATGTCGATTCCAGCGGTGAACTTCCTTCGGTTCTCCGACAGCGAGTGGGATAAATGGGCGGGAAACCGCTTCATGTACCAGAACCGTTTGCGCGCCAGTGAATATGTGGACCTCTTCCAGCGCGCCGGCGTGCACATTTTGAAATCGGAAAGCGCGGTCGACGACGTATCGCTGGCGGCACTTCAACGGGGGGGATTCCCAGTGGACCGTCGCTTTTCAGGAATGACCCCCGAAGACCTGGCCACCAGATGGTTGCGTGTCATCGGCAGGTTTGACGAGGTATAGGAAAAGTGTCACTATTCGCCGCACGTTCCTCGGGCGTTACGCCCGCCTACTTCGCGATGAAACGGGCATTCGACATCTTCGGTTCGGCGCTTGGCCTTGTTGTGCTGTCGCCGCTGGTGGCATGCCTGGCGGCGGCCATCAAGCTCGACTCGCGGGGCCCCGTGTTTTACAAAGGCGCCCGGGTGGGCATCAACGGAAAACGGTTCAACATTCTCAAGTTCCGCTCGATGGTGACGAATGCCGAATCGCTCGGCGGCTCGACGACTCCTGAGGACGACCCACGCGTCACCGCCGTGGGACGTTTCCTGAGGGCCAACAAGCTCGACGAGCTGCCGCAGCTCTGGAACGTGCTGGTGGGCGACATGAGCCTCGTGGGGCCCCGTCCGCAGGTGCAATGGGCCGTTGATCTATACACGCCCGAGGAACGGCTCGTGCTGAGCGTCAGGCCAGGGATAACTGACTACGCTTCACTCCGTTTTGCCAACGAAGGAGAGATATTGAAGGGCAGCACAGACCCCGACAGGGATTACATGGAAAAAATCCATCCGGAGAAGATGCGGCTCAGCCTCGAGTACGTGCGGTCGCGCTCGTTCAGCGGCGATCTCGCCATCATCGCGCAGACCCTTGGCGCCGTAATCAGACCCCTCAGGAATTGAAAGACCTACGCACCCCTTCCGAGATCGAGGTCGGAAAAAACATCGAGCGCATCTTCAACGAGTGCACCGACTCGGTGGAGATCAAGCTCCAGAACTTCCCGAAGTACGTCCGCCGGCAGCACCTCAAGCGCTTTCTCGCCATGTACGAGCTGTTCAAGCTCGCGATGCCGGTGAAAGGATCGGTTGTCGAATGCGGGGTATTCCGCGGCTTCGGGTTGATGTCGTGGGCCAAGCTGAGCGCCATGCTCGAGCCGGAAAATCTCACGCGCCGCATTTACGGGTTCGATACGTTCGAAGGCTTCCCAACGATTGGCGACAAGGACAAGAGCGACTTTGCCGCTCCGAAGGTTGGAGAGCTGGCGTCGTCCTCGCACGAGGAGCTGCTCCAGCTCATCGCCGAGTACGACCGCGACCGGTTCCTCGGCCACATGCCGAAAGTCGAGCTTGTGGCGGGGAACATCACCGAGTCCGCGCCGGCATTCGTGAAATCGCACCCCCACCTGGTGGTGAGTCTGCTTTTTATCGATTGCGACCTGTACGAGCCGACGCTGGCGGCGCTTCAGGCGTTTCTCCCCCGGATGCCCAAGGGCGCGATCATTGCCTTTGACGAGCTCGACAACCCGATCTGGCCCGGTGAGACGCTTGCCGCGCTGGAGGGCAACCTGTTGACCGGATTGAGGCTTAGGCGTCTGGAGTGGGACCCTTATATTGCATACGCGGTCATCGAGTAGCATGCCCGCGTCGCCTTCGAGGAGATCCGTGGAGAACTCAACCGTCAGCCGCACCGTCATACCCTTCTTCAACTATCGCGGGGCGTTTGCCGCGCGCGAGGACGAGTTTCTGGAGATCATCCGGGACGTCATGCGGCGCGGGGCGTTCATTCAGCAGCGCGACCTCGCCGAGTTCGAGGAGGCCCTGGCGGCGTTTCTGGGCGTCAAATACGCGTTTGGTGTTGGCAACGCGACGGACGGTCTTATTATCGCCCTCAAGGCGGCTGGGCTCAAAGCCGGCGACGAAGTAATCTTCCCGTCACATACCTTGGTCGCCTCGCCAGCGTCCGTGGCGCATGTCGGCGGCGTGCCCGTGCCGGTGGACTGCGGGGCGGATCACCTGATAGATCCCCGCGCAATCGAAGCGGCGGTCACCGATCGCACCCGAGCGATCATGCCGGTTCAGCTCAACGGGCGCACATGCGACATGGACGCCATCGAGCGGATCGCCCGCGATCACGACCTGATGATCGTCGAGGACGCGGCGCAGGCACTCGGGTCGAAGTTCAAGGGAAAGGCCGCCGGATCATTTGGGATCGCCTCGGCGTTCAGCTTCTATCCCGCCAAGATCCTCGGCTGTTTTGG
>DATBZT010000303.1:0-13641 GCA_036513055.1 Gemmatimonadaceae bacterium | reverse complement strand
CCATCGAACCACGTTTCGGAGCAACGACGTCGCGTCGACGCGGTAAACCTGTTCCGGCGTGACGGAGAGCCAAAGCCTCACGAGCTCGTCGGCAGCTTCTGCAAACGTCTCTCCGTGAGAAGCGAGGAACGCAGTGCTGATCGCCCCCGCCGAAATCCCCGTGAGAATCGGAAACTCGATATCCGGATACCGGCGCGCGAGGCCACGGATGACGCCCGCCTGATATGCCCCGCGGGCGCCGCCACCACCAAGGACGAGCGCCGTCGCGCCTCCGGTTGGCATTCTCGTATTGGTCATCCGGCTGTCATTTTACAGCATCAGCCTGACGCACGCGACTGATGAGCAGCTTTTTCTCCGCGACGGCAATGTTGCGACGAGTGCGGGTGATGGCATCGGGACTCACCGAGATCGAATCGATGCCCCACTCGACCAGCCGTTCAGCGTATTCAGGATGCACCGACGGGGCCTGACCGCAAATCGAGCAGGTGATTCCGAGCCGGTGGCATTCCGCGATGATCGACCGGATCGCATCGAGCACGGCGGGATCCCGCTCGTCGTACAACGCGCCAAACAGTTCGCTGTCGCGATCGACGCCGAGCACGAGCTGCGTGAGATCGTTCGATCCGATCGACACTCCCGAGATGCCGAACGAAGCATACTTCGGGAGCCAGTAAACGACCGACGGCACTTCCGCCATGATCCACCGCTCGAGCCGGGAATCGGCACCCAGTGGACTTGCGTCTACAAGTCCGAGACATGCTTCGAGCTCGTGCGCCGTGCGAACGAACGGAATCATGAGATGGAGATTCTCGTGATCGCGGCGCACCTCGGCAATCGCTCGCAGCTCCAGCGCGAACAGATCGGGCTCACGTGTGTAGCGGAAACAACCCCGGTAGCCGATCATGGGGTTCGCTTCCGTCGGCTCGTAGGCCGCACCACCGGTCAGATTGCGAAACTCATTCGACCGAAAGTCCATCGCGCGGTAGACGACAGGACGCGGTGCGAATGCCTGTGCGAATACCCGCAGACCGTCGGCCATGCGGCGGACGAACTCGTCTGCGCTGTGCTGCGCGAGAAATGCCCGCGGGTGCATGTTCTCGAGTGCTTCGAGCATCATGAACTCGGCGCGCAACAACCCCACACCATCGACGTCGAGCGCGGCCACTTCGGCGGCGCGATCGGGTTCGGCGAGATTGACGTAGAGGCGAGTGGCGGTTATTGGCGCACCATTGGTCTCGTGACCGCCTTGAACGATTGTTTCTGCCGGTGCGATGGTTGGCTGCGCGATATCGACGCTTCCTGCCACCACCGTCCCTGCAGTTCCATCGACGGTCACCAGTGTACCAGTGACCAGCACTCGCGTCGCGTCGTGCGCGCCGACGATGCATGGAAGGCCAAGCTCGCGCGCCACGATTGCGGCGTGGGATGTCATGCCGCCCGCGTCGGTCACGATCGCCTTGGCCCGCCGCATGATCGGCACCCAGTCCGGTGACGTCATGCGCGTCACAAGGACTTCGCCAGCCTGCATCGACGACTCCTCGGTTGTCGACATGAGCACACGCACCGTGCCGGTAGCGAGTCCTGGGCTCGCGCCTAGCCCGTGCACGAGCGGCTTTGTCGTCGGTCCGCCGCTCCCCGCGCTGGTCGTCGCCGCTTTTAGTGTCGTGATCGGACGAGTCTGCGTCAGATAGATCTCGTCGCCTTCGATTGCAAACTCGAGATCCTGCGGCACACCGTAGTGCTCTTCGGCGCGGCGCGCCAGCGTGCCGAGCGTCTTCAGCTCACTCTCCGTGAGGACCGGCGCCTTCGCGCGCAGGTCGCCGCCGAGATCCACCCGCGCAGTGGCTTGCTTCTCCGCATCCCACATGAGCAGGAATTCCTTCTCGGCGATATTCGAAGCGATGACAGAAAGCGACTGCTTGTCGAGTACATGGCGATCCGGCGTAACGGCTCCCTGCACCACTGCCTCTCCCAGGCCCCACGCGGCCTCGATCACCATTCGGGAAGAGTCGCGCGTTGCGGGGTCAGTGGTGAACATAACGCCCGATTTCTCCGAATCGACCATTCGCTGAACGATGACCGCGACCGGCATCTCGCTCGGCAGCCCCTGCTTGATGCGATAAAAGAGAACACGCGCGCTGAACGTTGACGCCCAGCAGGCCTTCACCGCCTCGAGGAGGGCGGCGCTTCCGAAGACATTCAGGAAGCTCTCGAACATTCCGGCGAACGAGAATTGCGCAGTATCCTCGGCCGTGGCCGATGAGCGAACTGCAACCCGTCCACGCGTCGCTTGGTCCTTGGTGAGCGCGTCATATGCCTGCTCGATCGCCAGACGCAGACTGTCGGGCACGGTCCCGCCGAGGATTATCTCGCGGAGTGCTGCCGCGCTTCGATCGAGTGCGGCCGGGTCGTCCGGGTCGATGCGCTTCAGCTCGGCCGCGACTCGCGGGCCAAGCTCATTGCTATCGTAGAACTGCTGGTATGCCTCGATTGTGAGAACGAAGCCGGGTGGAACGGGCAGACCCGCCGCGATCATCTCGCCGAGGTTCGCGCCCTTGCCACCGACTGTCGGCACGTCCGTGCGACGGATGCTCGCGAAGGGCACAACCACGCCGTCGAAGCGCGGGGTCGAAGGCACGACGGGGGGCGTCGGCTGAGGCGTGAGAGTGGCAGTCATTAGTCCTGGCCTGGATGTCTTCTTCGCATCAATACTCGCCTGTTCTGTTATCCAAGTCTGTCAGGGAGCCTGCGCGGCGACCGTCGGGGTTCCGCTGACGTTGACGATCGGCGGTATACTTGGAGCTGTGACCACGGATCCAAACATGCTCGAAGTGGAGCACCTGTCCGTCCGCCTCGGCGACGTCGATCTCCTTCGCGACCTTTCGTTCTCCGTACCGGCCGGGTCGTCGCTGGCCGTGATCGGGCCCAACGGCTCGGGAAAGACTGTTCTCTTCCGCGCACTGATCGGCGCGCTTCCGCACAGCGGCTCCGTGCGTTGGGCGCCCGGCGCGCGTATCGGCTATGTGCCGCAGAAGCTCGATCTCGAGCGCGATTTGCCGGTTACGGGACGTGATCTTCTTTTCGCTCGCGCCCGTCTTGCCGCGAGGCCGCCAAGCGAGATCGACAGCGCGCTTACTCGCGTCGGACTGCTGCCCGACGTGCTGAAGAAGCTCGTCGGAACGCTGTCCGGCGGACAGTTTCAGCGCCTGCTCATGGCGTTCGCGTTGCTCACGAGCCCAACTGTCCTTCTGCTCGACGAACCAACCGCAGGTGTCGACGAACCAGGGCAGGAGCGAATGAATGACACTGTCCGGCGGCTCCAGGCGGAAGGCGTCACGGTGCTCCTCATCTCGCACGATCTGAGCGTGGTGTTTCGGTTCGCAACGAACGTCCTGTGTCTCACGAGGGATCACACTTGCTTTGGCATCCCGCGCGAGGTCCTCACGCCCGACATTCTCGCACAGGTCTACGGCGAGCCGGTGGGCCTCTTCGTTCACGATGAGCCTGCCCGCTAGCTCCGTCATCCTTTCGGCGTCCATGGCGGTGGCGGCCGGACTTATCGGTTCATACGGGCTGATGCGGCGAATGACGCTCGCGGCCGACGCCTTCTCGCACGTTGCGCTACCCGGAATCGGCGTCGCGATTCTGTTCCGGGTGAACCCGCTCGCCGGCGCGCTCGTCGCGCTGTTGCTGGGGGCGTTACTCATCTGGACGCTCGAGGGCCGCACGCGTCTCGCCACGGAAACGATCATCGGAGTCGTCTTTTCGGCGGCATTGGCAATTGGCGCGCTGCTCACAACGGGCGAGCAGCTCATGGACGCATTGTTCGGGGCGCCTGGCGCGCTTTCGAACGTTGAGCTGATCGCCGGCCTCGCCGGCGCTGCCGCCGTGACCGCGTTCGTGCTGCTGGCGCGCGACCGGCTCATCGTCACCTTCCTCTCATCCGACATCGCGCGAACAGCAGGAATCGATGTGAGGCGCTTGAGCCTCCTCTATCTCCTGGCCTTTGGCGTCACGGTCGCGCTCGGACTGCGCTACCTCGGTGCGCTTCTCATGGGATCGCTGATGATCATTCCTGCCGCAACGGCGCGCCGGCTTGCTCCCAATCTCACCGGCATGCTTACAATCGCAGTGGCGCTCTCAGTGTTTGCGACGCTGTTTGGCTCGTGGCTGGCCGCGCAGACGGGCCGTGAAACCGGCCCGGTGATCGTATCAGTCGCGGCAGTGTGCTTCTTCCTCAGCCTGGCGAGCCGGCGCGAAGGGGTGAGGTAACAGTCGGTCACTGACTGGGGGTTAGTGCGCGCCCCTCGTGTTCGTCAGCCCTTGATTACGCCGAGTGGCCGCAGTCGGGACGGCGATTTACGCTGCTGCTTGTACATCTCGACGACCTCGCGCTCAGTCGTCGCATCAGTCGCGGCTTTGTCTGTGCGCTCACTCAGCATGCGAGGAAAGCGCAGCGCGTACCCCGGTGAGTTGCCCGATCTGCCGCACGTGTGGATGGGCGAGCGCGTGACCTCTTCCGCAAGTACCTCCACCACATATCGCGGCTCGACCCACACGTCGGCCGTGATGATCGCGTCCACGCGCGCCGGCCTGCGCTTCGCCACATCGCCATCGAGCCGCCCTCGCAGGTTCTTCCACGCCGCATCCGACAAGCCAGAACCGATTTTCGCCACTGTGCGAAAGCGATCGTGCTTCTCGTCGTACACCGCGCCGACCAGGGATCCGATACCGAGTGAAGCCCGCTTCCCCCGGCCGCGCAGGTAACCGACGAGCACGACATCCACCGTGTCCCGCAACCTGGACTGCGAGACCCGTTTCAGCTTCACCCAGTCGAAACCACGCGCCCCTGCATGGTAGGGCGCATCCGGGCGCTTGGCGATAACACCTTCGAGGCCGCGCGCGATCATGTCGTCGAAGTACGACTGCAGTTCTTCTGGACTGCGGGCGACGATCGCTTCGGTCACAGCCACCGCGCGGTTCGCACCGCCCGGAAGCAACTTTCGCAGTTGCCGGGATCGCACGCGCTGTGGCTCGTTGATGAAGCTGTGCCTGCCCGCGACCAGAAGGTCGAAGGCAAAGAAGCGGAGCGGAAAGCGCTCCGCCATTTCCGCGACGCGCGTCTTTCGCTTGCGCGTCATCGTCACCTGAAATGGCTGGAACTTCCCCGTCCTGGGATTGTGCACGATCGCCTCGCCTTCGACGATTGCGCGTTTGGTGCGAAGCTGTCGGCGCAGCGCGGCTGTAAGATCGGGAAACATCTCGGTCACGTTCTCCAGACGTCGGCTGAACGCCCACACACGTTCGCCGTCACGATGCATCTGCAGCCGAAAGCCGTCGTACTTGGGCTCTGCCTGCACCGCGCCGAGGCGTCGGATGATTGCCGCCGCGCTGGGCAGGCGTTGGGCGAGCGCAGGCCGCACTGGAACGCCGAGGCGCGGCCCGATACGCGCCAGCGAGCGTCCTCCACCGCCGAACGCCACCGAAACTACGTCGCCGAGATCCGAGCGCACGTTGTATGCGTGCTCCAGCAGGCCCTTCTTCCCGCGGTCGCCAAGAGCGCCGAGTGCCGCAGCCTCTAGAATCGTCTGATCCCCGAGTCCCAGGCGCAGCTTCCCTTGCACGATGCGCACGACGAGCTTGGCCTCGCGGGGACCAAGGACGTGGAGCAGATCCGCCACCTGCGAGATCTTGCGCTGGAGAGAGTCGACTCCCGAAGTGCGCGCAACGTCGAGCAGCGTGTCGTACGCGTGCCGAACGCTGACGCGTTGTCGTGTGACCGTCGGAGCGAGAGCCTCTGCCACTCGCCCCAGATCGCCGTAACTCCGTAAGCGCCGTCGCACGGCTGCATCCCCGACCCCGTACGCCTCGGCCAGCGCTCTCACCAGCAGTTTCTCGCCCAGGCCAAGCTCTATCCCCTCGAATTCGGGACGGAGCCGCGCCTGCAGCAGGTAAACGACCGACGCACGCTCATCGCGCCCGCAGCGTCCGAGGAGGTCCGCGACGTGCTCGGCCATGCGCGACCTGGAACGCGTCTTTTCAAGAGCTTCCAAGGCATCGGCGAGCTCAGAGAGTCTCATGCGAAACGTGCGGGAAGTGAGTGACACTCCGCGTCGTCATCAGGATTCGCCGTAGCGCTATCAGCCACCGGCAACCGCCGAGCGCAGCGCGGCCTCGATCATCACATACTCACCCACGTTGTCCGGCGTCAGAACACCGCTCAGGCGACCATCGGTCAACACCGGTAGCGTGCGACACCGGCACTCTCCTAGCGTTGCCATGGCACGCTCCGCCGGTTCTCCGGACTCGGCGGTACGGAACGAGGTCTCCATCGAATTGACGACGGGCGCCTCACGGCCCTCTCGAGCAAGACCGCCGAGCAGCCCCGCACGCGTTAGCACGCCAACGACTTTCCCATTCTCGACAACTGGAAAGTCGGTCTGAAAACCTTCAAGAACGTGATGAAGGGCCACATCGAGCGTATCGCCCGGCGCCAGCGTACGAACGTCGCGAATCATCACGCGTTCGACATTCACGCCGCTCAGCATCGTGTGCATCTGAGTCGCGCTCGATTCGCTCGCCGCTCCCAGCCAGACGAACAGAGCTATCAGCACCAGCAGGGGGTTGTACAGCAGACCGACGACACCAAACAGCAGCGCGAATACGCGGCCAATGCGTGCTGCCATCATTGTTGCCCGAAGGTACTGCATGCGCAGCGCCAGCGCCGCGCGCAGCACCCTGCCGCCGTCCATCGGGAATGCCGGCAGAAGGTTGAATATGAGGAGCGAGACGTTCACCCACATGAGCTGGGCGAGAAAGGCCCCCCAACCCTGCGTCACAACCATGTCGTTGGCGAGCATCACAGGCAATGCGAGCGCGCGTAACACGACGTATAGCGCCACCGCGATGAACAGGGTGACTGCCGGTCCAGCGAGTGCAATCTGCAACTCCTGTTTTGGCTGGTCGGGGATGGACTCGAGCCGCGCGACGCCGCCGATCGGCAGGAGGGTGATGTCGCGTGTCGGCACTCCGAACCGTCTCGCTGTCAGTGCATGCCCGAACTCATGGAGCACGACCGAGGCAAACAGGGCGACCCAGAAGAACACGCCCCGGGCGGAACCTGCAAGAGTACCGATATCGCGATAGTAAATGAGCGCCAGCCAGGACAGCAGGATGACGAACGTTGCGTGCACGCGCAGATCGATCCCCCAAACGCGAGCGACCTTCCACGACCACTTCATTTTGCCTCCATCGATGTCATTCGACGCGCACGTCTCCGGGCCCGTCGAGTTGACGCTTCGTCGCGTCGGCGCTTCGAAGCGCCGCCGCCGACTCCGCCCCGCTTCGCGCCAGGATCTTCCGGACTTCCTCGTCGGTCAGCTGCGGAAAGCTGTCGTACCAGACGCCGATGGCAAACAGATCGCCGGGCGCAACGACGTATGCCAACTCATCGACTTCCCGCTCGAGCTCGTCGGCCATTGATGCCTGCACGACGGGCACGGCAAGCACGACTCGCGCGGGTTGCTGCGTGCGAACAACACTGATCGCCGCACGCACCGTGGCGCCGGTGGCGATGCCGTCATCGACCAGGACGACAACGCGTCCGCTGAGAACCGGCGCCGGACGATCACCTCGATACAGGCGTTCACGACGATCGAGCTCGAGCCGCTGCAGCGCGGTGACCTCGTCGAGGTTTTCCTGTGTGACGCCTGTTGCCATGATGACATCGTTGTTCAGCACGCGGACGCCGCCCGTCGCGATTGCGCCCATGGCAAGCTCCTCGTGCCAGGGTACGCCCAGCTTGCGAACGTTGAGCACGTCGAGCGGCGCGTGCAGCGCGTGGGCGATTTCATAAGCCACCGGCAGTCCGCCGCGAGGCAGCCCGAGCACGATGACATTCTGGTTGCGAAGGTGTGCCAGCTTCGCGGCGAGGTCACGTCCTGCGCTCGTCCTGTCCTTGAACCGTGTAGGCATGTTCTTTCTCCCGAGTGTGAGCTCATGGACGTCGTCGATGCCACACAAGATCGGAGGCGTGGCGGCGCCAGTCTGTCGGCGAAACCCGCAAGAATGTCAGAGGACCGGAACGGTGCCCGACGTGCACCATTCCCCTACGCTGACATGGCAAAAAACCTGATTTACGCAGCTCTGCGCGGCAGGCACTATTCGCTACTGCGACTCGCGCAGCCTTCGTGCAGTCAGTGGAGTGGAAGGTTATGGCCATCGCGACCACGCCCGTGAACGCATCGCGGCAGCCCGCCGGAATCAGCACCGCGCCTACGCCATCGTCTCTTTCGGCGGTGATCCTCGCCGGCTCAGCAAATCCGCCGCTCGCACAAGGTGTCGGGCGAGCGCTCGCGATCCAGCTGGCGTCCTGCACGACCGAGCGTTTTCCAGACGGGGAAGTGATGGTGCGCATCGACGAGTCCGTGCGAGGACTCGAGGTCGTGCTGCTGCAGCCGACGTCACCACCTGTAAACGATCACCTGGTCGAGCTTCTTGCCATGTCGGACGCGTGCCGGCGGGCAGCGGCCGCACGCATCGTCGCGGTGATTCCCTACTTCGGGTATGCCCGTTCCGATCGGCGCGATGGCCGGCGCAGTCCCATCATGGGAAGTCTGACGGCCGACTTGATGGAACGCGCCGGGATCAATCACGTAATCACGCTCGACGTACACACTCCGGCGGTGGAGGGATTCTTTCGAATTCCCGTGGACAACCTCACGGCGGTGCCCGTGCTGGCAGACGCGCTGCGCCCGCGGGTTCCAGCGAACGCAGTCATCGTATCGCCCGACGTCGGCGCCACTCGTCTGGCGAATCACTATGCGACCCTGCTCGGGCTGCCAGTTGCGATTTGCCACAAGCATCGCGCCAGCGGAACCGAAGTAAGTGTCACGCGCATCATCGGCGACGTTTCGGGCCGGCCGTGCGTGATCATCGACGATATGATCACCACCGGCGGCACGGTCGCGGAATGTCTCCGTGCGCTGCGCCAGGCTGGAGCAGCCGCAAATGCCATCGTCTCCGCAACGCATGCTGTACTCGTTCCCGGAGCGCTGAGCAAGCTGGCCGCGGCTGGCGTGCAGGAGCTGATCGTGACCGACAGCATCGCGCTCGCCCCAGCGGCCGACTCGGGCACGTTGCGCATTTCGGTCGTGTCTGTCGCGCCGCTGATCGCGACGGCGATCCGTCGGCTGCTCGCCGGAGGATCACTGCGCAAGCTCGCGTGAATTGGTGTGAAACCCGATGCACATGGATTCCAGGTAGCACATGTGAAAGCCCGAACGATCGCACCAAGCGGCCCCGCGAACGCCGAGATCGCGCGGATCTTTCGGGAAGTCGCCGATCAGCTCGAGTTGAAGCGCGCGAACCAGTTTCGCGTTCGTGCCTATCGAAATGCGGCGCGAACAGTCGAGGAGTCCGGGCGCTCAATCGCATCCCTCGCGCTGTCGACGCCGCTCGGGGCCCGATGCTCCTAGCCCAACTGGAGGTTGAATGACGGCGACGATGACGAGACGGGCGACTACCCCTCCGCTCTCGAACGACGAGATCGCTGTGCGACTGGACGACGTTGCGAAACTGCTCGAGGAGCAGGGCGCAAATCAGTACCGCGTCCAAGCGTGGCGCGGCGGCGCGACTATCGTTCGAGATCTCGCGCGGCCCGTTCGCGATGTGATCCGCGAGGAGGGGCTCGAAGGGCTGGACCGGCTCCCGGGTATCGGATCGGCGCTCGCGCGCGCAGTGCACGAGCTCGCCGACACCGGGCGCCTTTCTACGCTCGAGCGCCTGCGCGGCGAGAGCGATCCCGTAGCCCGCCTCGCGTCAGTCCCCGGCATCGGGCATACCTTCGCCGAGCGCCTCCGCGACCAGCTCGGTATTGAATCACTCGAGGAGCTCGAGCTGGCAGCACACGATGGTCGCCTCGCGCTAGTCGCCGGCATGGGGACGAAGCGGGTGGCCGGCGTTCGTGACGCTCTCGCGACGCGCCTGCGCAGGCGCCGCCCGCGAGCAGCCCCTGAAACGCTGCCGGTCGTCGCCGAGCTTCTCGACGTCGATCGCGAGTATCGCGAGCGGAGCGCGGCGGGTGAGCTGCCGACGATTACGCCGCGACGCTTCAACCCACTCCGTGAGCGGTGGCTTCCCATACTCCATACCACACGCGGGGAGCGACACTACACTGCACTATTCTCCAACACGGCGACCGCCCACAAGCTGGGGCGCACACACGACTGGGTCGTGATCTACTTCGATGGCAGCGACGCTGAGCGGCAGCACACTGTCGTGACGGAGCGCAAGGGTCCCCTCGCCGGCCGCCGGGTTGTTCGCGGCCGCGAGAGCGAGTGCATGGTGCATTACTCCGCGTAAGGCGGAGGCCTGCCCAATCCCCATCGCACAAAGCAAAACCGCCGGGTGGAGACCCGACGGTTCTGCCGACGATCAAAAGTGAAGCGCCAGTTACGGGTTTGCCGGAGTCCCCGGATTGGTCGCCCGAACCGTGAACGGATACGGGAGATACGCCACCTTTGCCAGCGCGATCTTCCCGAAACGGCGCTCATCCGCCCAATGCAATCCCGTCGCGAAGAGCGAATACGTCCGTTGCGCGAAGATCTCATCCAGCACCGCCGCCTGCGTCGGAAGGTCGGCAGCGGCCTTTGACGGCAGCCCTGCGCGGTTGCGAACGACGTTGATCTGCGCAATCGCCTCCGGCAGCCTGTTGAGCCTTGCCAGGGCTTCGGCGCGAATGAGGCTCAGTTCGTCCTGTGAGAATACGGGAATCGGTGACGCGTCGGTGAGGTAGATGTTCGTCTCGAACATCGACGCACCGTTGAGCGCCGCAAACGCGGTCGCCGTCGTGAATGCGGCCACCCTCGAATCACCGGCCTCAGCGTTCGTTCTATACGTGGAAATCGCGCCGAAATACTTCGAGCCGTGGAAAAGATCACGGAGTGTATTGATGTCGGCGCCGGCAAAGGTGATGACCGAGGTGGCGGTGGCCGGAACCTCGTTGGCGAAGGCGAGGGCTGCGTCGTAGCTGCCGGCGGCAAGCGAATAACGCGCCTGCATCGCGCGGATGGTGTTGAGGAGGTCGAAGTTGGGAGAGAGAATGGATCCGGTGAAATCAGTCGTCAGCGTCGTGCCGGTGACGTCGGTTTTGGCGCTTGCAAGCAGCGTCAGGATCTCCGTCAGCGCCGCGGGTCGATCGACGAAAGTCGCACCCCTGTCGACGGAGATCTTCTGAAAGGCCTCGATCAGGAACCCGTACGACATCGCCTTGTTGAGCTTGGCCAGTCCGATTATGCCGGCGCTGGTCCCGGGGGCGAACGTCAGACTGCCGATGTTGTCGAGGATGTCGTCGGCGGATTTGACGGTCGCATAATTTGTCGCCCAGATGGCGAGCAGATCGACGTTTGTGTCCGTGATCACCACATTTGAGCTGGCCGTCGGAAAATTCTGAAACTCACGCTGCGTTGATTGTGAGGCGCTGGTGTTCGCCAGCTCACCCGAAACAAGCCCCGGAACGTAGGTGTTTTTTTCCATCGAGTTGCCGAACCGTCCCTGCATTCCTACCGCCAGGGCGCGTATGCCGGCAACGGTAGCGAGAACGCCCTGCTCGGTTGCTGCGTTGGGATTTGTGACGTCGAGGTTGCAGGCACCGAGTGACAGCGCGGCGAGAGCCGCGGCCGCGGAGCGGAGGGTCACGAGGCGGTTTCGAGAATTGATTTTCATGTCGCGTCCCTCCCGGTTAGAAGTTGGTGGAGAATGTGATCGCAACGCTGCGCGGAATTGGCACTGTGGCGAAGCTGAAGCCGCGGACGAGAGTTCGCTGCGCACCGGCGTTCGTCTCCGGATCCCAGCCAGTGTAATCGGTCCAGGTCCTGAGGTTGCGGCCGGCGAGGCTGATCGCTGCGTTACGCGACGCGAGCCTGCCGAGCATGCCGGCGGGAAGTGTGTACGTGACAGACAGCTCTCTGAGCTTTACCCACGTCCCGTTTTCGATGTACTCCTGGAAGATGGTCCGCCGCACCGCGAAATATCCCTTCGGCACGACGCCGTTCAGCTCGTCGGCGTAGGCGGCGCCACTTCCGAAGGCCGGCGTCTCCAGCAGCCGGCGGTCGAAGTTGAATATCTGGCCGCCCTGCACGCCGTCGAACTGTGCCCGGAAAGAAAGCGATTTCCCGACGCCCACGTCGTTGATGAGCGACCAGTACGCCTTCGGGTTGGGGTTGCCGATGACCATCTTGGGCCCGACCGCCGGAATGCCGGTGATCTTTCCTGAAGCGTCCTTTATCGGAACACCGGCGGCGGTGAGGATATTGCCATTCCCGTCGCGCACGTATGTCGTGCCGAAGAAGTGCCCTGGCGCTTCGCCCGCGGCGACGCGAATGATGTTGAAGCTCTCCGGAATGAAGAACGCGCCGCCGTCGCTGACCTTCGTCACCTTGGGATTGTTGGTCGCATAGGTGGCGGTCGAGCTCCAGGTCAGAGCCGAGCCGCGGAGTATGAACATGCGGAGCAGCGCTTCGATTCCATGATTCTCCAGCTCCCCGACGTTGGCGAGCTGCTGGAGGAAGCCGGTTGTAGGATCGACGCTCTTGGGCAGGATGAGATCGCTCACCTTCTTGTTGAAGTAGGTGAGCTCCAGCCCGGCCCGCCCGCCCAGCACCTCGAGATCGGTGCCGAGCTCGAGCTCGCGCGCCCGCTCGGGCTTCAGTTGATCGTTGCCCTGCTGCGTGCTGTTGACCGTCCCCGAGCGCGTGCCGCTGGGCTCGAAGACATAGTTCGAGAGGCGATCGAAGCTGCCCGCTGGCTGTCCGCCCGAATAACCGTACGCAGCCCGGAGACGCGCCGTGTTCAACAGATTGGAGAAGGAGGACGACTTCCAGAAATCGTAGTCGGAAACGTTGAGCGCCGCTCCAACCTTGGGGAACCATTGCTGTCGCACGGCTGAGCCGAAAGCCGAAGATGCGTCGGAGCGAAGCGAGCCGGTGAGGAAGAGTCGCTCGCTCACGCCGATCTGCTCCTGCCCGTAGAACCCAAGCGTGCGACGGTCGTCGCGAGTCTCGGAGGCGAACTGCTGGCTCCCCTGAACAGTCTGGGTGAGCAGCGCGAGATCGGTCGCACGCGCCGAAACGATGTCGGCTTGCTGGCGCTGCCAGTTCATTCCAGCGCCATGGGTCAGCTTGAGCGACCCGGCGTTCATCACATAGCTCAGATCGATGTCGGAGTTCATGAGCCGGGCGCGATCGGTGACCGATGTCGAAAGACCGGTCGGCACCGACGGCGCGGACGAGCCGCGCGGAATGAACAACGCCGCGTCCTCCGTGTAGTTGTCGAACCCGAGCCGATACGACATCGTCAGCCGGTCGATCGGAAACGCCGTGATGTTGAGTCCGCCGATGAACCTGTCGATGGTTTGTGGCGCTTTCCAGTTGGCGATAATTTCGAGCGGATTCGCGAGAGAGAAGCCGACGGGATAGACACCGGTAACAGGATCGGGGAAGAGGTTGTAGCTGTTGGGCATAAACAGGAAGCTCGTCAGCATCCCCAGCTGGAACGTCAGTCCGCCGTTCGGCGCGACATTCGCCTTGCTCGTTATGTAGGCGGTGCTGACCCCGACCTTGAGACGGTCGCCGAGCGTGCGGT
>DATBZT010000302.1:0-26508 GCA_036513055.1 Gemmatimonadaceae bacterium | reverse complement strand
GTGAGCAGGCACTCGACGAGCCCGAGAATCTCCAGCGAGCTGATGGCAGTCAGACATTCCCGCACCGGTAGGCTCGACCGATTGCTCAATGCGTCGGCGTCCAATCCGCCATCACACAGGGCTTCCCAGATCCGGGTCTCGCGGTCATCGAGCTGGACATCCCTGGCGCGTGGCGGAGGGCTGACGCCCGCGAGCGCGAGCACGTCGGCGATGGCGACGATCACCGTGGCTCCGTCGCGGAGCAGGCCGTTGGTGCCGGCGCTCTGCGGAGAATCGATTGGGCCGGGCACCGCTGCCACTGTACGGCCGATATCCAGCGCGTGCCCGGCAGTATTCAACGCCCCGCTTCGGGCTCCCGCCTCGATGACGATGGTGACTGGTGCAAGAGCCGCAATGATTCGATTCCGGCGTGGAAACGCTCCTTTGTGCGCGCGCGTTCCCCGGCCATACTCCGAGAGCACCAGGCCACGCTCGGCAAGGGTCTGGTGCAGCTCACGATGCGCCACCGGATATGGAACGTCGATTCCGGTACCCAACACGGCGACAGTCCGGCCCCCGACCTCGAGTGCTGACCGATGCACGACCGCGTCGATTCCGCGCGCCATGCCGCTGATCACACAGACTCCGGCGCGCGCGAGGCCGCTGGATATCGCGCGCGCCATTCGAAGGCCGTAGGCCGTCGGGTCACGCGTGCCGACAATTGCGATCCTTGGTGCGTCGAGCACAGATGCGTCACCCAGGGCATGCAACTGCTGAGGCGGGACGGCGAGATCTTCCAGATATTCAGGGTAGGTGACGTCGCCGCGACGCCACATAACGGGCATCACATCAAGTACCTAAATCTATGGTAATTGGCTTGTTAGATGGTCTTCACTAATGTTTTCCTTGAGCTTGAGAAGCTCGGTCCACCAGCTGGCCAGAAGCAGGTCGAGGCCTTGTCGCCCCGCAGCGCTGACGGAAAAAATTCCAAACGCATCGTCGGTGCGGATTGGCGGCGAGTAGTCTTCGCCGAGGAGGTCGAGCTTCGTGAACACGACGCAGTGGGGCCGGGCGGAGAGCTCGGGAGAATAAGACGCGATCTCGCGCCGGAGCTGGTCATATTCCTCCTGCCAGTCCATCGCATCGATCGGAATGAGGAACGCCAGAAGGCGCGTTCGCTCGATGTGACGGAGAAACTGAAGGCCTAGGCCCTTGCCTTCGTGCGCTCCTTCGATGATGCCGGGAATGTCCGCGACGACGAACGTTCGATGATCGCTGAGCTGAACGACGCCGAGGTTGGGGGCGAGAGTGGTGAAGGGATAGTCACCGATCTTCGGAGTTGCCGCGGAGATCACGGACAGAAGCGTGGATTTGCCGGCGTTGGGCTGGCCGACCAGCCCTATGTCGGCGATGAGCTTGAGCTCCAGCTCGAGGCTGCGCATTTCGCCTTCTTCACCGGGCTGCCATTCTCGCGGTGACTGATGCGTCGCCGTGGCAAAGAAGCTGTTTCCCTTCCCGCCGCGTCCGCCTTTCGCGACGATCACCTCCTGACCGTCGGTCAGAATCTCCGCCAGCATTTCGCCGGTCTTCGTATCGCGTACGAGCGTGCCGGGTGGAACGGGCAGAATGACGTCGCCGCCCGACCGGCCGCTCTTGTTGGAGCCCATGCCGTGCTCGCCCCGCTCGGCTACCCAGCGGTCGCGATATGTATAGTCGAGCAGCGTCGCGAGATTGCTGTCGCCCTGGATGATGACGTCTCCTCCGCGGCCTCCATCCCCACCGTCCGGGCCACCCATCGGCACCCGATGCTCGCGCCGGAACGACGTGCAGCCCGAGCCCCCCGTGCCTGCTTCGACATTTACGACAACGCGGTCAACGAACACTTTGACAGCCGCCGGTAGTGCGTGGATTACAAATGATGTGTTCCTTCATCTGGCGCCTGTGGATGGTGTCGTGGTGCGTCTGGAGAGGACGCGGGCAAGGAGTCCCTTGTATGCAGCGATTTCACTCTCGCCCACGA
The DNA here is from genome assembly GCA_036513055.1 of Gemmatimonadaceae bacterium. Lineage (GTDB taxonomy): Bacteria > Gemmatimonadota > Gemmatimonadetes > Gemmatimonadales > Gemmatimonadaceae > UBA4720. Next base: position 24,509 of record DATBZT010000302.1, on the reverse strand, counting down.
GGTCGTTCAGCACATCGAGCGTTTCGGCAACCTCATCCGGCGACGCGCCGCTGTTGAGCGCGCCATGCAGATGGGAGTGCAGCTGCCGCTGCTGGGCGGCGGCAGCGCAGGCAGCGACGATGCACAGCTCGCGCGTCTTGAGCCCCAATGTCGGTCGGGAGAGCACCTTGCCGTACCCGTCGGTGATCATCCACGCGTCCAGCGCCGGATGCAGCTCGCGAATGTTCCGTCGCAGCATCTCATAGCTCGCCCCGTACACTATCGCACAAGTCGTCTCGCCATCGCGGTCCCACTCCTCGACATGACTCGAAAGGGCGAGATCGTCGGACGCCGGAGCCGGAACTCCGGACACAGTGCGCCAGATTCTGGCGGCGTTCAGTGCACGTGGAAATCCTGCGAACAGATACGATTGCAGTATGACCTCATCCACCAGCTCAGCGCGTACGACGCCCGCGACGTCATCGACTGCCCGGCGCGTGGTGGATTCGTCTGCGCCGGATATGGCTGCCGACAACCTGACGAGAAGCCGGGTGTCGTTATCGAGATGAGAGATCATACGGTTCTGAAGTCGGCCGGCGGCATCGTTCGCCCGCTGCCGGAATCAGATCGACGCCAGCGCCGGCGCGACGAAGCGCGCTCCTGAAGGGCCGGCCATCCGTATCTCGCCCACCACTTCGCCCCGGGTGTTTCGCACCGGCTTGCGAAGAAATTCAGCCAGTCGTTGAGGGAGGGCGTCGGGCAGCTCACCGAGCTCCTGCAGCAGGTGAAGGAGCGCCGGGTACTGCGCCCGGCTGCACCCATCTTCGACTTTGAGAGCGATGCCGATTCCCCGCCCCACCACCACTGCGGAATGAACGCCTTCGGCTCCGATCTTGGAAACCACGCGGCCCTCTGTTTCCTCGATGAGTATGGTGTCGAAGCGGTCCGTGCCGCCCACGAGGAACGGGTGAGCGAGCATTGCCCGCGCCACTCTCATCGCTATCTCTTCGCCGCGCCGGGCGGCGCATCCCAGCCGGGCGTACGCGCGAGCCATGTGGTCGAGAGGGAGCCCGAACACCACCACTCCGCACCCGTCCACCGCGAGCTCGAGCTGTGACGGCCGCATTTCCGTCCACAGAGCGACGTGGTTGAGAATCGACTGCTGCACCGGATGGTCGATTCTCTCATAGCCTTCAATTGGCCAGCCGCTCTGGCGCGCGTACCCAAGCATCGCGGCGTGTTTTCCGGAGCAGTTGTTGTGCGTGCGTCTGGGCCGCATTCCCGACTCGCGCAGGATTTTTCCCCCGCGGGCGGCGAGTGGCTCCTGCGGTCCGCAAGCGAGATCTCCCTCCTCGAGCCCGAGGTCCGAGAGCATCTCCTCGACAACGGCTACGTGCTCCGGCTCCCCGCCGTGGGAGCCGCAGGCAATCGCCAGCTGCTCGTCCCCCCAACCAAGGGCATCGAAGCCGCCACTGGCGATGAACGGCATGATCTGGAACGGCTTGGCCGATGAGCGCCAGAACGTGACGGTTCGCGGATCGCCAGCTTCTCCGATGAGCTTATCGCCATCACCGACCACCGCAGCGTGCACGCGATGGTATGATTCGACCGCGTTTCCGCGCGTGAGGACGACGTCCAGCTCATGGCTTCGCATTACATACTTAAAATACCGAGATCAGTCCTTTTGTGTACCGTCTGGGATCACGCCGTACGTCAATCAGGACGTTGTTCAGCTCGGTGACCGTTTTTAGCAGCTTGTCGTACAGCTCCTGATCGGTGAACAGCTTGGTCATCGTGCCGTTGCCGTGGGCCATCGTGGCAGCGAGAGTGTCGAGACGCGAGACGGTGGAGATGAGACGCGTGTACAGCTGGTCGTCGCGCACCAGCTTGCCGAAGGTGCCCTGGCTCGAGTTGATCTGAGCCACGACCGTATCCGCCGAGCCCAGAACGCGATTGAGACTGTTGTAAACCGCCGGATCGTCGAGCAGCCGTCCAATTGTCCCGCGCGGACTCTGGAGCCGCACCATGAGCCCGTTGGTGCTCGCAAGCGTGGAGTTGAGCTGGTCGTACAACTGGCGGCTCGTGACGAGCGCGCCGATGGTGCCATCCCCGCGCGTCACGCCGTTCACGACTTTCTGCAGGCTGCTGGTGAGTGACACAACCTGACCCAGCGCGCTGGACGCCTGGTTCAGCACAGCCTCGTAGTCGAGCGCAGTGCCGAGTGTCAGCGTGTCGCCGTCGTGGAGCTCGGGATAATCCGGAGTGCCCGGGCTGATGTCGAACACCCTGTCACCAAGAATGGCAAGCGAGCGCAGCGTCGCTTTCGAGTTTCGCCGCACCTGACCCGCCATCGCCTTGTCGACCTCGACGGTGATCTTCAGGTTGCGCATCGTATCGCGATCGACGGGCAGGAAATCGATCGACTTGACGTTGCCCGCGAGCTGCCCGGCGATCGTCACCTGTCCGCCCACGCTCAGGCCACCCGCACTCGGCACGAACGTCACCAGCGTGTACCGCTTGGTGAAGAGCTTGGCCGATTCGCCAAGCTTGAGCACGGCGACGATCATGATCGCGATCGCGACAGCGATCATCGCGCCGACCTTGAGCTGGTCCCAGGTAATGAAAGTCGATCGTTTCATCGGAGGCTGGAAGATAACCTGCGCATGTCAATACCCGCCGAGGAAGTCACGAATATACTGGTCGTCGCTGCCCGATATCTCTTCCGGAGTTCCGAAAAAATGTATCCTCCGGTTGTAGAGGACGGCGATGTAGCTTGCCATCCGGAAGGCTGACCGGACGTCGTGCGTGACGACGACGCTGGTGACGTTCAGCTCATGCTGGAGCTTGAGGATGAGGTTGGTGATTGTCGCCGTGGTCAGCGGATCGAGGCCGGATGTTGGCTCGTCGTAGAGCATGATCTTCGGATTGTTCGCCATCCCCCGCGCGATACCAACCCGCTTCTTCATGCCTCCCGAAAGTTCCGCCGGCATTTGCTCCAGGACCTTGTCGGGCTCGAGGTCCACGAACTCCAGCTTTTCGCGGACCCGGGCCTCGATTTCGTCTTCGCTTAGGTGGGTATGCTCGCGGAGTGGGTAGGCGACATTCTCGTAGACAGTCATCGAGTCGAATAGCGCGGCGCCCTGGAAGACCATCCCCATCTTCTGCCTCACCTTGAGGGCATCGTCGAACGTGAGCTGAGTGATCTCATCGCCCTCGATGTACACTTTTCCGCGATCGGGGACCAGAAGGCGCAGCAACAGCTTGAGTATAATGGATTTGCCCGAACCCGATTCGCCGAGGATGGCGATGGTCTCCCCGAGGGCAGCGTGAAACGACACGTCCTCGAGTATCGGCTCGTCGAATGCGAGGTAGACGTGGTCGAGCGAAACTACATTGGCCGCCTTGAACTCCATCGTGTTAGCGGGCGGCGGGGGCGGCGGACCCTGATCGGACTCCAGCTCATTCCTGATTGCCGCCCGAACGCGCTGCTCGTCTCCCGGTCTCCTCATCGGCGGTTCCGGTGCGGCGGGCGCCGGCGCGCTGCCGGGCGGTGTGACTCTGCGCTCTTCGCGGTCCGTCACTATCCGAGAAACGCCAGCAGAATCTGCGTGATGAAATAGTCCACGACGAGAATGAGGATGCTCGCCGTGACGACAGTGCGGGTCGTCGCGATGCCGACGCCCTCGGTACCGCCCGTAGTCTTCAGCCCGAAATGACAGCCGACGAGTGAAATGATTCCGCCGAACACGAACGGCTTGATGAGACCATGAATGAAATCGTTCGGGATGTACTTGAGCGTGAATCCGCCGTTGGCGATGGTCGACCAGACCGTTCTCCAGTACAGCGCCGTGGGAATTCCGACGTAGGCCCTGGCGATGACGTTGCCCCCGAGAATTCCGGCGAAGTCGTTGATGACCGTGAGCGTCGGGAGCATGATCAGCGCGGCGAGCACGCGGGGCGTAACGAGCTTCTTGATCGGGTCGGTGCCGAGAGTATTGAGCGCGTCGATCTGCTCGGTTACACGCATCGAGCCGAGCTGGGCGGCGATGCCGGATCCCACTCGTCCGGCGACCATCAAGCCGGCGAGCACCGGCCCGAGCTCGCGGATCATCGAGGCGGCGACGAGGCGGCCCATCAGCTGGGGCGCCCCGAACGTCTTCAGCTGCACCGACGACTGCAGCGCGAGCACCATTCCGGTGAAAAACCCCGTCAGAAGAACGATGCCGAGCGACTGGACCCCGATGGCGTCCATCTGCTGGATGACATCGGCGCCGTAGAAGGGTCTCCTGAAAGCGAACCAAATCGCCTTTCCCGCCAGAACGAAAAAGTCCTGGAGAGCCAGAATCTGCCGCTTGGCCGCGTTGTTGAAGCGATCGAGCAAATGAAAAGGGGTAGCGGGTGAAGCGCGCTGTCACGTCGAGCGGCGGACGAGCCGCCGTCCAGAATCAATTTGCGTCGGTAATTTAAGAGGTTGGGAAAGAGGGCGCTCGGTTTGCCGACGGGATGGCGCTCCTTTAGCTTCCGAAGCGAATGATCGAAACTATCTCGCGTGAGCGGCTGTTGGCGCTCCTCGACGCCGCCCGCGGCACCCGCATCGCCGTGATCGGCGACGCGATGCTCGACGTCTATCTGCGCGGAGACGTCGACAGGATTTCGCCCGAAGCCCCGGTGCCGGTGGTCCGCATCACCGAACGGAAGCTCGCACTTGGCGGCGCGGCGAACGTCGCCCAGAACATCACCGCCATCGGCGCCGCGTGCGAGATGGTGTGCGTGACAGGCGAAGATGCGGCCGGAGTTCTCGTGCGCCAGATGCTCCACGACGTAGGCGCCGAGACGCGATCGATAATCAGGGTGGCCAGACCAACGACCACAAAAACGCGAATCGTCGCCCGGTCGCAGCAGCTCGTGCGCTACGATGAGGAAGATGACGCGGACGTGGACGGCGGCGAGATGGAGAATATTCTCGATGCCGCACTGAGGGCCGTCACCGAAGCGGACGCAATCGTGTTCGAGGACTACAACAAGGGGATTCTCGTGCCGCTCATCATCGCCCCGGTGATCAGCAAGGCGAGGTCGCTCGGCATTCCTGTGGTTGTCGATCCGAAGTACAGGAATTTCTTTGCGTATCGGGGAGCTACCATCTTCAAGCCGAACCGCCGCGAGCTCGAGTCGGCACTCGGCGCTGAAGTCGACATCGATCATCCGCAAGCGCTGCCCTCGACATTCGACCGGCTGGGAGTCGAGCACCTTCTTCTCACCCTTGGAGAAAAAGGCATGGCGCTGCTTTCCGCGGACGGCGAAATCGGCCGGATCCCAACGACGGCACGCGAAGTATATGACGTGGTGGGTGCCGGTGACACGGTCACCGCTTACCTGGCGACGATGCTTGCAGCGGGAGGATCGCCGGCTGAGGCCGCGGTGATCGCCAATTTCGCCGCCGGCGTGGAAGTAGGTAAACTCGGCGCCGCGACAGTCACGGGCGATGAAGTCATCGCGGCATTCGACCATTTCAGCGAGGCCACAGCATCAAGTCGTTGAGTCTGTTATTCGCAGTCGCTGTGGCGGCCATTCTCGCGGCAAAGCCGGCGATGGCCCAGTCAGTCCCACCGCCCGACAGCACCATCGGGAGAGACACGGCGACATCCGTTATCGCGACAGCGCAGGCACCGGCCACCGATTCGAGCGAAAGCGTGAGCTGCGCCCGGAACGGCGGCGACGTGCGAGCGCGGCGAGCGGCCGTGGGAGCCGTCTTCGTCGGCGGCAATGCGGCGCTTTTCAGCTACTTCAAGCGAGCATGGTGGTCGGGAGAGCGGGCGAAGCATTTCTTTTTTCGCGCTGACTGGGACGAGGATTTTCGGGACCAGGACAAGTTCGGCCACATGTTCGGAGGGTATCATCTCGTGCGAATCGGAGACGCGCTCCTCAGGGACGCGTGCGCCTCGAAGCAGCACGCGCTGCTCTGGAGCGCCATTTATGCCGCGGCATTTCAGCTCCAGATCGAGATATGGGACGGCATGTACCTGAAGTACGGCTTCTCATACGCCGACGTCATCGCGAACACCACCGGCCTGGCGTTCGCCGTGGCACAGGAGAAATATCCGGCGCTCAGGGCCATCAAACCGACCATCTCGTATTCCCGAAGCGCGGCAATGAGAAACGCGAAAAACATTCCCGGCGAATTGCGACCGTCACTCGACTACTCTGGGCAGACGTACTGGTTCTCGACGGACGTCAATGCGTTACTTCCAGACAACGCAAAGCAGTACTGGCCGGCCTTTCTCCGTGTATCGGCGGGACATTCGGTAACGGATTGGATCAATCCGCAAACGGGCGCGAACATGCGTGCAAAGCGGCAGATTGTGCTGTCGATAGATCTCGATGTGGAGAAGCTTCCCGGAAACAACCCCATCTGGCGAACGGTGAAACGAAACCTGAGCTACATCCATCTGCCGTCTCCGGCGCTCCAGCTCACACCGAAATTCGAGGCGATCAAGTGGTATCGCTGAGGTGGCTGTTGTGCGCGGCGGCGGTAGTACCGATGTCGCTCGCGGCGCAGGCATCGCCGTACGTTCCGATTGACGACATCGCCTACAGCTATGTAGACGCCCTCACGGCACGCGGAGCGCTGCCCGCCCTATCGGCCCTGGAACGTCCGTACACGGCGGCCAGCATCAGGGACGCCGCAGACTCGGCACTCGCGCGCGGGGCGTCCCCGGTCATGACCGGTTACCTGCGCGCTCTCGAGTCAAGCCTCGAGCGATACGAGCTGCGCCGGCCTGGTGAGTCCGCATCGGATTCCCTTCCGTTCCGCGCCAAGGCGACCTTCGACGTCTTCGCCACAGCCGAGTCGTCAGCGAGGCATGAGCTGATGCTCGCCGACACAAAAAATGATGCCGAGCCGGGAGCGACGGGATATTTCGTTTTTGGCGGCGGCAGTCTCGCCGGAGGCGTGCGGGCGGTACTGGACAACCGGCTGAACAAGGACCCGGACTTTACGGGGAAGAAAGACCGCAAGATCGCGGGAAGAACGCAGGATGGATATGTGGGCGGCCAGTGGAAATACGCGCAGGTTGCATTTGGGCGCCTCGCGCGCAACTGGGGGCCACCTTCGCTGGATGGGCTACAGCTCAGCGGCGCGCCGTTCACCTACGACCACCTCTATGCACGCTTCGGCACCGACCAGCTCCACGTCTCGAGCGTGATCGCGCGGCTGGAGAACTATGTGGTGTCGCCGGGCGTCGAAGCCACACGGTATTTCGCCATTCACCGCCTCGCCTACAAGAAAGGCCGGTATGAGGGCGCGTTGAGCGAGGGCTACATCCAGAGTGGAGTCGGGCGCGGGCTCGAATTCAGCTTGATCAACCCGTTCAACGTCTACTCCCTGAGCTGGCGAAACGAGAGACTCGATGGAAATCTGAGCATGGGATTCGAGAGTTCGTGGCGGCTGGGAAAATTTGGCACGTACGCCGGCCACCTGTTCATCGATGATCTCCAGATCGACAAATGCGACACGACGTGCAAGGAGCCTTCGTCCTACGGGTTCACGCTCACCGGCGAGGGCATCCCTCTTTCCGGCGATCAGCGGCTTTTCGCGAGCTACACGCGTGTGACCAACCTCGCCTATCACACGCCAAACCCTGCAGAGAGATACTCCATTTACGGGATCGGCCTGGGTCGTCCATACAGTGATTACGACGAGCTTCGCATTGGCGCGGACCTCGCGCTCGTGCCGCGAACGCCTCTCAAGCTCTACGTTGCGCACCGGCGACAGGGAGAGGGCGATTACCGCAACGACTATCCGCCCGTCGTCGACTATGGAATTACGCCGGTGTTTCTGAGCGGGGTTGTCTGGACTGTGAATCGAATCGGACTCAGCGGCTCATCGTCCGTGAGCCGCGATTTCCAGATAACCGGCGACGCAGGCATCAATCAGGTAAGGAACCGCCGTCACGTCGTCGGCAACGACATCACGGCGTTCGAGGGACGGGTGAAGATCGTGTGGGTGCCGCGCTGGCTGGTGACATTTGAATAGGGCGCGTTGCGAACGAGGTGTCGGGTCAGGTAGCTTGCTCCTGACCGGGGCCCTTAGCTCAGCCGGTTAGAGCAGCGGACTCATAATCCGACGGTCGCAGGTTCGATCCCTGCAGGGCCCATTGCGCCCGCGCGCGGCACATGCGTTGCGAAGCGGTGTAACCAGAAATTGCGCTACTTACTCGCTCCTACGTGCATTGTTAGGTTTCGGATTGGCTTCGTTCAGGGCTCTGGCAGCGTCTTCGCCCATCGAACGGAGATTGTGATCCCGGTCGCGTAGCTCAGCTGGTTAGAGCGCTGCTTTCACACAGCAGAGGTCCACGGTTCGAGTCCGTGCGCGACCATGCACGGTTCTAGTCCCCGATTCCGAATTTCCTTTCTTCAATTCATTTCCATTCTAATGAATTCATACCGATTGCGGTCGCTCGTTTTCACCCTATTTCTCGTCGCAGCCCCGTCGCTGGCTGTAGCCCAGAATCCCAGCCCGACCGACGCGCAGCGAGCTCTCGAGTCCAATCCGGCGTTGCTGCAACAACTGAGGCAGAGGATTCTCTCAAGCGGTCTCACGCCTGATCAGGTTCGCGCCCGGCTGCGCGCCGAGGGGTATCCGGAGACGCTTCTCGATGCCTACCTCCCCGGCGGCACCAGCAACGGCGCCGACGTCGTGAACGCAGGCACACCCGATGACGTTCTCAATGCAGTCAGCCAGCTCGGAATCGTCGACACGGCTGAGGTGGCGACGCTTCGCTGCGCGACCATCACTCGTATTGACAGCGTTGGCGCCACAGTTGACACAAGCCAGGCCGCCCGCTTAGCGAGGCTCGCCGCGAGCGAGCGCCGGGCGCGCTGCATGGCGCGCCTCGATTCTCTCAATGCCAGCCGTACGCCGGCTGACAGCGCGCGCCTCAAGGCTTTGGCCGACAGCGGCTTCACGATTTTCGGACTGGCGATGTTCCGCCAGAACACGACGCTTTTCGATCCGAACCTCAATGGTCCGGTGGACGCCAACTATCGGCTCGGACCCGGCGACCGCCTCGTGCTCATTCTCACCGGCGATGTCTCGCAGTCGTACGCGCTCGACGTCACACGCGAAGGTTTTATCGTCGTACCACAGGCGGGGCAGATCTACGTCAACAACCTGACACTGGGGCAGCTCGAGGACATCCTTTACACCCGCCTCGGCAGAGTTTACTCGGGGGTGCGGCGTGGAGCCGGCGCGACGACACGCTTCTCGATCAGTCCGGCACGGCTTCGCAGCAATCAGATCTTCGTCGTCGGAGACGTCATCACTCCGGGAAGCTTCCGGATCTCGAGCGCCGGGACGGCGCTGACCGCGCTCTATGCGGCACTCGGGCCGTCCGACAACGGGTCGCTCCGCAACATTCAGATCAAACGCGGCGGCAAGCTGGTGGACATTCTCGATATCTACGACTATCTGGTAAACGGCGATGCGTCGCACGACGTACGTCTCCTCAGCGGCGATGTCGTATTCGTTCCCGTTCACTCCACCCACGTGCGCGTTGTTGGAGAGATAATGCGGCCAGCGACTTACGAGCTGAAGAGCGGTGAGACGCTTGCCGACGTGCTCCGGTTCGCCGGAGGATTCACCGCCGCTGCCGCTCGCACGCGCGTACAGATTGAGCGCATTCAAGCGCCCGCCATGCGCGCCGAGGGCGGACGCGACAGAATCACCATTGATGTCGCCTCCAACGCTCTCATCGAGGGCACAGGGCCCGCCATTGCGCTGCTGCCCGGCGACGTCGTGCGCGTCTTCAAGGTTACCGACCGCATGCGGAACCGGATCAGCATAGCGGGCAACGTCTGGCAACCGGGCTCGTTCGGCCTCGCGCCGGGAATGACCGTCTCACAGGCGCTCCACGCGGCGGGCGGGCTCAAGCCCGACTCGTACCTTGGCCAGGTGCTGGTTTCGCGTCTCAATTCCGATTCAACGCGGGTGCAGCTCCACGCCACGCTCGCCGACACGACGGGACGCGTGATCGGTGATTTCCCATTGAAGGAAGATGATCAGATTCGAGTCTTCTCCGTTTCCGAGTTCCGGCCGGAGCGGTACGTCGCCATCACCGGCGCTGTCCGCAACAGCGGGCAGCTCCCATATCGCGAGGGCATGACTGTCCGCGATCTCGTTCTTCAGGCAGGTGGACTCGACCAGAGCGCCGACCTCCAGACGGCGGAAATCGCGCGACTCCCAACCGACAGGCGCAATGGCGCGACGGCCACGACCTTCCGCGTTCCGCTCGACTCGAGCTACATCTTCGAGAGGGGCCCGGACGGCAGGTATTTCGGACCGCCGGGGCTGCCTGCCCTGAGCGGCACGACCCCCGAGGTGGTCCTCAAGCCGTACGACAACGTGCTGGTGTTCCGCCAGCCGAACTGGGAGCTTCAGCGCACGGCCGTTGTTTCTGGTGAAGTCAGATACCCGGGGACTTATTCGCTGACGACAAAGACAGAGAAGATCTCCGACCTCATTCAGCGCGCCGGCGGATTGACACCTGAGGCCTACGCCGATGGCGTAACGTTCTTTCGCACCAAGGACAAGGTCGGCCGTATCGGTGTCGCATTGCCTGATATTCTTCGCAACCCCAACGCGCGCGACAACCTGCAGCTCCAGGACGGCGATTCGATTTTCATTCCACGGTTCAACGCCGTCGTCAACGTGAAAGGCGCCGTAAACTCTCCTGTCGCGGTGACGTACGTGCCGGGACGTTCGCTGGAGTACTACGTCAACGCCGCCGGTGGCATCAACCGAAAGGGCGACCTTCGCTACGCGTATGTAACCCAGCCCAACGGCAAGGTTGAAGCAACGTCGGGCAAGTTCATCTTCAAGAGCGATCCGCACCCGCGTCCGGGTAGCACAGTCTACGTTCCTGAGAAGGACCCCAACGCGCGCGGGACCGACTTCATCGCGACCATCGGCTCGATAGCGCAGGTTGCGGCGAGCTTCGTAGCCATCGCGATCGCACTTCGCCGATAACGCCCGTGCAGATCGCCGAGCAGGCATCCGCCAGCGACCACCTCACATTCACAAGGTGGCTCGCCGGCGTTTTGCTTCGCTGGAGAACCGTTGTCGCCGTAACGCTCGCCACGCTCGTGATCGGCCTCGTTGCGACGGTAGTCATTCCGCCGGTGTATCGCAGCAACGCGTCGTTCGTTGCGAACACGTCCAGCAGCTCGAAGCTTCAGGGCGCGACCAATGCCAGCTCTGGCCTGGGCGGTATCATATCGGAGCTCGGCGGAACCATGGGAGGCGACCCATCCGAGTCGCCCAACTTTTACGTGGAGCTGCTCTCGAGCCGCGAGCTTCTCACGCGACTGATCGAGTCGAAGTTCCCAAACCCCCGCACCGACGCGCCGAACGACAGCGCGACGCTGCTGACCATCCTCCACATCAGGAAATCGGACCCGAAGCGACAGCTCGAGCTGGCGGTAAAGAAGATGCTCGACGCAACGCAAGTCGGGCTCGACCCGAAAACGAATTTCGTCTGGTTCTCGGTGGACGCTCAATGGCCGGAGCTCAGCGCGCAGATCGGGAATCGGATGATCGAGCTCGTGAGCTCGTTCAACCGCGAGACGCGCGTGTCACGCGCGAAATCCAAGCGAGCATTCCTGCAGATGCGCCGCGACAGCGCCCAGACTGCGTTGAGGGACGCCGAGGAGAGGCTGCGCATTTTCTACGAGCAGAATCGAGGAGTGATCATCGCTCCAGGTCTTAGATACGAGGAACAGCGCATCAAGCGTGACGGCGACCTGGCGTCCGATCTGTACATGAATCTCGACCGGCAGCTCGAGGTCGCACGCATTGACGAAATCAACGATGCCGCCTTGATCACCGTCATCGACTCGGCCGTGGTTCCCCGCAAGGCCCAGTGGCCGCGCTACGGCGTGATGCTCTTCACCGGCACCGCATTCGGCCTGTTGCTGGGAGTTCTCATCGCGGGGAGCGCGGCGGTTCTCGCTGACTGGCGCCAGCGCAATCCGGATTCGTGGCACGACTTCCGGTCGGCACTGGCGACGACGCGAGCGGAGTTGGGGTCGGTGATCGGCGTGCGCAACAAGCACCGCGTGCGAATTGATGAGCAGCCTGCAAGCCATCTCCCACCGCTTTCGGCCTCGCCGGCGGGACTGTCCGGCGCCCGATCAGAAGAGCCGATCGCCAGAGCACAGCGACCCGTTGCCTGACGGGCCATCCACGGCGCCGCTGACTCTCGCAGCGCAGCCCGCACTACAATCGGGGCCACCTTCCTTTGGCGTGGTGGTGCTCAACTGGAACAACGCGCAGGAAACGATGCGCTGCGTGGAGGCACTCGAAGCAATCGACCCCGCGCCAGACCACGTCGTGGTCGTGGACAACGGATCGGAAGACGACTCAGTGGAACGCCTCGAGAGCTGGGCCGACGAGCACTGGATATGGCGCATGAGCGGCGGGACCAGCGATAGCTCATCGCGTGCCGAAGCGCCGTGGCTGGTGATTGCGCGCGCAGGATCCAATCGCGGATTTGCCGGGGGCAACAACGTTGGGATCCGATACCTCCAGCAGCGCACAACGGTATCGCACATCCTTCTTCTCAACAACGACGCGACGCTGGCGCCGACATTTTTCGCTGAGATCGCCAAGGCAATCGCGACCTACCCCGACTCCGGACTGCTGACCGGCACGATATACGAAGATCCGGATCGCACCCGCGTGTGGTACGCGGGGGGAGTCGAATACCCGCTGAGGGCGCTGATGCAACACCGGTACGATGTTCCCGAATCGTCCGAGCCCGCGCCCACAGAATTCATCAGCGGCTGCGCAATGGTGATTTCGCGTCACCTTGTCGAACGCATCGGACCACTCGCCGAATGTTACTTTCCCGCATACTGGGAGGACGGCGAGTACTCCTATCGCGCGCGGGAAGCAGGGCTTCCCGTTCTCTATGTGCCGGCAGCCACGGTGTACCACAAAGTGGGCTCGACGGTGCGAGCAGCGGACATGTCGCTTACTCTCGACCGCTGCAAGAACCGGCTTCGAGTTTTTTATGTGCGCCGCAATTATCACGGTCTGAGAAAAGGCGCGGCCCTCGGCTATCTTGCCGTCACGAAACCCGGGCGGGCGATTCTCGAAACGCTCAAAGGCCATCCTCGATCAGGATGGGCGATACTCAGTGGAACGATCGCCGGGTTCGTGAGCCCGGACGCGAAACGCTAGGTTGTGAGCGAATCGAAAGCCGGCGTTAATGACGCGGCCTTCCGAACAAAGTCCCGACGCTGGCTCGCCCACACCTCAGAATTACTTGCGCCACTGCTGCGCACCGGGGCCAGTCTTGCCAGTCGCGGCGCCCCGGGCGAGCCACGGAGCTGGCGCAGCGGTCTGATCCTCGGGCACAACCACATCGGCGACGTGATGTACCGCACGTGCTCCCTTGGGAAGCTTCGATCTGTGCTGCCCGATTGCGAGTGGTGCTACCTCACCGCCCCCGCGTCCGCCGAGCTCCTGGCGGGCAACCGATGCATCAATGAAGTTTTGCCGTGGAACACTGGCGAAGACAGCTGGACCTTGAGCGACGGCGCATTTGGCGAGCTGCGGCGCCGCCAATTCGATGTGGCGCTTTGCACCAACACCCTTCGGCATTACCCCGATCTTTCGCTGGCCGTCGCGCTTGGCATTCCCAACCGCGTCGGCTATGCGTACAAGGGCTTATCGGGATTCATAACGCGCCCCGCCCCACTCACATTTCCGAGCGCGTACGCTGCGTACTTTCGAGCCATGGTCGCGGACCTCGGCAATTGTGCCCCCGACTGGCCACTCATCCCGCAATTGTCTCCCGACACGGCAGACGTGTCGGCTGCGACACAGGTCTGGAATGCGTTCGGGCTCGCAGACACCCGCCAGGTTATCGCATGCTGCGTCACCACGAGACAGGCCGCCGGGAACTGGCCGAAGGAGCACATACTCGCGGCGCTCACGTCAGCGCGGTCCATTCGCGAATTCGACGTGGTTCTTTGCGGAGCGCTCGAGGATTCAGCAGCGCTTTCGGACATTGCGAGGAGTCTGCCTTTCCCCACACGTGTTCTTGCCGGTGGTCTCGGCCTTCGCGCATTCGTAGCCTTTCTCGCGTGGTGCACGGCGCTCGTCACGCTCGACTCCGGCCCCCGGCACCTCGGCAATGCTGCCGGAATTCCCGTTCTGTTTGCCAGGAATCTTTCGCACTCGCGGGTGGAGGCAGGCAAGTATTGCGAAACTGAAACGGATCTGGCTCCGCCGCTGGAGTATCTGAACGACGAGGAGACTCGACGGGTCGTCGGAGGAATATCGCCCGCATCGACAGCCGAGCGAATTATCGCGGCGCTTGGCGCAGCCTGATTCGGGGGCTGGGAATCGTGTCGCGCGACGCAACACGAAGAGCAGCCAGGGTAGTTCCCTCGAGTGCTACAACCGTGGCAAAATCCGGATGGTGCCGGCGCAGCTGATTCAGCGCCGCGGTTACTCCGTCCCACCTCCCGTAATCGTGCCAGAGTATGGTTCCGCCTGACGGCTTCAGCATTTTCCGCGCGTGCAGGGAATCGTTCACGACATAGTCGAACGTGTGTGACGCATCGATGAACACAAAATCCATCAATCCGTAGTACGGCCCGAAATCGAAATCTCCCGAGTCCCCGTACAACTGGACGATCTGGCGTTCGGCATCCGTGCCGCGGTAGCGCTTACCGGATTCCGGTTTGTCCGCATACCGGACCTCGTGAGCATGGATGGGCGCAGACGAACTGTCGATTTTCGATCGGGGAAGATCCAGTGTGCAGACGATCGCGCCCTGTGCAGCGTTGACCGCCATGTTCACGGTCGTCCGGCCGTCGAATGTCCCGAACTCGAACAACCTGTCCGGCCGGCTGTCACGCACCATTCGGCAGATGGTGATTAGCTCACGGTCCGTGACGTTGCCGTCAACGGAGTCGACTGCGCGCACGTCGATTGGCAAGTCTGACGTCGCGATGAGATCGCCGGCGGCAACGACGGGCAGCTCCGTCCGCTCCCGGGATTCATGGTGGTAGCCAAAGTGATGGCACAGCTCGACTATGGCCGCGCGGTGCTTCGAGCGGGTCCACCCCAGCGAGAAGAGATAGGCATACCCGGCCGCACCCAGCAGCCACGGACGCAGGAACGACACCGCCCGAACGGCCTGACCGCGAGCAGCGGGAGGCTTCACACCTTTCAGCGTCAGCAAGCGTCTGATGCGGTGGATGCGGTGGATGCGGTGGATGCGGTGGATGCGGTGGATGCGGGCGAGGCGACTGCAGGAACAGGCACCGTTGCAGCGAAAAGCGTCCGAACTGGCGTGCCAAGTACTCTCGAAGCCGCGGCGAAGAGCAGCACCGCATCGAAGGTTACGCGCGTCGTCCACGCTATCGCCGCCCCGGTAACTCCAAACCGCGTCACCAGCCACCACGCAAGCGGCACGTGTATCGCCAGCTCCAACAGATGGAATTTCGCGCTGATGTCGGGCCTGCCGAGCGCGGCGACGAAGCTCGACGGCACGTGTGCGAGGGCGTTGGCAACCACACCGAAAGCAAGAATGCGGATTGCCAGTCCTCCCTGTTCGGCGTATGCGGGCCCAAGCCACAACCGGAGCAGCTCAGGCCCGAAGAGCATCAGCACCAGAGCCGGCAGCGACAATATCAGGAAGATGTTGCGCACCGCCTTGGAAAAAACACGGGTCAGTGACTCGGCGTCGCCGACGGCGTTCATCCCACTCACCGAGGGGAAAAGCGCGCTCACCAGGCTACCCGGTACGATCAGGAGGCGGATGACTCCGTCAAAGGGTGCCGTGTAATAACCGACGGCGGCCAGCCCGATCAACGCGCCGAGCAGAAAGCGGTCGAGATAGATGAGGAGCGGGCTGACGACGTTCGAGACAGACATCCAGCCGCCGAACGCGAGCAGCGGCCGCAGCATCGACCAGTCGTCGGGTAGTTGCCACGCGAGGCTGGGTATGGCGCGCTTAACAGCGACGATGGTCACGACGCACACCAGGAGCCGGGTGGCGAGCAGCATCACCATGATGGCCGGCAGCGAGTAGCCGGCCGTGGCCGCCGCGGCAGGAATCACGAACGATGCAACACTCGCGGGGATCCGGATGGCGTTACTCAGGTCAAACCGGTGAGCTGCCTCGAGCACTCCGCGGAGACTCATCAGCAGGAGAGTGGCAGGGATCATCACCGCGAGAACACGAAAGACCGACAGCGCCTCCGCCGTCATTGCCGGCGGTATGACGAAGACGTGGCTCACGAGGTATGGGGCGGCGAGCGCGAACATGGCGCCGCCAATTGCACCGAAAACGGTCTGGCTGACGACCGAGCCCACCACGAGGTGAGACACCTGTCCATCGCCCCGCGCGAGGCGCTCGGCGACGTGCTTCGTCGTCGCCATTCCCAGGCCGAAATCGAAAAGTCCCGAATACTCGAGCAGTGCCAGCGTCAGGCCCAGCAGGCCGAAGCGAGTTGTACCGAGATGCCGCGTTATGATCGGCATCACCGCCACTCCAACGACGAGCGGTATTCCCAACCCGGCGAGGTTCAGAACCGTGTTGCGGGCAATGGAACGCCGCGAGCCGAGCGATCTCATCGCGTCACGTGTTCGACTGGACGGCCGCTCTTCGCCGTGAGCGACCCACTCAGGGCCAGACGCTCCTCGGCGGCACGAAGGACGTCATCTCGCGTTGGATATGAAATCACATCGTGGCCCGTGCCCTGCCCAACCGTGATCTGATCGTCCCCAAAAGGTCGATGCCATGCGGGATTGCCGGTGGTAAAGATTCCAACGAGCGGAACGCCGAGCGCATCGGCGACGTGCATCGGCCCGCTATCGTTGCAGAGAAGCAGGTCGCACTGCGTCATGGCGGCCATCAGCTCGCGCAGGGATGTGCTGAGGAAACGAGCGCCAGGCAAACGCATCCCCTCACCGTAGCCGTCTGGATCGAGAAATACGAGCGCTTTGCTCGAGTAGCGATCGCCAAGGGCTTCGGCCACCCACGCAAAATCCTCCAGCGGCCAACGCCGACGCGGCTGACTCGCGCCGGGGTGAATTCCAACAATCAAGTCGCCCTCGAGAAAGCCGAGCGACCTGAGCCGCGCAGCCGCCTGAGCGCGCTCGTCGAGGGTTACGCTCAACCGCGGCTTGAATCTGCGGGCGAGGCTCTCGGTGATGTCATTCGCGACATTTCCTTCAACGAGCGGTCGCAGCAGGGCCAGCCAGTCGCGGACCTTGTGATGATCGTCTGGCGTCGCGACAACGGCGTCTGTGAGCAAATAACTTCCACCGCCAAACGCGTATCCGATCCGTCGCGGCGCGCCCGTCGCGAACGTGACCAGATTGCTTCTGATGTCCATTCGGCAGTCGATCGTGAGGTCGAACCTCGCCTCGCGCAGACGCGACACCAGCCCGGCGATCGCGCCGCGGTGGTAGCGGCTTGGCCGATACTTTCCAGTCGTTGCCGTCCACGGCAGATCGGCAATGATCACGTCATCCACCAGCCCGCTGTTTCTCAAGAGCTCCTCTGCGTGCGCCTTGGCGAGCAGGGAGATATGAGCGTCGGGGTAACGTTCCCGAAGCGCCTGCAGCACCGGTGTGGCAAGCACAACATCTCCAATCAGCCACGGCTCGATCACCAGAATGCGTCTTACCGCTTCGCTCGAATCATTTCTCGGCGGCCACAGTCGTTCGAGCAACGGCATGAGCGCCGGGCCAATTGCATCAATGGCCTTCAACGCCAGTTTCTTGTTTCGCGTCACCGGCCAGGTCTGCGCCATGTCAGGATGCCCCGGTTGATGACGTCATCGCGCAGCGCGCTCCGCCATTCCGTAGGCCTTGGCGCGGGCCGTGATTGCCCGCTCGAGCTGTTGCTGGGCGGCAGCGAGCACGTCGCGCACCGGAACGTCCGACGTCTGTCCCTTCGGTGCTCCACTGCCGATTACCTGCTGGTTCTTTCCCGAGGGACCGTACCAGCTGGGATTGCCAGACGTGAACACTGCCGCCACGGGAACGCCGAGGGCGTCGGCGATGTGCATTGCTGCCCCGTCGTTACATATCAGAAGGTCGCAGCTTCCAATGAACGCCATGAGCTGGCGCAGTGACGGTGTGACGTAGCACGCCGGAGTCCGGAGCGGAAGACGCGCGCCGTGGCCTTCGGGGTCGACGAGCACGACGATTCGCGCGCCATAACTTTCGGCGAGTGCGTCGGCGACCTCCGCAAACCGTTCTGGTGGCCATCGCTTGTGCGCGTGACTGCCGCCAACGTGAAGCGCGACGATGAGGTCCCGTGGCGCGATGCCCATGGACTCGAGCGTCGCCGCCGCGGCCTGCCGTTCCTCGGGCAGCAAAGTCAGCCGTGGCGCAATCGGCTTCCCGTCCTGCGCCCGCGTGATGGCTTTCGTCCCTCGTTGTGAGCCGAGCGCCTCCATCAGCCTCAGCCAGTCGCGAACCTTGTGATGTGCGCGCGGCGACGCAGGAATCGCGTCGGTGAGCAGGAATGTTCCTCCTCCGAACGCATAGCCAATTCGTCTTCGTGCGTGCGTGGCGTAGGTGACCAGATTGCTCCGAAAGTCCATCCGGCAATCAACTGTCAGGTCGAACCGCTCCGCCCGCAGCCGGTGGAACAGGTCAGACATTGCTCCCCTGTCGTAGCGGGAGCGGCGGTATTTGCCTGTGTCAGCCGTCCACGGAAAATCGAACGTGATGATTTCGTCCACGAGCCCGCTCCCGCGAAGAACTTCCTCGGCGTGGGGCTTGGCGAGAAGCGTGATCCAGGCGTCAGGGTACCGTGCGCGGAGCGCCTGCAGGGCGGTTGTCGCGATCACCACGTCGCCGATGTGCCAGATCTCGACAACGAGAATTTTCCAGATGCCGTCGCTGTCACGCCTGTGCCGGGGCAGGAGTGCCGCAAAAGGGCGTGCAATCGCATCCGCCGTCGCCAGCAGCAGGCGCTTGCTGAACGTGACTTCCCATGTTTCAGCCACCGCTCAGGGAGCCCCGGCCGGGGCCAACGCAGGTGTCGCGAAAGCTGGGCTCACCGCGCCGCGACTTCCCTGAAGAGTGTGTCGTATTGATCTGCGATTTTTTCCCACGTGTAATTCTTCCGTATTCGCTCTGGTCCCATCCGGCGCAGCTCCGCCACCCGGGCCGGGTTCGCCTCGAGAGCCAGCATTTCCCGGGCAAGCACGGCCGGATCGCGGGGAAAGAAGATACCTCCGTCGGCCAGCACCTCACGATTGAATACAGTATCGAGCGCAAGGATGCAATTGCCGTATCCCATGGCCTTCAACAGCGAAGGATTCGTGCCGCCAACCGAGTGCCCATGCACATACGTAAAGCAGTTGCAATGCAGCTCGCGGATAACGTCCTGGTCGTCAATGTGGCCGGTGAGGATGATCCGGTCGCCGGCCAGTGCCCGCAGGTCGCGGTGGAACTGGCTGTCGTAGTTCGCACCGCCGGCGACTACAAGCTTCCTTGGGGAGCCCGAATCGAGAAAGGCCCGGGCAATGAGGTCGGCGTGGTTTTCCGGGATGAGCCGGCTGGCGATGAGGTAGTAGCCGTCGCGCTCGACGCCGAATGGAACGATCAGCTCCGGCCGCTGGGAAGTCTCGACGTAAGCACCATACGCGATCATCGTCGTTTCCTTGTGGAAACGCTCCAGATAGAACTGTCGCATTGCTTCCGCGTCGGTAATGAGCTCGTTGCAGAAGCGTACGGCAGAGTGCGCCGCAGAATAAAAGTACCGGCGCGCTACCGGGCCCCATTTTGCGCGCGTCCAGTCGAGGCCGTTGACGTTCATCACCACCTTGCCGCCGAACAAACGACAAACGGCTGCGTGGTGCCCCATCCCGACGTTCACGAAACAGAAAATGTCGTAGCGTCCGACAGTGATGGCGTGCAGCACCGCAAAGAGCGTCGCCACCAGGCCGGAGAAATTCTTGCCGCCGGGAGACGGCACGTACACAAGCTGGACGCCCCTGTATTCGGGCACGCGCATTTGCTCCGGAAACGACCCTTTGCGGCAGTACATGACGATCTCGTGGCCCTTTGCCGCCAGGCGGGGCGCGATCTCGCCGAAGCCAGTCTCGAAGCCGGTGAAGTGGAGCTTCGACATCGGCATTCCGTACAGTCCAAGCATGCCGATGCGGAGCCTTTCCGGCCGAGCCTCACCGCCGCTCATGGGCCCCCGCTCTGCCGAGCCGAGTCGCTCTTGTTATAACATCCGCGACGTCCACGTCGCGGGGACGAGCGGCGAGTCGATCTCGATCGGGAGGTGATAGTCGAATGGCTTGGTCCCGTGTGCCGAAATCCAGTCGACGATGCTCTGGAGCCCGTCGCGCAGGCTCACCGTCGTGCGATAACCGAGCAGTCGGCGCGCCTTGTCGGCCGAGCAGGTGGCATACCGCACTTCCCGCGGCCGCTCCGGCACCATGATCGGATCGAGCTTGAAGCCGAGCAGCTCGGCGATGATTGTGGCCAGCTCCAGAATCGTGACGTACTCCTCGTCCGGGCCAATGTTGATCGTCTCGCCAACGACGTCCGGCAGCGTACCCATCTTGATGAGCGGATTGACGCAGTCCTGAATGAACGAGAAACAGCGCTTCTGCCCGCCGTCGCCGTAAATGACCGGCTGCTTCCCCTGCATCATCCGGTTGACCATGATGCTGGCGACGTTCCGGTAGGGATCATCGTATTTCTGCTTGGGGCCGATGATGTTGTGTGGAACCGCAATCATGTACTCGACGCCGTGAGTCTCGCACACGTTCTGGACGAGCATCTCACTGGCGTATTTTGCGATTCCATACGGGTCAGCCGGCTCGAGCGGCTGGTCCTCGACGTAGGGCACCGGCCCGTTGCCGTAACGCGCCATGCTGGAGCAGTGGACGAATCGCTTGACTTTGTTTGTGGCGGCAGCGGCGAGAACGGTTGCCGTGTTGTTGTAGACGTGCGTGGCGATAAGCGCGGGCGAGAACACGCTCAGCCCTTCGGTGGCGATTGCCGCCGTGTGAAAGATGACGTCCACATCTTTCGTCAGCCGTTTCATTGCCGCGAGGTCGTTGCAATCGGCTAGCTCGAACTCGATTCCCTCGGGAAGGTTCTGAAGGTCACCGCCGATCATGTTGTCGCAGCCGACGACCTGATCGTTTCTGCCAATGAAGGCGTCCGCGAGATGGCTTCCGAGGAAGCCGGCGGCACCCGTCACAAAGACTTTCAAGACTTCCTCCGGATTACGCTATCAGCGCGCAAAAGGGGTGCGCGCAGTGGATTCATGAAATAAAGCTCGCGCGGACGGCGCGAGCAGAGATGCAATTTGGTGGAAGAGGGACGCCGAATCAATCGTGCGGCGCTACGAGCTGCTCAACCCTGCTTCAGTAAGCTCCCGTCCGTCGCACAACCGCTGGAAAAGTGCGGGCCATGATGCTCACGTCCAACCAGAAGCTCCACTGCTCGATGTATTGCCTGTCGAGGTACACGACATCCTCGAAATCGACAACCGAGCTCCGGCCGCTCACCTGCCACAATCCGGTGATTCCGGGCTTCGCGTCCAGCCGGCGGAAGTGATGGTCCTGGTAGGTCGCGAAATCCGCCTCGAAGAAGGGACGCGGGCCCACCAGGGACATGTTGCCAAAGAGCACGTTCCAGCATTGCGGAAGCTCGTCCAGGCTCCAGCGGCGAAGCAACGCGCCCAGACGCGTGACGCGGGGGTCCTCCGGAATCTTGAAGAGGCGCGAATCCCCACTGTGATTGAGATGCGACAGCGCGCGCTTCTCGGCGTCTGCGCCCACGCGCATGGTTCTGAACTTGAGCATCCGGAACCGGCGCCCGCCGAGGCCAGCCCGGTCCTGGCTGAAGAATACTGGGCCGGGCGAGTCCAGCCGGATTGCTGCGGCAATCATCAAGAACACCGGCGACAGGAGCACAAGGCCGAGGGTCGCGCCGATGATGTCGACAATTCGCTTGAGGATCACCGCGGAAGCCTTGAGAACCGGGGCGCCCAGCTCGAAGAACGGCTGATCCTGATGCCACACCAGCGCTGGCCGAACTCCCGCAATCTTCACTGCCCTCGCCGGATACAGCAGCTGGCAGCCGGCGGCGAGGCTGGCCTCGCG
Organism: Gemmatimonadaceae bacterium; assembly: GCA_036513055.1. Lineage (GTDB taxonomy): Bacteria > Gemmatimonadota > Gemmatimonadetes > Gemmatimonadales > Gemmatimonadaceae > UBA4720. The sequence continues at coordinate 2,366 of DATBZT010000302.1, read as the reverse complement.
GACGCTGGTTATCTGCGCGTCGTCGAGATGCTCGCACACCACGACGGTCTCGGCGTGATGCGCGTCGATGACGTCGGCAAGATCCCAGATCGATCCGAGCGCACCGTCAAAGCGCCGCGGTCCTATGGAGACATACCCGGCGAGCGAGTAATCGCCGCCGGCTGCGAGTACGGCGCGCTCGAGCTGAAGGCTCGATTCCCTTCTGTCTGTCACCAGCAGCGCGGGTGCCGCTCCGCGGCGGCCAGGCCATACCGAGCGAAGGAACTTCTCCGTCACTCCGCGGGTGCCAAGCAACACGAGCCACGTGACGAGAGTCGTCAGCGAGTACACAGACACCGCACCGAACAGATCGCCGCCGATGACGAGTTGCCACAGCACAAGCCCGCAGGCAAGCGCAGAGGCGGTGAGAAGTCTGATCTTTCCGTTGAGGCTGCGGTGCCGGCTGTAGGCGCCGGTGACTACAAGACTGAGAAAGAGCACCGGACCGAAAACCGGCCCTCCTCCGTAACTCGCGGCGGTTGCCTTCACGAACTCGGCCGCGATCCAGGTGCCAACAGGTGCGCCGTCCGCCGCAAAGGTCGCGACCAGGGCGCAGACGGCGATCGCCGCCAGATCGCCCACAAGCAGCACGCCGAGGCGGGTGGCGATGCGTGCGGTGTGCCGCCTGACGGAAACGGGCCGCCGCTCGCGCAGCCGCGTCCGAACGTGCAAAGGAGAGCCCGGCCGCACAGAAGTCAGTGCCGGGCCAGGTGAAGAAGTAAGGCGCAGCTGGTGTTGCTTGGCCAGCGCCGATCGTTTTGCCATCAGCGAGTGTGAAGGATAGGACCCTTTGCGAAAGCTCTGCCCCGATAGCTCTGGGGGCGCCCCGGTCCATCTGTGGGCAAGTATTCTGCCATTGGCCCCCGAAATCGGCGGGTCAGCGCGATCTTCCTGGGGTGAAAGTTCCGAGGGTCAGTCTTATCGTCCGGTTTCGGATGTCCAGCACTGAATTGCCCAGGGGGCATCCCGACTGTTCCTGAAAAAAGGCGTTCAAGCGATTCCCATACGTAACGTCGGCAGAAATATAGCCGAAACGGCCCCCGGCGGTCGCTCTCGCCCCCGGAAAGATGCTGACGTCGTGAATACAGTAACCCTGATAGCTGGGAAAGCCATAGGTACTGTGAATGTCCTCGTTCCACCGGATGCGGCCAGCGAAGATTCCCACGCTCCAATGGGGCTCCAGATAGTCGGCGGCAAGCCACTGGCTGGAGGCGCCGGGACCAATTGCCGCACCGAGCGGCTCGCCACGCTGAGTGTAGCCCTGAATCACCCGCCGGCTGGTGTAATACGAGCCTAAAGGCCTATCGCGGAACGTCGCGCTTTGCTCGAGGCTGGTGACCTCGCCCTGAAGGCGGACCCTCGCGTCACGCCAGGTGGTTGGCCGTGTCCACTGAAGACCCAGCGTGTAGCCCTGCGTGTGGTTGGGCGCTACGAGCAGATCCCGCAGTGACAGCGGCCATTCCGTGCGAGCCCATTCGACGTACGTCTCGAAGCCATCGTCGGGAAAGACCCACCGCCCGAACAGGGAGTAGATCTGGTCGCGGCCGCCGGGCGTCAGCGAGGAGTCGGCGAGGGGGCGGTTATTGGGACGACCCGTTGCCGCGAAAGCGTCGAATAGCCGCCCGGGTATGCGGTCCCAGCCGCCCTTGTTGGTGGCGAATACGGAGCGCGCGCCGCCCACCACCAGGTTCTTCTGAAAGTTGGGGCGGAACGTGAAAGCAAATGCGCTCAGCGACCGGAGATTGTTCGCCTGCGTCGTGTCGAACCATTTGGATTCGGTGAGGCCACCGACAATGAGCCGCGCCTCAATCGACCCAAACCGATTGCGCCACGGCCGCGCAGTACGAATGAAGAGATGGGGGAAACCGGCGGCGTTGTTGCTGAGAATGATTGCATTACGAATTCCCGGACCCCACCACTGATTCTCGTTCGACACACCGAACGACGCGCCCCGCGCAGTCAGCATGGCTGTCGATTGTCCGGCGTCGATGCGATGGATTGGCTTGGAGCCCATGCGAAGCGGAAGGTCAATCGAGTATGGCGCTATGTACCAGGGGAAAACGAATCCTCCCCCCTGGCGTTCGGGAATGATCGGCGGGGCATAGAAGCGAGCCGTGTCGCGCAGCCGGAAATACTTGTTCTCGATGTTGAGGAACTCGGGAGCGACGATGAGCTTCAGCGGGCCCGCCTCCACGCGAAAGCCGGTGATCGTGCGCGAGCTCGTTCCAACTCCAGCCCACATGGCGCCGTCGTTGATGGAGAATGGAAGAGCGGAATTGTTGGTGGCGAAGAACTCCGGAGCGATTAACGCGACCTTCACCCGGCCG
>DATBZT010000301.1:0-8137 GCA_036513055.1 Gemmatimonadaceae bacterium | reverse complement strand
AACCGCTCAACTTCGACCTGCTGCGGGCGCTCAACGGAAAGAAATTTCCGTACGATTGGCAGGGGAACATCACCGGGTCGGTGCGCGCCACCGGCGGTCCGCTCGACCATTTCCGTGTTGACGAGTCGCACTTCACGTTTGCCGACGCTCACGTTCCCGGCGCGATCACCCGGGGAAGCGCCCGGGGCGAGCTCGACATTCTTTATCCGGCGTACACCGCCTTCCACGGCCTCGACATCAACATTGAGACGCTGGACCTGAGGACTCTCCAGTACCTCAACCCCGAGTTCCTCGAGCTTCACGGCACTGTCTCCGGCACGGCGAGGCTGGACTCGTCATGGCTCGATGTGCGGTTCTCCAATGCCGACATCGTGCACCACGACGGCAATCTTCCCACGTCGCATTTCACCGGCGCGGGCCGCGTCACCGACGGCGAAAAATACATGACGTACGACATGGCGCTTCAGGCAGCACCGGTGTCGATGACGACGATCGCGAATTCGTATCCGAGTGTGCGGCTTCGCGGCAACTACACCGGGCCGATGAGCATCAAGGGTCAGGCGCCGGCGCTCGACGTGGTGACGACCCTCACCGGGGCGGGCGGAACGCTGGCTTACACCGGGACGGTTGACGCCAACCTCCCGGACTACGGGGCGCACGGGGCGGGAACCGTTTCCGCCCTCAACTTCCGCGCGCTCACCGAGAATCCGAAAGCGCCGCGCACCGATCTCGCGGGCCCATATGAGGTCGAGTTCGTCGGCGATTCGGTGGTCGTCGGCACAGGCAAGCTCACGACGTCGCTGAAGGGAACGATCGAGAAGATCGACATCTCGTCGTCCAACGCAGTCGTGCGGGTCGACAAGGGGATGGCTTACATCGACACGCTGCTCGTGCGAAGCGCGTCGGCACATGCAAGCGCGTCCGGGTCGGTGGCGATGACGGAGGCGGGAGAAGGGAAGCTCGGGTTCGTTGTGTCAGTCGATTCGCTTTCCGACGTGAAGCGCTACTTGAATTCAGCGACGTCGCTGCCCGCCGATTCGCTGAGCGGCGCCGTCCGCATTGCCGGTGAGGTGAGCGGGAGGCCGAGCAGCCTGGCGGTGAGCGGCACGGTGTCCGGACGCGAGCTTTCAGCGCAGGGAAGACGAATCGAGACGCTCAGCGGGAAATTCGCGCTCAAGGATCTGGCGAAGAATCCAAACGGGACGATGAGCCTTCGCGCAGACAGTGTCAGTGCAGGCGCTGCCGGATTCCGCTCGGTGGACGCAAACGCCGAAATCGACTCCACGGGACGGGCGATGTTCAACGCCGTACTCGCTACGGGAAATGGCGTGGTATCGACGCTTCGCGGAAGCGCCAGCCATAGCGGAGACACGACGCGCATATCGCTCGACAGCGGCCTTGTCACGGTGTCCGACGGGTCGAGCTACCGTCTCGACGCTCCGGCGCACGTGACGCTTCTGCCCGGTGGGGGATCGCTCGACTCGCTCCTGCTCAGCTACTCCAAAGCGCGACTGGCGGTGCGCGACGTGAGACTCATCGGCGACTCCGTGCGGGGCAATGTGCGCACCGACAACGTGGATCTTGGAATTCTCGAGGCGTTTCTACCCGGCGTTCACGACGCGCATGGCGCCCTCGTGGCCAACGTCGATGTCGCAGGGACTGTCAAGCAGCCCGTGGTCGCCGGCAAATTCAGCATCACCGACGGCGCCGCGAGTCTTACCAACCCCGGCACCCGGCTCGAGCGGATCAACGCCGACGTCACCCTCGACAGAGATACGGTTTTCATCAGGCGGCTTTCCGCGGAGACTCAGCGGGAGCGGCGGGGAACGATGTCGGTGGACGGGTTCATCAACCTGCGAAGCTACGCCAATCCCGAATTCGCGCTGCGCGCGCGCGCCCAGAACTTCCACATCATCGAGAAACCCGGCCTCGCGTCGCTCGACATCTCGACGGATAGCGTGATGACGCTCAGCGGGGCCTACAAGGCGGCAACCGTAACCGGGGCGATGAAGGTCGATCGCGGAACGATCTATATCCCCGAGCTCATCACCAAGAAGATCGTCGACCTGAGCGATCCCGAATTCGCCGGGATAGTAGATACGCTTCTCGCCCGTGACCGGAAGCTGCTTCCGGAAACGCCTAACGACTTCGCACGGAATCTTTCGCTTCAGAACGTCCAGGTGAACATCGGCGACCAAGTCTGGCTCCGCTCTTCCGAAGCGAACGTCAAGCTTGGCGGATCGCTGAACGTGACGTTGAGCAAGAACCCGCAAACCGGCGAGAGCTCGCAGCTCGCGCTCGAGGGTACGCTCAACGCGGTTCGCGGCACCTATCGCCTGAACCTTGTCGATCCGTTCGTCCAGCCGACGTTCGATGTGGAGAGCGGGAGCCTGCGCTTTTTCGGGACTCCCGACCTCAACCCGACACTCGACATCCGCGCCATCCACACCATCAGGCAGCCCCGTCAGCGCAGTGCCAACGTCCGCGACATCCGCGTCAGGGTGACGATCGGTGGAACGCTGGAGCGTCCGCTGCTCTCGCTCGACAATCCTGACAACCTGCCGCTCTCGCAGTCGGATCTGCTGAGCTATCTCATCACCGGCGAGCCGGCCATCGCACTCGACAACACCGGCGCCGAGTATCAGTCGCAGCTCGCGTCGGTGGCAATCAGGTACGGCGGAAATCTTCTCACCAATGCAATTCCAAAGAACGTTCTCGATATCGTCGAGCTTCAGACTGCCGGGTACGACCCCACCGTCAGATCCACCGATCCGTACTATTACAACCTGCTCAACACGCGAGCCATTCTGGGCAAGCAGATCGGCAACCAGTGGTTCGTCGGCCTGAGCACCGGTCTCTGTGTCGTGAACGCGAGCAACTTCGTCGAGAACTTCGGGCTCAAGCTGGAGTATCGCTTCAACTCGATCTATTCGGCGCAGGCCGGAATCGAGCCCGGGTCCAGCGACCTGACCTGCGCGCGCTCCAACGCCAGCCAGATTCAGCAGCAGACCCCGCGGCAGCTCGGGTTCGATCTTTTTCGGACTTGGCGCTTCTAGCGCAAACTGCTAACATCGTTGCGGATTGATGTTGCCGTTCGTCGCCATGAAGGACTTCGCGCCCTGCCGCCGCCCACCCGTCCGACGGTCAAACGCGCCACTGATGAGATGCAGGAGGGATGACCAATCGCTGAGCTCCGCGAAAAAGACGCGATGATTTGCCGCGCCTGCGGAAACGAGGAGCGCGCTTCCGAGGGCTACCCGTGCGCCTCGTGCGGCACCTTCATTTGCGTCATCTGCAGCTTTCGCGGCGTCGTGCTCTGCCGGACATGCTCGGCGGTGAAGGAGCCGGCGAAGCCCGCGGACACGCCGTCGCGTGAGATTCCCCTCATCGACTGGCCCGAGCATTGAGACAGATCTCGGCGAAGACCCCGATCGCTCCCGTGCTCCACGAGCCGAGGGCTTCGAGCACGCAGGAAACTCAACTGTTGTACGGGCACTGCGCCGAAGTTGTGGCAACCGACGGGCGGTGGCTCAATGTCCGCGGTGCGGACGGCTACGACGGATGGATGCACGAGGGTTACACCGCGCCGTGCGAGAATGGTGACTTCGTCGCCTGGGCGTGGGACATCGATGGCGAGATCTCGATGGGCTGCAGCATTCGTGATGCGCGCGGGACGACGCTCGACCTCCCGCTTGGCGCGGTTGTCGGCGACGGCCACGTGATTGCCGGCAGGGCGATGGACATCGCTCATCGTCGCGCGACATTTCCTCCGACGGCAGACGCCATCGTCGCGTCCGCGACAGCGCTGTTTCAGGGCACCTATTACCAGTGGGGCGGAGTTACGCCCTGGGGCGCTGACTGTTCGGGGATGCTCCAGAGCATCTTTGCGCTGCACGGAATTCATCTGCTGCGCGACGCGTGGCAGCAGGCGACGCAGGGCGTTGCAGTGAAGGGCGGCCTCGATGACGCGCGACCAGCGGACCTGCTCTTCTTCAGCGACCGGGAGGACGGCCACATCACGCACGTGGCGATGGCGATCGGGAATGCAAAAGCAGTCCACATCGCGCTCGGTCGCGGCGGGCACTTTATCGAATCTTTTTCCCAGCCGGATGACTACACTCGCTCGCTCGTCGACCGGTTTCGGTTCGTGCGGCGGATTGTCGTCTAGCTGACCATCGAGCCCGGCTGCATCACCACCGGCGTCACGGCGCTGACGAACAATCTCACATCCGCGGTCGGCCGCCCGTCGAGAGCCACGCGCATCGTGTACTGGCCGGGTGAGTTGAGCGGCAGGTCGATGACTGCGATCACCGGCAAATCCATCTCGAACGTGGGATTCGGCCCCGGCGCGACATTCAGCTCGCCGTCGGACGACCACAGCTCCTCGTCCTGAGGGTTGAGCCAGGTGAACGCAAGGCGGTGATTCCCGATGTCGTCGAGCGAGCCCTTGAGGCGCAGAACAAAATGTGTTCGCGGATGCAGCGCCGGAAATCCGCCGACCTGCAGCGCGTCGAACACTCCGAGGACGTTGAGCTTGCCCTCCTGCGACAGATTGGCGCCGTCGGCGAAAACCGCAAACGAGATATGCATCGCCAGAAAGTAGCAGCGGTGCGCAGGGAGTAGCTAGCTTTGGGTGAATGACTGAAAGCCATGAGCACTCCGCAGTTCGCAAGACTCACGCGCTGTTGCTGCTCATGGCGGTGATCTGGGGCGTCAACTTCAGCCTAATCAAGTACGCCACTCAGGTCATCCCACCGCTCGCATTCACCGGGCTTCGCGTCGGGATGTCGGCCGTGCTGCTGCTGAGCATCGCCGCCCTCCGGCACCGCGCATGGCCGGAGCGCAGGGACGTGATCTTCCTGATCATGCTCGGGGTGATCGGCAACGGCATCTACCAGCTTCTTTTTGTCGAGGGACTGTCGCGGACGAAGGTCGGCAATGCCGCACTCATTGTCGCCGCGGCGCCTGCATTCATCGCAGTGGCGAGCCGGATCAAGGGAATCGAGCGGGTCAGACGCCGAACCCTTGCCGGAGTTGCCGTTTCGGTCTGCGGTGTGGGGCTCGTGGTATTCGGCAGCGCGCGCACCGATCACTCCAACGCAACGCTTTTTGGAACCCTGCTCGTGTTCGGCGGTGTACTTTGCTGGACGATGTTTACGGTTCTGCTGCAGCCGCTCGCGACGCGTGTCGATCCCATCCAGCTCTCCGCGCTGACGATGACCGGGGGCGCGATTCCACTTCTGTTCGTGACTCCCCGCGCTCTCGTCAACACGCAGTGGCAGCTCGTGGGACCTGCGGCCTGGGCATCGCTGCTGTACGCCAGCGTTGTCTCGATGGTAATCGCGTATCTCTTCTGGTACCGTGGCCTCCGGGTGCTTGGCCCGACGCGCACCGCGGTGTACGGCAACCTGCAGCCCGTAATCGCAATCGGCGTTGCGTGGATTTTTTTGAGCGAGGCGCCGACTGTCTGGCAGGGTGTGGGAACGGCCACCATCCTGTCTGGGATCTTTCTGACGCGCTCATGAGAATAGTTTTGTTCGACATCGACGGCACTCTGCTGCGCAGCGGCGGGATTGGACGGATAGCGATGGAGCATGCGCTGACGAACGTCTTCGGCTCGCCGGGTCACGCCGAATACCACTACGACGGCAAGACAGACCGGCAGATCGTACGTGAGCTGATGCGTCACGCGGGCTTTACCGACGATCAGATAGACGCGCAAATGGATGAGCTGCTCGCGGCTTATGTTGCGGCACTCGAGCTGGAGCTTGCGTCGGGCCAGCGGAACGTGCTGCTGCTCGATGGTGTTGCGGATCTGCTCGACGAGCTCGAGCGGCAGAGCCAGGTGGTCATGGGGCTTCTCACCGGCAACATCCATCAGGGAGCGAAGGCCAAGCTGAGCGCCGCCGGCATCGATCCCGCGCGATTCAAGGTGAGTGCTTTCGGCTCGGATAACGAGCTTCGCCCCGAGCTGCCCGCCGTCGCGCAACGGCGAGCAAGCGAGCTGCTCGGCGTCGACGTTCAGGGGAACAAGGTGATCATCATCGGCGACACACCGGCAGACATACAGTGCGGGGAAGCGATCGGCGCCCGGGCAATTGGCGTCGCCACCGGCCGCTATTCAGTCGAGCAGCTGGCGGAGTACAATCCCTACGCGGTGTTCGAGACACTGGCCGACACTCCCGTGGTTCTCAGCTCCATTTTGAATGCATGAAGTCGAGCTGAAGAGCGTCGTTGACGACATGACGGTCCGCAGGTCGCTCGTCGAGGCCGCGGGAGGGCGTCTCGTCTATTCCGGGCGGCTGCTGGACGTTCGCTACGATCTGCCCGATCGGTCGATGGTAGTGCGCGACCATGTGTTGCGTGTCCGGGTCTACGAAACCGCCGCCGGCTCGCAGGCATCGCTCGATTGGAAAGGCGAGACGCGCTACGAGAAAGGGTTCAAGGTCCGGGAGGAAATCTCCAGCTCCACCGGCGATCCATCCGCTCTCGCCGGGATTCTCGAGCGGCTGGGCTACGTCGTCGCGATGGAAATCGATCGGCACATCGCGCAGTACGACCTGCACGGTGCGGTCGTCCGGTTCGAGGAGTACCCGGACATGGATACGCTGGTCGAGGTGGAGGGTTCACCCGCCGCAATCGAGCAGGCCATCGAAGCAATCGGTCTCCCCCGCAATGGATTCACCGCCGAGCGTTTGTTGGAGTTCGTTATGAGGTTCGAGGCGCGCACTGGACGGAAGGCCATCATTTCTGCACCAGCTCTCGGGTAGCGGATACAGAGTATCCAGATAGATTTACTCGGCAATGAAATCCGGCTCGCAATTAGGCCGCCTGATCGCGCTCGCGGCGACCCTGCTGCCGGCCGCGGTGCAGGCGCAGGAAAATTCGGCAAAAAGGCTCTCCAGCATCGTCGGCGTGGCGGTGGAGGAATACCGGAAGGCAGTTGATAGTCGCGGAAACCTCCTTTCCGCGGACGAATTCGCCGAGACCAGCTCATTTCTCGCGGATGCCCGCGGCGTTGCCGGGCGACTTTCCGGGTACAGCGCCCGGCCCACCCAGGCAGTTCTCGATACGCTGATCGCGGCGGTCAAGGCGAAGCGACCCCCGCAGGAAGTTCAGCTCATCGAGGCGCGGTTCAAGGGAGCGCTGGGAGTTGCCGGAGCCATCGATCTTCCGATTGCCCCGCTCGATACCGCTCGCGGGCACGCACTTTACACCACCAGCTGTGCGTCGTGTCATGGTGCAGCGGGACGCGGCGACGGCATTGCCGCGAAATCGCTCGGCGTCCCCGTTCCCGCAATCGGCGATGCCAGACTGGTTCCGGCGCTCAGTCCGACGCTCGCCTACAACGTCGTCTCGGTGGGCGTGAGGCAGACGCCGATGCCGTCCTTCGCCGTTCTTTCGCCACAGGATCGGTGGGAGCTCGTCAACTACCTCTACGCGTTGCGGGGACAGCAGATGGTGCTTCCGCTCGCGCAATCCGACGCCACGGCGGCGCCGGGGTCGGCGGCCGCACGCTCGGTGATGGCACTTCTTGACAGCGCGCTGGAATTCGCGCGGGCAGGTCACTCAGCGGATGCCGGCGACCGTGCCTTCGATGCCTACATCGCATTCGAGCCCCTCGAGACTCCGGCGCGGGCTAAGCAGCCGGGGCTGGTGTCGTCGATGGAGCGGCATTTCTCGGACTTCAAGTCCGCTGTACGCGCCCGCGACATGGATGCTGCTGCGCACGCGCGCGATGCCATTGCCCTCGACCTTCCTCGCATCGTCGAGCTCACGCGTCCCACCACCGAAGGATGGGGCGCGTTCTTCCAGTCGCTGCTGATAATCGTGCGCGAAGGGTTCGAGGCCATTCTCGTCATCGGAGCGGTGGTTGCCTTTCTCATCAAGATGGGACACCGCGAGCGGCTGCGATCGATCTGGCTCGGGGTGGCCTATGGCATCGCGGCGAGTCTGGCTACGGCGGTCGTGCTTGGGACGGTGTTCTCACATTTGCCGGCCAGCCGGGAGATAGTCGAGGGCACGACGATGCTCATTGCAGTCGTGGTACTGTTCTCGGTGAGCTACTGGCTCATCTCTAAGGTGGAAGCCGCCAAGTGGCAGAAGTTCATTCGTGAGAAAGTGAGCCTGGCGCTGG
>DATBZT010000300.1:0-7129 GCA_036513055.1 Gemmatimonadaceae bacterium | reverse complement strand
ATCCGCAAGATTTCGCGCTTGCTCGACGTGCTCACCCGACTGCGCGATCGAATGGTAGCGCGCGGAGTTGAAGAGTCGGTGGCGACCGGAATCGTGGAGGATCTCAAGAGTTTCGCGAATTACGGATTTCCGGAATCGCATGCGTGGAGCTTTGCGCTGATTGCGTACGCGACAGGATGGCTCAAGGCGCACTACCCGGAGGAATTCTTTGCGGCGCTGTTGAATTCGTGGCCAATGGGATTCTATCCTCCGTCGACGCTGATTCACGATGCAAGGCGACACGGTGTAGTGGTGCGTCCGCCGTGCATGAAAGAAGGTGAATGGGAGTGCACGGTGGAACCGATAACGGAACCGCGCGATGAGTTCCCCCCCCAAAACTCTGTGTGCTCTGTGTCCTCTGTGGTTCCCTTCCCTGTAGCCCTACGCATCGGCTGGAGGCACATAAGAGGTCTCGGCGAAAAAACTCTCGATGCTCTCAGGCTCGCTCGCGGAGGAAAAGCGGCGATCGGTGTTGGATCGAGCATCGGCAAGAGTAGGAGCAGGCGGCCGAGGAAGGCGGAGACGCTCGAGACGTTGACGCGGGAGGCGATGGAAGCGGGGAGTGCCATGCCGCCCGAGCGTCCATTCATTTCAATAGAAGACGTCGTGCTGCGGGGAAAGCTGAGGCGGGACGACGTGCTCCATCTGTCGCGCGCAGGGGCTTTCGCGGCGTGGGAGCCCGACCGCCGGCGTGCCGGATGGGAAGGGTTGCGGGCGGTTGGTGATTCACTGCCGCTGGCGCCGGCCGGGCGTGAGATGCACAACCCGCGTCCGCTGAGCGAGACCGAGCTGATCTATCTCGATTATTTCGCTACCGGTGTGAGCATTCACGGGCATCCCCTCCAGCACATGCGCGAGCGGCTGCGGAAGGCGGGAGTGGTGGACAGCGAGGGGTTGAAGAAGCTGCAGGGAGGCGAGAGGATTCTCGTCACCGGGCTCGTGACGATCCGTCAGCGGCCGGCGAGCGCGAAGGGGACGATCTTTCTCCTGCTCGAGGATGAATGGGGATTCATCAACATTGTGGTACCGAGTTTTCTGGTGGAGAAGTACGGCGAGGTGGTGAAGTTTGCGACGTTCGTTGTGGTGCAGGGACGGTTCGAGAAGGATGGGAACGTGTTGAACGTGGTGGGCGAGAAGTTCAAGGAGCTGAATGTGAGAAAACTGGAGCATCAGGCTCGGAGTTTCAGGTAACTGGGCGTTAGCTGGCGAACAACTCGGAAGGAAAGTCGTTTCCTCGGGGCGTGTTGCCCTGCTGGATCTCGCGGGCTATACTTCGGATAGCCCCGGAGGCTGAACAATGATCACCAAGATCCAGAAGTGGGGAAACAGCCAGGGGCTGCGGTTAAGCAAGACCCTGCTATCCGACGCCGACATTGATGTCGGCGATGCGGTTGATGTTGCAGTGCACAAGGGCGCCCTGATCGTGACCCCCGTCCGGCGCGTGCGGGGCGGGCACGACCTGCGTGACCTTGTTCGCCGCGTCCCGAAGGGCTACAAACCTGGAGAGCTTGACTGGGGCTCCCCAGTCGGCCGTGAGGTTTGGTAGGTGGCTGACTATGTCCCGCGCAAGGGAGAGCTGATTGCCCTCACGTTCGACCCGCAATCAGGTCACGACCAACGCGGGCGTCGTCCCGCTCTCGTCGTCAGCAACGACTTATTCAATCGACACACGGGTCTTTGCATCGCGTGTCCGATTACCAATACGCGCCGCGACTATCCGTTCCATGTGGCAATTCCAGCAGGCGACGGCGTTACCGGGTTCATCATGGTGGAGCAGGTTAAATCGATCGACTTCCGGTCCCGAAAGGCGAGGCGACTCGGGAAGGCCTCGGCAGAAATGCTTGAGGAAGTGTTGTCGATCCTGGATGCATGCATCTACTGAGCGTCAATGACAAGGAGAGTCACATGCCCACCGATAAAGCATGGAAAGCGATCGTCGCTTCCTCACTGGATTGGGAACAAGGTCATCTCAGTCTCGAGAATGTGCTGAAGGACCTGCCGGCAAATCTTCGCGGCCGCCGGCCGGAAGGATTGCCGCATTCGCCGTGGGACGTGGTGGAGCACATTCGCATTTCGCAGCACGATCTCCTCGACTTCTGCCAAAACCTCAACTATCACCACGACCTGGACTGGCCGGATGACTATTGGCCAGAGCCCGAGGAAAACATCAGCGACGAGTCGTGGAATAACAGTCTGAAAGAAATCCGCCGTGACCGTGACGCCTTCAAGGCATTCACGATGGAACCGGTCCGCGACCTCACGGAGAAAATTCCCGCCGGCACGGGGCAGACATATCTTCGCACGGTGCTGGTGGCCCTGGACCATACGGCATATCACACCGGCGAGCTCGCCGCCGTGCGGAGACTGCTCGGAGCGTGGCCGGAAGCCTGAGGTATCAGCGAAACGAGCTGATCAGCGAGTCCTGGAAAGCGGCCTTCATGACGCGCTGCAGATAATCGCCATTGGGATTCAGCTCGCTCTTTCGTACCGTCGAAGTGTACGAGAACAGTACGATGCCTCGGGCTCCGAGCTCGCGTGCAGCACGGATCTTCTCGACTGTGGAGTCGGCAACCTGACGATATGCGCCGATGCCGGCCCATATGTGATCGCGCCCACCAGCCTCGACCGCGAAGTGAATCTGATCTCGAAAGATCTGAGTGTTGGTCGAGTAGGCCATCAGCGCGGCGACGTCGAGGAAGCCGCGGCGCAGCCAGGTCGGCCAGTCCTGAAAACGATTGTCGTATGCGTCCTTTGCGTTTGCGAACACGTCCGCTGAGACGACCACGTTCGGATTGCGCTTCTTGACGCCCCAGTAGATGCGTTCGACGAGCTCGGTGATCTGCGCACGGCGGAAGTCGTTGTATCTCGACGGAAAGGAATCCGCGTAGACGAGCGGGTCCGATTCAAGCGCCGCAAACCGGGTGCGTTGGTCATCATTGAGCTGAGGCACGAGCCACAGGCGGAACCTGTCGAGCGAGATGCGCGAGTAGTCGTAGTCGGGTGCCGGATAGCGGACGTAATCGAAGTTGATCCCATCAACGTCGTAATGCTCGAGAACGTCCATCCATATCGAATAGATGTGTTCCTTCGTTTCGGGCGCAGCCGGCGACATGTAGAGTCCTTCCACGTGCTCGCGCGCAGCCTTCGAGTACTCGACTATCTTCGCGCGGAACTGCGGATCATGCGGATCGACGGAATACAGCTCGCGCGCGAGCTTGTACGGAACGGCTATGAGGTCCGGCCTCAGGTTGTAGATGTGACGCGGGTCCGTCGGCAGGTCATCCATGTTGGCAAGCAGCTGGGTGTTCAGCCACGCGTGCACAGCGATGCCGCGCTTGTGAGCTTCGCTGATCGTCAGCGCGAGGGGATCGAACTTCGCGTCCTTGACGATCGATCCGGCACGTGGTTCCCAGCGGGAGTTGTAGAACGCATCTCCGCGGCCACGCACCTGCACAATGAGCGTGTTGAAGCCGCTGTCGTGAGCGCGCGCGACCATCAACCTGATGCTGTCGGGATTGTCCAGCGTGGTGCGCACCACCCACAATGCGCGGACCTCCGGCGGTGTCGCGATTCGCGGGGTCGGCGTTTGGGGCTTCTGCGGTGCGCACGCCGTCACCAGCAGTGCGCCGACGGCCAAGCATTTCGAAGTGGGATTCATGGCGCATATTATACCGATCCCTTCTGGTACTGGCTCGATGGCCGGCCGCCTCAATGAGGTCACATGCAGACGCTCGTTCGACTTTCTGTCGCAGTCCTGGTTGCTGTAACTGCTGACGTTGTGCCGGCGGCCGCCCAGTCGGTGCAGTACCGCTCCCCGACGGGAGTGGAGTACCGGTCGCAGATCGACACCGGCGCAATTGCGCGCGCTGAGAGCGCTCTCGCGGCCGATCCGCGCAATGTTGACTTGATCATTCAACTGGGCACCGCTCAATCCGGTGCGCGCCAGTTCCGCGAAGCCATTGCGACCTTCACGCGCGGGCTCGCCATCGCGCCGAACAATGCGCTACTGCTTCGCTGGCGCGGCCATCGTTACCTCTCGGTGCGCGAATTCGACCGGGCGATGGACGACCTCACGCGCGGCAGTCGCCTGGACAGCACGATCTACGGCATCTGGTATCATCTCGGCATCGTCCGCTACTCGAAGGGCGATTTTGCGGGAGCGGTGCAGGCATTCACGCGCGCGCAACCGCGCGCTCCCGACGCGGGCGAGCTCGCCGGCGCCACCGATTGGCTGTGGATGTCGCTGATGCGCGCCGGGCGCAGCGCCGAGGCGCAGGCAATGCTGGCGCGGCGCCCCGATTCACTTGCCGTTGCCAACGCCTATGCCAGGCGACTGAAGCTGTATCGCGGAGAGATCGGCCCCGACGAAGTGATGACGCCCGCCGATACCGCTGACGTCCAGGTGGCAACGCTCAGCTACGGCGTTGGCAACTGGTATCTGGTGCGAGGCGATATCAAGCGCGCACGAACCTGGTTCGAGCGCTCGATCAGCTCGGGTGGCTGGCCCGCGTTCGGATTCATTATGTCCGAAATCGAGTTGCGGCGGTTGCGGTAGCTCAGTTCCGGCAAACACTTGTGCAGTAGGGCTCGCCGCCGAGGAGCCAGGCGCCACATCGGAGCTTCACCGCGTCCGGCGGCTAGTTCCCGCTCCGGACGAGCTGGCGCGGAGTGAGCAGCCAGCTCAACGTTCCCGAATCCCGCCGCACTTTCTCCTCGAACTTCACCAGACAGGCGCCCCCTTTACGGAGGCGGATTCGAGAGTCGCTTTTGCCAGTGAGCAGCCACGTGACCAGGCAGCTCAAGTGCGGCTCGTGCCCCACGACAGCGACGACTTTCTTGTCAGCGTGCGGGGCGCACCACTCCTCAAATGCCTCGAACGACGCACCCGGCACCAGACAGTCCGTAACCTCCGTAGGCCCGATGTGGTACGCAGTGGCGACGATAACGGCTGTCTGTTTGGCACGCTCGAGGGGACTCGTTGCCAGCAGGTCGAGCTTCTTGATCTCCGCGCGAAGGCCGGCGGCCACCTTTTTCATCTCGCGCGCCCCTTCAGCGGTCAACGGGCGCAAGTCGTCGGACTGGCCCGTTCGCGCAAATTCCTGCTGGTCCATCGCGGCCCCGTGGCGTATGACGAGAAGCTTCATCTGGCGGCTACCTCCATCATGGAAAAGCGTTCCTTGCCGACTGGGCGGTTACACCGCATAATAGCCGACTCGCGGATCGTAAGAGATTCGTAAGGTTAGGGACTTGGCACCAGTCGGTGCCGGTCGAAGACGACTGACACGGATGAGCCCCGAGGGAAGTGATGAAGTATTCTTTGGCGTTGCTATCGCTGATGCTGGCTTCTCCAGCGATGCTGACCGCACCGGTTCATGGTGATGCCAGCCGAACAGTCGCGCCCGCTCTTTCGGACACTCTTTCGAGCCCGCCCGTCCTCGTCAACGCATCGACCGTCCCGCACACGGTTGAAGTCACGATCACCGCTGAAGTAAAGCGGCTGTCGCTTCGTCCCGGCACCACCACTGAAGTCTTCACATATAACGGAACCATCCCGGGGCCGACGCTGGAAATGCGCGAAGGCGACCACGTGATCGTGCACTTCCACAACAAGCTGCCGGAGCAAACAACGATCCACTGGCATGGCCTGCACGTTCCAATTACCTCCGACGGCAGTCCGTTCTATCCGATCCAGCCAGGAGGGCAGAAAGACTACGTCTTTACGGTCCCTCGCGGCTCGGCGGGGACGTACTGGTATCATCCGCATCCCCACTTTCGAGCCGGGTACCAGGTCGCAAAGGGTCTGGTCGGAGCGATCATTGTCCGGGCCGACGACGATCCGCTGCCGACAATGCCGGACAAGCTCCTTGTCATCACCGACAACCGGTTCACGGCCGACGGCTCAGTTGACATCTCGGATCCGAAGTCGGTGCAGGGAAGCGTGGATCTGGAGAACGGACGAGAAGGCAACATCGTCTTCGTCAACGGGCAGGTGATGCCGAAGCTGACGATCCGCAGCGGCGAGGTCCAGCTCTGGCGAATCGTCAACGCGACTGCGGCGCGAGTGTTCAGGGTGGCGATACCGGGTCAGACTCTGACGTACGTCGGAAGCGATGGCGGCCTTTTCGAGAAACCGGAGGAAGTGAAGGACATCGTGATTGCCAACAGCGAGCGCGCGGAGGTGCTCGTACGCGGCACTGGGGCGCCGGGCTCCGCCACTGTTCTGCAATCGCTCCCCTACGATCGGTACATGCCGCAAACCCGGCCTGAAGGCTGGGACACTCCGCTGGATCTACTCTCGGTTCAGTATTCCACCGCGCCGCCGACGATCGCCCCGGCGATACCTGCAACTCTCCGGCGGATTGAAGCTCTCGATCCGGCGAAGTCCAGGGCGACTCGCGTGCTCGTGCTGAGCCAGGGGCTGATCAACGGCAGGATAATGAACATGAACCGGGTGGACGTCAGTGCCCGGCTTGGCGATACCGAGATATGGCAGCTCGAAAACGTCGTTGGGATGGACCACCCGTTTCACCTGCACGGGTTTCAGTTCCAGGTGCTCGACCGCAATGGCGTTCCGGAAAAACAGCGGCGATGGAAGGACACTGTGAATGTTCCAAAGCACGAGTCGGTGCGCATCATCGTTCGTTACGATGACAATCCGGGAAGGTGGATGTTCCATTGCCACATCCTGGATCATGAGGACCACGGCATGATGGGAATTCTCGAAGTCAAATAACTCACCGGAGGAGAATCGTATGCTTCGACCGATCACGATGTCCCGCTTTATGACTCCACTTCTTTCCATCGCCGCACTGTGTGGGCTGACCGCCTGGACGAGCACGAGTCCCCGAGGCACCTCGGACACCCAGGTCGCCCAGGGTTCGAAAGCCCAGATTCTTCTGGGCCGAAAGCTGGTGATCAGTCACGACTGCGCGGGTTGTCACGGCGGCTCGAATCCGTCGGACAAGGGATGGCTGGCCGGAGTAATGAATCCTCTGCAGGAGTTCTACATCGGGGCCTGCTACGTCGGTAATCCCACTGCCAAGCCGTGCTTCATCACTCGGCCGCGAAACCTCACTCCGGACAACGCCAC
>DATBZT010000299.1:0-26383 GCA_036513055.1 Gemmatimonadaceae bacterium | reverse complement strand
TGATAAGCATCGGCGGCCTGCAGGCAATCAGGACGCTCGAGGTGACCCTTCGTCCGGACTCGGTGGTCGCGGTGAACGGGCGTGACAGTCTCCTTTATTCCCTTGTCGACACGACAAAGAATTTCTCTCCGGCTCTTTCCGTCAAAGTGCTGCACTCGCTCACCGGCGACAGTGCGGTGACGTCCTGGCTCGTTGGCTTTGCCGTCGTCTCGCCGGCCGACACGCTGCTGGCGACGCTGGTCAACGAAGGCGGCAACGCTTCGCGCTCCGACACAACCGATGCGAGCGGCGTGGCGTCGAGGAGAATTCGGCTCAACCCCGCCCGGCTCACGGCCCTTACCGACTCGATCATCGTGAGCGCAACGGTGAAATACCGCGGCGCGAATGTTCGCGGCAGTCCGGTGAGGCTCGTGTTGAAAGTGAAGCCGGGCACATAGTGAGGACCGCACGCACATGGAAACGAACGTGGTAGCCAGCGGCGGCCCGCCCCCTGTTCCGGGCACGCTCAACCATCTCTTCTTTGAAGCCGCGGACCGCTTCGACAAGCCCGACGCGCTTCAATTCAAGTCGGCGGGCCAGTACCGTCCAATCTCCCACCGAACGGTGGTCGAGCGAGTGCGCCGGGTGGCCCGGGGACTCCGGCTGGCCGACGTGCTGCGTGGCGACAGAGTTGCGATCCTTTCGGAAAACCGGCCTGAGTGGGCAATTGCCGACTACGCCTGCCTCACCGCAGGCCTCACGGACGTACCGCTCTATCCGACGCTGCCCCCCGACCAGATCGCCTACATCCTCCGTGACTCGGGCGCCGTGGCGATCTTCGTTTCGAGCGCCGAGCAAGCGGAAAAGATAGCGTCCATTCGCCGGGAGCTGCCGGCGCTGCGAACCGTAATAGCCTTCGACGGAGCATGTCCCGGCGCCGATACAACGTTCGCCGCTCTCGAGGAGATGGGGGCAAATGGAGAAACTCCTGATACGATCACCGCCTACCGCCATATGGCAGACGCCGTGCAGCCGGACGATCTCGCAACACTGATTTACACTTCGGGGACCACCGGGCCGCCAAAGGGCGTGATGCTGACGCACGACAACATTCATTCGAATGTCGCCGGCACTCGCGACAAGATTCCGTTCGACGGTCACGATGTTTCTCTCAGCTTTCTGCCGCTGTCGCATATTTTCGAGCGGATGGGCGACTACATGATGTTCGCCACCGGCACATCGATCGCCTATGCCGAAGGAATCGACAGCGTTCCCATCAACATGCAGGAGACGCGGCCGACGATCGTTCTCTCGGTACCCCGGCTCTACGAGAAGATGTACGCGCGGGTGCTCCAGAACGCCCTTGCCAGCGGTGGGCTTAAGAAGCGGATCTTTTTCTGGGCAAGGGCTGTGGCGGATCGCTGGGCGGACGTGACTCTGGCAGGCGGAAAGGTGGGCTGGCTACTGTCGAAGGAATACGCCATCGCCAAGAGACTCGTCTTTTCAAAGATCAAGGAGCGAGCGGGGGGCCGGCTCCGCTATTTCGTTTCGGGAGGCGCTCCGCTGGCTCCCGAGATCAACAAATTCTTTTATGCCATCGGGCTCACCATTCTCGAAGGATACGGTCTCACCGAGACTTCGCCGGTAATTGCCGTCAACACTCCGGACGCGTTTCGCATCGGCACCGTCGGCAAGCCCATTGCCGGCGTGGAGGTGGACATTGCGGCGGACGGAGAGATCCTCACTCGCGGACCTCATGTCATGAAGGGTTACTACAACAACGCCTCGGCAACGTCGGAAGCCATCGACTCAGGCGGCTGGTTCCACACCGGCGACATCGGCGAGCTGCGCGACGGCTTCCTCGCGATCACGGACCGTAAGAAGGACATCATCGTCACCGCGGGCGGGAAGAACATCGCGCCCCAGCCAATCGAGAACCGGGTCAAAACCAACAAGTACGTCAGCCAGGCCGTGATGATCGGTGACAAGCGAAAATTTCCGTCAATGCTGATAGTTCCCAATTTCGAGCAACTGGAAGCGTGGGCGAAGCGGCGCAACCTTCTCTGGACCGATCGGTCTCAGCTCCTGACGATGCCCACGATTCAGGCAAAGATGAACAAGGAAGTGATGGCCGAGCTCGAAGGCCTGGCCCATTACGAGACTCCCAAGAAGATTGCCTTGCTGGAGCACGATTTTTCACTCGAGCGGGGAGAGCTCACGCCAACCCAGAAGGTGAAGCGTCGCGTGGTGGACCAGCACTACAAGCAGCTCATCGATTCTCTTTACGACACGGGCGAGCCTTCGGCTGCCTGATCGCGGCGCCACAGCGATTCAGCGGCGCAGCGGCACCAGTTCTCCGACGTATTCGGCGACGAGATGATTCTCGTCGCGCGCCAGCTCGCGAAACTGGGGCGGCAGGCTCGCTGATGCAGAGGCGATCACGCGGCCGCGGGGGCGCAGCAGTCGGGCCGCCTCGTTGAGCATCTCCGGCGTGCTGTGCTCCGCGTCCAGCGCCGCCCCGTCCAGTGACCGCTCGGCGAGACCGATCCGGCCGGTGCAGCGCAGCTCGGCGACAGACTCCGAGCCGTGAGTGACGCCGGGTGAGTTGAGAGAGATGATGCGCGCCTGCGCAAGCTCGGCGACCGCCTCCGCTGCTCGCGCCCAGGTGCCGGCGAGCAGGGCGAGCGAACCGGGCCGTGTCAGCTCGAGAAAGGCAGCGACCCTGGTGGCGGCATTGACGTCATTGAGGTCATCCTCCAACTCATTTCCACTTCGCGCAACGCCGCGGGGCGCGTCACGAATCGTATCGGCTCGCAGGAGCGCTACGCCGTCGCGAACGGCATAGCTGGCGTTGCACACGGGGCAGCCGAGCTTACCCTCGAGAACCATCCTGCCGTCCATTCTGGTAAACGCTGCCACAAGCCAGCTATCCGCGTGCGCGACGGGACAGCGCAGCAGATCGATGAACTCTATGTGCATGGCGGACGGACGGGCACAGGCCGGCTATGCGCGCGACGTCACCGGCGGTTACCCGCCGTGCGCCAGGTGCAGAAACTCGTCGCGCGTCTTTGGATCGTCGCGGAAGACGCCGCGCAGCGCCGAGGTGATTGTCTTTGAATTCTGCTTTTGTACCCCCCGCATCATCATGCACAGGTGGTACGCTTCGATAACCACGCCAACGCCGAGAGGGTGAAGTACATCGCAGATAGCCTCGGCAATCTGATCGGTGAGGCGCTCCTGCACCTGCAGTCGCTGGGCGAAAACGTCGACGATGCGCGGCAGCTTCGAGAGACCGACTATCCGTCCCTTTGGAATGTAGGCTATGTGCGCTCTCCCATAGAACGGCAGCATGTGGTGCTCGCACATGGAGTACAGCTCGATGTCGCGCACCATCACCATGTTCTCATGGGCCTCGTCGAACAGCGCGTCGCCGATCACCTTTCGCACGTCCTGTTCGTACCCTCGCGTGAGCCAGGCCAGGGACAGGGCAACGCGGTCCGGCGTCCTGAGAAGGCCTTCCCGCTCCGGGTCCTCACCCAGCAGCTCCAGCTGCCGCCGAATGAGCTGGGAGAGCTCCTCTATGCCTTCCGGAATGTCGAGAGACTCCAGTCCCTCGGCCATTTTTTGTCGATCAAGATCCGCTGTACTCGACATAGTTGTTCTCTGTTTCCCAAAGGACGAGCCGGGTGAGCTTCGCCGGAGCGATTGCCGGCTGGAGAATCTTCCAGAACTGCACGATGATGTTTTCGGTAGTCGGGATGACGCCCTTCATGAAGGGCACATCGAGGTTGAAGTTCCGGTGGTCAACGATGCTTATGAGCTCGCGCTCGACGAGCACCTTGAGCTTGCCCAAATCCAGCACGAACCCCGTCCGGTCGTCTATCGGCCCCTCGACAGACACGTCCAGGGTATAGTTGTGACCGTGCCAGTTGGGGTTGTTGCATTTGCCGAAGGTCGCATCGTTCTCTTCGTCGCTCATCGACGGATTGAAGACACGATGGGCGGCATTGAACCGCAACCGGCGAGTGACTGTGACGCTGGCCATGTGTTGACCTGGTGGTGAAGCAAAAAGCCCCGCCGTCACTCATAGCGGCGGCGGAGCTTAAGGTTGGAACGAAGAGGTTTTTTGAAGCCCGGTCGAATTGTTGAGGCTCTCACCCGTGCCTACCGCCTTCCCCGCACTGGGGCGTGACGTCAGCTCGATTTATCGAACCCACCCGAAGGACTTATCGGCTCAAAAAGTGAGCTCCCCGTTCCTCAAAGGTGTAACTACACACCTTCGATACGACTATAATTTACGAGCGTCGCAATTCACCGTCAACGAAATCATTAAATGGACATCGGAATAATTGGGGCGGTGGTCATGCTCCTGGTGTGGGGCTTCCTCACGTTCACCACCGACGCTCCGGGCTACGTCCATCTGCTTCTGACGCTCGGCGTATTTCTTCTGATCTGGCGGATCTCAGTGCGCGGATCACGAAAGACGCAACCACCCCCCGGCAGGTAACCGCGGGTTCGCAGACGGTGAACGGCAGACCGGAAGATGAGCTGGTCGCGAGCTTCACGACCGATGAATCGGACGAAGGGACTGCAACCGCCATTGCCGAGCAACCCCAGCTGGAGGAAGTCTCGCGGCACATGCCGGTAGTCGTCACCGGCGCGGCGGGGATGGTCGGCACGCATCTCTGCCGGCAGCTCGTCGACGGAGGCTGGAAGGTGCGAGCGATCGTCCGCGACCCGAGAAAAGCCGCGACACGCCTCGGCCATCTGCGCCTGGAGATCCGCTCGGGCGACATACGCGACTCGAATGCGATGCGCTCTGCACTCAGTGGCGCCGGAGCGCTCGTCCATCTGGCCGCCATCGCCATCGAGAAGGGAGATGACAGCTACGAGGCGAGCAACACCGACGCGACCGGCGTCGTTCTTTCCGCGGCACGCGCGGCCGGTGTATCGCGAATCGTGTACATGTCACAGAACGGAGCGAACAGCTCCTCACAGTACAGGTTCCTGCGCAGCAAGGGGCTGGCCGAGGACATGGTCACCGCTTCGGACACAAAATGGACGGTGCTCAAGCCGTCCGTGATCTTCGGCCCTGAAGACGAGTTCGTAAACGTCCTCGCGCGAATGATTCGTCTTTCGCCGGTTGTTTTTCCTCTGCCCGGCGGCGGATCGGCCCGCTTCCAGCCCATTGCCGTGGATGATGTGGCGCGTGCGGTCAAGAAGTGTCTCGAGAATCCGGCGACGATTCGAAAGACCTACACCATCGCCGGATCGACGCCGGTGACGCTCCGGCAGATGACGGAGCGCATCCTGATTGCGATGAACACGTCGCGAAAGCTGGTGGGAGTTCCGATCGGCGCGCTTCGTCCGCTCGTCGCCGCCGCCGAGAGAATGCTGCCGCGGCCACCGGTGACCACTGGCCTGCTCGATCTACTGGAAATGGACAACGTCGTTCCCGAAAATGATCTGACGACTGGCCTCGGCATCGATCCGGTTCCGTTCGCCCCGGAAGAGATGCTTTATCTCCGCGATATCTCAGCATCCTCAGCGCTCCGGTCATTATTTCACGGCTGACGCACACCTCGCTTCGCTCAAATCTCCCAGTTCGAGAGAACCACTCCCTGCTCGGAGCGCTTCTCGCCGTATCCCTCGAGCGACATGCGCAGATCGGTCCAGCGCACTCGCGCCCCGCGTGAGATGAGCCTTCGATACGCCTCGGGATAGGCTCCCTGCACCCGCAACGCCACCCGCCGGGTTCCGCTTCGGCGCGCGTGGTCCGCGAGAACGGTCACGAGAAGGTCGAAATCCGCATCTTCCCGCGCAACCAGCTTGAGAACGCGCAGCTCCTCGCGCACTCGTCCCTCCACCAGTGGCACCGAGTGCGCCACGGCGAATCCGGCGGCTACACCCCCACGCATCAATACGAGCGTGTCTCCGAGCGCCAGCTCCTCGGTGAGCTGTATCTCCCGGGAAAAGTCGTAGCCCGCCAGCAATGAGCTCGACAGCTCGCGACAGCTCGCGAGAATGTCATCCATGTCGGCCGGCTGCATGCCGCCGATACGAAGCGCCTGGGCGTGGACAGACTGGGCGGCATAGGTGGCGTCGACGGTCACCGTCAGCGTGAGGTATCCGGGCAGCATTCCCAGAGACGAATAAAATCCGATGTTGTCCATCGTGCGGGGCATCGTCTCGAGCCCGATGACTCGCGCGTTCTGGCGCTTGAGCCACTCCGTCCCGGTGATGACGATCGTCTTGCCGAGCCCGTGCGCCTGGTGATCAGGGTGAACGGCGAGCGGCCCCATCCATCCTTCGGCTCCCGACAGGTGGGTCACGTTGAACGCGGCGATGTTCCCCCGGTCGTCACGCCAGAGCATCGCGCCATCGCGCGCGTCGGCAATCGCGAATCGCCACACGGCTGGATTCAGGTACGGGACTCGCACGCCCGCCATCCCGTCCTTGCGGTAGCGGTCGGTGAATGCGTCACTGAACACGGCGTTGAGAACCGGAATGTCGCTGTCCTGTATCCGGTACGGTCCGTCTGGAGGCGACTGCTGGCGCCACGTGCGAGCCACCGCCATCAGCCGACGCCCGCCGGGAGAAGCTCGAGCGGCTCATCTGATGCTTCCGCCGGAACCGCATCCACAACGGATGCCGCTGACGCCGGGTCGTAGCGAACGCTGATCACGTGGTCGAGTCCATCCCTTACCGTCTCGATGTGGCTGATGAGAATGACCTGCTCGAAGCGATCGCCGAGCGCGCGCAGAAGCTCAAGAACGTTGAACCGCCTGCTTTCGTCGAGCGATCCGAATACCTCGTCCAGAATCAGCAGCGAGAATGCCTGCCCTGAACGTTCCGCGATCATCTGCGAAACCGCCAGACGCAGCACGAGATTGGCGATGTCTTCCTCGCCGCCAGAGAGGACCGGCTTGGTGATGCCGTCCTCGAGAATCAGAATGTTGTACTTCTCGTCGAGCTCGAGCTCCGCCGTGCGCGAATCCATCAGCTCGCGGAGAAAACCGGTGGCCAGTTCCGACAATTCCGGCCTGAGCTCGGCGTTGAGCTGCGCTCGCATCTCGTTGAATGCGCGGTCGAGCTCCTCGTGCAGCCGACGCTCGGCTTCGCGTTCGGCGACCGTCGCCTGAATGAGTCGTGACTCCTCGCCGGCGGCCAGCGCGGACACGAGGGCTTCGCGCGCCATCGCCAGATCCGCCTGGCATTTGTGCAGCTCGATTTCCGCGGCGCGAGAATCGGCCGAGGCCTTCTCATAGCTCTGCCGAATTGAATCAGCGTCGGCCGCCGCATAGGCCATTTGCTTGTGACGCACACCGAGCGTGCCGAGCAGCGACCGGAGTGCCTCAATCGACTTCGAGTACTCCTGCCGCTCCGTCACCAGCTGAGGCTCGCGCTCCGCGAGAGCGATGAGCCTTGCAGCCCGCGCCTCGAGCGGTGCCACGCGCGCAATCTCCGCCCTCACCAGATCGAACCGCGCCGAATCGAAACCTTTTGAGAGGGCCGAGATGTCCCGCCGCATCTGCTCCATGCGCCGCTGCTTGGAAGTGATGTCGCGCACCATGCCGCCCAGCTCCTGCACGGCGAGCTGTACCCGGGCGAGCTTTCGCTCGAGCGACCCCGCCTCCGCCGTGAGTGAACGCCTCCTTTCATCCAGGGCCTTTACCTCCGACGGCATCTCCGAAAGCTGCTCGAATCGGTTCTTGTAGTAGATGCCATCCAGTCGGAGAGTCTCGCCCGCCTCATTCAGGTGTTCGACAACCGTGTGGAGACTTTCGCCGAGCGTGCGGCTGCATGTCGGGCAGGCTCCGTCCTGGCCGAGACTGATCACGCGCTCGCGCTGCTCCTTGACCTCCGCCCACTGCCGGCGCAGATCGTTGAGCTTCGTTTCCGCGTCCTGCCGGTCGCGCACCCACTCGGTGCGCTTTGCCTCGAGCACGCCCTGCGCTTCCTCGAGCTCGGCGCGCTTTTTTTCGAGGTCGAGCGTCACTTCCTCTTCCTGCGCCGGAGCGCGCTCGATCGCCCCAAGGCGAGCGGTGAGCTTGTCGATTTCCTCACGCAGCACAGTTTCGTTTTCGATCAGCGTCTTTCGGCGGCCTTCCTCGCGGTACAGCTCGTCGAGAATTCCCAGCTCGTCGCGAAGCTCGGGCAGCGGCTCGATCATGCGCTGGAGCCGTGCGAGCTCCGCTCTGGCATCGGCCATCGTTGCAAGCTCCGCCTCGACCCGCTCGAAATTCCGCCTGAGCGAGCTTTCCTCGCGCTCGTTGGCGTTGATCTCAGCCAGCAGTGCCTGCGCCTTCTCGCGATCGTGCTGCGCGCGCGCCCATTTCGGCGCGATCATCGAGAACGTTGCCTGAATGATTCTGTTGCGATGCTCGGCGCTTTTCGCTGCCGATGTCGCCTGCTTCACCCGCTCCGACGCGTCAGCAATTACCCTCGCCACAACGTTGGGGTCTGCCATCGCTTCGCGGAGCCCGGAAATCTCAGCGCCCAGCCGGCTCTTTCGTCCGCCAACCAGATCCTGCGCCGACCGGAGCTTTTCATAGCCGAGGACCTTGGACAGAAAGCGGCCCCGGTCTGGCGCGGCCATCGCGGCCATCGCGGCCAGCTCCTTCTGCCCGGTGAAGTACGTCTTGAAGAACTCGTCCTTCGACATCCCCATGATGCGCTGCAGCCGCTCGGTCACTGCCGCCGGCGTGCTGGCAATTGGACTGAGGTCGCCGTCGAGATAAAGCTCGGCCGACTTCAGCCCGCGGATCACCCGATAGTTGTGGCGGCCAAGCTCGAACTCCAGCTCGATGCGCATCTGTGCGCGGCCAACAGGGTGCTGCGACAACATGTGCTCGCGACTCGTTCGTCCCACCGAGTACAGCGCAAACGCGACTGCCTCGAGAATCGTCGTCTTGCCCGACCCGTTGGGCCCGATGATGCCGGTAATGCCCGACTCGAAGTGAATCTCCGTCGCGACGTGCTGCCGGAAGTTGTTCAGACGCAGCGACAAGAGCTTCATTCCGTCACACCCAGCGCGAGTGATGCCTCACGCTCTGCCTGGGCCAGATAGCGCAGGCCGAGCTCGACGAGTGCGGCACGATCGATTCCCGGGGTGACCTCGCGACCCTCGAGCATCGCGCGCACTGTATCAGTGAGCGATGTTCGCCGGCCGGGTGCGCCGCTCGCTTCCGTCCGGAGGATCTGAGGTCGCCGGGGGTCGAGAAGGAAATGCAGTGCCCGGCGCCTGTATTCGCGGATCGACTTGTGATCGAGATCGCGCAGCACGTAGCGCGAGACGTCCCGCACAACAAGACGAACGATACGGTCGTCAATACCGCCCTCGCAGGCATCCACAGCACGGCGGATGGCGACGTTCAAATCGTCAGCGCTGAGGCCTGCGCCGCTCAGCTCCGGAAGGTTTATGACACGGCGGGCGAGGGACACCGGATGAAACTGGTGTGCGCCGCTGTCCAGATCCTGCTCGATGAAACCCTTTCCGTGGATGCCGAGCTCGATCTCCTCGTCAACCTCGCCCCAGACGTTTGTGCTCGCGTACTCCAGGGAGCCCGAGTAGTAGGCGTTCGGGGCGACTTTGTGATACACATGATAATGACCGAGAGCCACATAGCTCCAGCGCTCCGGCCCGATCTCCTCGAGCGTCAGGTCGCCAACCGGGCGTTCGGCAATCGTGCCGAACTTCCTGATGACGCCCTCCACCTCGTCGTGCATCAGCAGGACGTTATAGCGGGCGGATGGATCCGGATCGAGACTCGGCCGCGGCCTGATTCCCTCAGGCACAGCGAGAACGGATACCTCGCCGCCGCGCAGCGGAATGCGTTTGGCCTCGTCGATCACGACCGTA
Organism: Gemmatimonadaceae bacterium; assembly: GCA_036513055.1. Lineage (GTDB taxonomy): Bacteria > Gemmatimonadota > Gemmatimonadetes > Gemmatimonadales > Gemmatimonadaceae > UBA4720. Next base: position 16,542 of record DATBZT010000299.1, on the reverse strand, counting down.
ATGCCGAGCGTCTGGAAAAGCGCGAGAATGCAGCCTGTCTCACTCGTTCGCGGGAGGTCGTGATTGCCGGCGATCATGACGATGTCGCAGTCCGGCAGCATCTCCACCAGCCGCGAGAACTGCTTGTAAGCGTGCAGGATCGCCGGATTCGTTGGACGCACGTTGTGGAAGACGTCGCCCCCGATCAACACGAGGTCTGGCTGCAGTTCGATCGTCTTGTCGATTGCCTTGCGAAACGCAAAGGCGATGTCCGCCTCCCGTTGGTTGATGCCGGACGGCGTCTGCCGCTGATACTGGCGGTAGCCGAGGTGGATGTCGGAGATATGAACGAGCTTCATTTGTCGCGCGACACCTGGAGCGACTGGACAACCGTGGTGTGGACCCGCATCGGTCTCCCGGACGACCGCGATGCAACCTCTGACCAGACATCAATTTCGGCATGCGTATCGGTTATCCAGCCGAGTCGGCGGTCAAATCGCATCGTTCCGGTGAGCGAGCCCGACGTTTCCGAGTCGCTTCCATCGGAGTGATCGTGCGACAGCGTTCCCCGCATCGAGATATACGCAACGTCGGCGTTCCGGCTCAGTGAGTCGAGCTGAAAGGTGGTGCGCACCAGTCCCGTTGCACCGGGCTCGCCCGCCAGCGGCACCCGCATTTCGTGAGTCCATCTTTGTCCGACTGCAACCGCCTTGCGCGAGAGAGTGGCCGGCATTTGTCCGAAGAGAGTCCTCACTTCGTCAGTCGCCGGCCCCGCTCCAATCTCTACCCCGCCATCAGTGGCGATTCGTATCTCGACGGGGGCTCGCTGAATCGGCTGGTTCACCGCGCGTCTCAGCGGTTCGCGCGTTCCCGCGGACGTCAGCACGGAATCCGTGATCGCGAGCATGTCCGTCGCGTCACGCGTGGCGCGGCGCGCGATGGCGCGGCTGTAGACCTCCATCCGCGTGGTCATCGTACGAGCATCGGCACAGACTGCGGGTATGTTCTTCGGGCGGCTGCGCAACGCGTTGACCTGGCCGCCACAACCGCGCGGTATGCCGGTCATCTCCACTACCTGCTCGAGCCGCACGTGAAGCGTGTCGCCCACACGAGGGCGGATTTGGAGCATGACGGGCTGTGCCTCCGCCACGATTGCCATAAACGGTAATGACGCAGCAGCTATCAACGCGCGCACCAGTCTAGAATCCATACGGATCGTCCATCGGCAATGAGCGAACGGCCCGAGTTACCTCGCGCGTCGCGGCAGCCGCCGCAATTGCCGGCTCTGATGGTATGATTTTCCGGAACTGCGATTCGAAGTACGCCATTACATTTGCCGGCTTCGCCCGCCTCGTCGCGTCCCGCGCCCGGAGGATCTCCGGCTCATCGTAAAGTGCGACGATCTTCTGAACCCACGGCAGCGTTATCGAGCTGTCCAGCTGGCGAAGCGACCGGTAGATCGCGACATCGAGCTCGGACTCGGTGGCCTGCGGGTACCGCTCGACCCCGTCTCGGCCCAGCATCACCGCGGGGCGCGGAAAACGAACGAAGATCGGTTGTGTAAAATGCGGGTGGCGCACCATCAACTGGCCTTTCTCCAGTGTCGCGAGCTTTGTCCGTGTAGCGGGCGTCAGTACCGAGTACCCGGGCGTTGCAAGCTCGTCGGCGTCCATTCTGCCGAAAAGCGAAGTCCCGGAGTTGCCAACCACCCGCCGGTGAACCTGGGACCGGAATTGCTGCGCGCTGAACAACACCAGTCCGAGATACCGGCCACGCTCGGCGATGTCGAGAAGCATCTTCCGGACATAGGTGTCCTGGCCGTCGCTCGGCGCGTATTTGTTCAGCTCGTCGACAAATACGATCAGGTGCTTGACTCCCAGATCGCGCCGCTCGAGGTGTTCCCGCAGCTTCGACACGACCCGCGCGAAGATCAGATCCTGGGCGTCCTCCTCGAGAGTCGCAACATCCACTACATACACCATCCGGTCCTCGAAGCTCCCGAATGGAAGGTCGCTCACCGTCCCGGTGTCCGTCACAAGACCGGCGCAGCGGGTGGAGATGTTCGTCAGGCGATTGCGGACTTTTCTGATGGTCGCGATGTGGTGAGTACGCCACGATTCGGCGTTTCCCTTCTCGAGTCCGCGCAGCAAGTCGCGAAACCAGTCCTCGAGGTCGCCAAACGACTCCACTGTGTGATCGCGCGACAGGTAGTTGTCCTTTTCGAAGACCCGGCCGACCACTCGCTCCGAGATGAAGTCGATGAGGGCATCGGCCTTGGCGTCGATGTCGTCGCGATTGAGCAGCACCTCGGCATACTTCAGAACCTCGCGCAGACCCCACGTCAGCGGCGTCACGTTGTGCAGTAGCGCTTCGTTCGATCGCAGCGTGTTGAGAGAGAAGCCCTTCGCCGTATAGGGAGCGAAATACTGAACCTTCTCGAACGGTGTGCCGCTCACGCGCATCTTGTCGTAGAGCTCGCGGTCGCGGTCGTCCAGGTGGCCCGGCTGGTCGAGAAAGCAGAGATCCGGACCCTTTACGTTGAAGCAGACGGCAGCCACCGAACCCTTGCTCTCCGGGAAATGCGCGAAGATGGACGCAAGCAGCCATTCCACGGCGCTGGTCTTTGTCGCCAGCCCTGACATGCCCGAGATGTTGAGGTGCGCCGCCTCCGGTCCGAGGAGAAAATCGGCATCGAGGTAGATCACCGAGTCTGTCGCGCCGGCGCGGTAGACACCGATGGGAATCCCTGTGTTCGCCTCTTCCCGGAGATAGCCGTCCATTCGCAGCGCAACGGCGACGTCATTCTCGTCGGCCAGATGCACCTCACCCATGGGCACGGGCTGCAGCGGCTCATCGGGAATCTGTCGCAGAACCGCCGCCGAATAGAGCCTGATTTCAGCCCGCTCGGTGACTGAATACCCGGCGCTGGCCGGCGACCCGTCGTGCCCGAGTACGTCATGCATCGGCGACTGGAGGTCGGTATAGCTGAACCCCTCGACCACTATCCCATAAACACGGGGAATCTGGCCGTTTACGGGATTCGCGCCCTCGACGCGAACGATTGTCCCGATTCCCACCGGTGAATCGAGCGCGGTCCAGAAATGGAATTCGTGCGGAGTGTTTGGCCGGCGCTCGGTGGCGACGACTCTTCCAAGTGGTTCGCTCAAGAAATTGCTCTCAGAAATTCTTCGGTGTCCCTGATGCCATAGCTCATTTTGTCCCACCGGCCGTCAGGAAGGGCCAGTGGCGAGCCCTCGGCAATCACCCAGCGGGAGATCTCGTCCGCTCGCACTGCCAGGTCGTCGGTGAACGCCGCTTCGACCCGAACCAGACCAAACAATGCGTCCCGCCCGGCGGCGCCACGCACTCGCACGTACCAGCTGGCAACCGGGCAACGTGACCTTGGCGCAACGCGAAAGGCCGACGAACGCTCTCCGGCTTCGAGCCCAACCACCACTCGAAATGCGTCACCCTCGGCGTAGAGTGTGTTGTGGCTCTTGATCACTCCGACGGCGAGGCGTGAGGATGCCACCGCATCACTGCCGGTGATGCTGCCATCCACGTAGAGGGGCGATTTCTCGGTTTCGATCCAGGCCTCAGCCAGACGCTGCTCCAGTGTCTCGCGGTCCTGCTGCACCTTCTGCATCGCCCGCTCGAGCAAGGCCGCCGGATGGCGCGATGGAAACGCGCCGGACGAATCGGGTCGCCCGGTATCAACGACGCGTGGATCGTCACGCAGTGTCGGGCCCATGTCCTCGACATACCGGAGCGGAACATAGAATCGTCGTTCCACGGCGGGCGCGCGATTTCGCCAGGCGATGAGCCGCCGGTTCTCACGCACGCGCACTGCCGCCGATACGGTCGCCCACACGATTGGAACTCCGCCGCAATGGTTGACGACATGAACCGACTGCGCGCCATCGAGAAATCCGTAGAATCCTGACGTTGGTCTCGCCGCCGCGTCGGGTGCGACCCGGATGGCACGCAGGGTTTCCCCTTCGATGACGCTTGGAGCCGCAAGAACCGGTGGCTGATCGTTCCTGCTGCGCGGATCTCCCTCGTTCTGCCCGAGCTCCACGGCACTCGCGCCAGGAAGCTCGGCCATGATGAAGCGACGGGCGGCGTGAGTCGATGTCGGCCAGCCTGGCTCGTTGTCTCCGCGTGCAGTTTGCGGCGGATTCACTCCAGCCCGATGTCCCACGCCTGCTCCAGATCCTTCTTAGAATACGCGCGGAATGCGGTCAGGGTCTGCGTGTTTCTCAGTCCTGGAACCGCAGAGATGTGTTCGGTGACGACGCTCGCCACGCCCTCGTAGTCGGTTACCTCGACGATCGCGACGAGATCCCATTCTCCCGATACGGAATACACCTGCGAGACCCCTTCGATGCCCGCCAGCTTCGTTGCGCATTGCGGGATCAGCTTGGGGTCGGCTTTGACGAGCACGATTGCGGTGATCATTGGCGGGTTGTTGAAAGCCAGCTACACGGCGCGCCCACATGGGCGACGTCCGATGGAAGATGCTATACTTCCGTCTCGGCGGTGAGCGTTGCTCGACGCACGGATTATAACAGTATCGGCACGGCCAAAGCTGCGCTATGTCGTCCCCCGGAGCAGAAATCTTGGAATCGGAAGAGCGAGAGCCCGCGACAGGCCGCAGCCAGAACGTTGTCCACATCCTCCCGCAGTCGATGGACTCGGTGCCCCGATTCCTCACCGGGCCGCTCGAACGGATCGATCCGCTCGCCGGCGGCGTCCAGCTCGTCGTAGTCACGGGTGATGCCGAGAGCGCGGTGGCGCTCGCCGAGGCCGTTCTCAAGCTCACCGGGCCTGGCGGAATCGAGCTGTTTCCCGTTACGACCGCCCGACGAGCCGCGAGACTGATTCAGTCCCGCCCGGTGCTGGCTATCGCCGGCGCCCCCGGCGATCTCGCCGACCTGGTTCGAGGATCCAATCTGAAGCTCAGTGAAACGCGAACCCTGATTCTCGCCTGGGCTGACGATTCCTTCGACGGTGACGTCGAGGCGACGTCAGCTCTCGAGCTGCTGATGACCGAGCTTCCAAAGGAAGCAGCAAGGATGGTCATCACCGACCGCGCCGATCAGCGGGTAGACGACTTCGTGGAGCGCTACCTTCGGCGCGCCCGGCGAATGGATGAGCAGGAGGCGGCCGAAAATGTCGAGCCCGTGGACATCCAGTTTCTGACTGTATCCCCGGCGTCGCGGCTGTCCGCACTGCGCCGGCTGCTCGACGACCTGGATCCACCCTCGGCGGAGGTCATTGTCGGCTCCGACGAGACTGAGGCCGACGTCTCCGCCCTCTTGCGGACACTGGGATATCCGGCCGGCGGGACGGTCAACGTGAGCCGAGGCAGTGCCGTTCCGCCGACGCACGCGGTGATTTTCTATGGAATGCCGGCCAGCCGAAAGCTGATGGACGCGGCAGCGGCAGTCAGCCCAGTCGCCACCATCGCGTTGATTCAGCCCCGGGAGGTCCGGCCGCTGAGAAGAATGGCCGGCGGAGAGGTAAAGCCGCTGACATTTCCAAACGCCGGCAAGACAGTTCGTGATCGGGAACGGGCACTCCGGCGAGAGTTGTCCGGCATACTTGACTCAGGCATGCCGGCGCGGGAAATCCTCACGCTCGAGCCGCTTCTCGAGTCCCACGACGGCATCGAGATAGCTGCCGCCGCGCTGCGGCTCCTCGAGCGGGAGCGCGCCATTCGAAAAAGCATCGAAGCCGCAGCGGCAGCCGCCGCGGCAAAACCGGCGCCCCCCCGGACCGTTGGATTCGAGCGGTCCGGGCCGCCGCATGACCGCCCTTCCGGTGGTCCCCGCAGCCCCGGCGGCTCCGCCGGGCCGAGTGCTCACTCCCGGGGAGGGCGCGACGATGCCCGGCCCAGAGACCGAGCGCCGAGGGGCGACCGACCGTTCCGCGACGCGGGCCCGCGCGAGGGCCGGCCGGGTGGTCGCCCTGGCGGGCGGCCGTCGGGACCGCCAGGGTCGCGCGATCGTCGTCCACCATCGCGGCCGGGCAGCGGTGGCAGGCCGCCGCGCGATCGGTCATGAGCCAGTCGTTCCACCAGACCGGGGGATGGATTGAAGTCATCTCCGGGGTGATGTTCAGCGGCAAGAGCGAGGAGCTCATACGCCGCCTGCGGCGCGCCATGATTGCCCGCAAGCGGGTGCAGGTGTTCAAGTCGCGGCTGGACGAGCGCTATTCCGGGATTTACACCATATCGAGCCACGACGGCCGCACTGTCGACGCGATCCCGGCCGACTCAGCCGCACAAATTGCTCAGCAGATCGACCCAATGGCCAACGTCATAGCGATCGATGAGGCGCAGTTTCTCGATTCGGGGATCCTATCCCTGGTGACATCGCTTGCGGCGCGCGGGCGGCGGGTAATCGTCGCCGGGACTGACACCGATTTCCGCGGCGAACCATTTGGATCGATGCCACAGCTGATGGCGATCGCCGAGGTCGTCGACAAGCTGCATGCGATTTGCGTGCTTTGCGGCGGCCCGGCCAGCCGCAACCAGCGCCTGATCGGCGGGGAGCCCGCCCCTTATGACTCGCCGACAATCATGGTTGGGAGCACTGAATCCTACGAAGCGCGCTGCCGGATGTGCTTTTCGATTCCAAAGCGCGACGAGAATCAGGGCTCTCTTCTCTAACGCTCGGTGCCCCGCCTTCTGCGGGACGTCGCCGATAGGCCAGGCGCCCTAGTCTGAATAGTAAACGTACGTCGCCGGAATTTTGTCGGCATAATTCTTGTTTACGTACCAGTCAATTGCCTTAGGTTGAGTTTCTGAACTTCAGGAATCAATCCATGAAAGTGATCGGACTTACGGGAAATATCGGAAGCGGCAAGTCGGTTGTGGCCGACATGCTGTCCGAGCGCGGAGCAACAATCGTCGACGCCGACCTGCTCGCGCGTGAGGCGGTAACCCCGGGATCGCCTGCTCTCGATGCGATCGTCAAGCGTTGGGGTCCTTCGGTGCTTGACACCGAGGGCTCCCTCGACCGTTCGGCGCTCCGCAAGATCGTTTTTCATGACCGGGACGGGCTCGAGGCGCTGAATGAGATCGTGCATCCCGAGATCCTGCGGCTTCGCGGCGCCGAGCTCGATGCTGCCAAGGCTCGCGGCGAGCGTGTCGTGGTGTGCGTCGTGCCGCTCCTGTTCGAGCGGCATCTTGCCGACGACTTCGACTTCATCGTTCTCGTGGACGCTCCCCGGGCGCTGCGACTCGAGCGAATCGTGCGCGATCGCGGGCTCCAGGAAGCCGAAGCAATGGAGATGATCGCCTCGCAGATGCCGGCTGACTTGAAGCGGGCGCGCGCCGACTGGGTGATCGAGAACGTGGGCTCGATGGAAGACCTCCAGCACGAGGTTGATCGCTTGTGGGAGGAGCTGGCCAAGGACGGGGCGCCATCCTTGAGCGGTTCCAACCTTCCTTGACACGATTCGCCGGGCCCGGGTAGACTTGGGCTCTGCTTCGCGCACCGCGCGTGGCTTCACATAACGGAGTGCGCCTTGGCAAATGTCCCCTCTGATCTCAAGTACACGGAAGAACACGAATTCGTGCGTGTCGCTCCCGACGGAATCGCAGAAGTAGGCATCACCGACTACGCGCAGGGCGAGCTTGGCGACGTCGTGTACGTGGAGCTGCCCCAGGTGGGGGCGAAGTTCTCCAAACACGACGTCTTCGGCACCATCGAAGCGGTGAAGGCGGTGTCTGAGCTCTTCGCCCCGCTGAGTGGCGAGATAACGGCTGTCAACGAGCGGCTGGACAAGGAGCCCGCGCTGGTCAACACTGATCCCTACGGCGCCGGCTGGATGATTCGCATGCGCGCCGATGACATGAGCGAGCTGAGCGCCCTGCTCGACGCCGGCGCGTACGAAAAGCAGATCGGCTAACCCCTTCCGTCAGCTTCGCGGCAGAATGGGCGACGGTACCAGACCGCCGCCCGACATTCTACTTGAGTGCGTCCTTGAAGCTTACGCCGGCGCGAAAGCCGGGAATCTTCCGCGCTTTCACTTTTACTGTGCGGCCGGTGAACACGCTGTTCACCTCACGCGCTTTGTGCGACCGCCGGTCGAACGTGCCGAACCCGGCAATCGTGACCTTGCCTCCGCGCTTGATCTGGCGCGATATCACGCCGTCCACCGGATCGAAGATCGCGTCTACCACCCGCTTGACGTGCGTGGGCCGAAGCTTTGTCTGACGCTGCAGTGCTTCCAGCAGTTCCGCCTTGTTCATGGCAGCTCCTGAGCAGCAGTATGGCGAGATTTGCAGGCTGGCGGGCGCCAGCCCATTTCAACGCTAAAAGTTACTGCCCGCCGCGTCTCCCTGCCAGCGACACGCTCCGCTAACCTCCGGCGATCCCGGTAACGACCGGGGAATCAGCATAAGCGCCGGTGGGCGGACACGAGCAAATGAGGTTCCGGTCCCCGTACGCGCTCTCCACACGAGCCACCGCCGGCCAGAACTTGTAGTCCCTCGTCCATGGTGCGGGAAAAGCCGCCCGATCGCGTGAATAGCCATGCGTCCAGGTGGCGGCGGTCACTCGCGACAGTGTGTGCGGGGCGTTCTTGAGCAGGTTGTCCTTCCGGTCGGCAGTGCCTGCCTCGACTTCCCTGATCTCGGTGCGAATCGCGATCATTGCGTCGCAGAAGCGATCCAGCTCCGCCTTCGATTCGCTCTCCGTCGGCTCCACCATCAGAGTGCCGGCCACAGGGAACGACACAGTCGGCGCGTGAAAACCATAATCCATCAGCCGCTTGGCGATGTCCTCGACGTCCACTCCACTCGCCCCCTTCACCACGCGCGTGTCGACAATGCATTCGTGCGCCACGGTTCCGTTGTCCGCCTTGTAGAGCACGGGGAAATGGTCTTCGAGCCGCCCGGCAATGTAGTTCGCGTTCAGAATCGCGACCTTCGACGCCAGCTCGAGGCCCGGACCACCCAACAGCCGGATATACGCCAGCGAAATTGGGAGAATGCTGGCGCTTCCCCACGGCGCCGCTGACACTGCCCCGCCTTCGTGCCTGCCGGCAAGCTCGATCACCGCATGGCCGGGCAGAAACGGCCGCAGATGCTCGGCAACCCCGATCGGTCCCATTCCCGGACCGCCGCCGCCATGCGGAATGCAGAACGTCTTGTGGAGATTGAGATGGCACACGTCGGCGCCGATATCGGCCGGGCGGCACAGGCCGACCATGGCGTTCATGTTCGCGCCGTCCATGTAAACCTGCCCGCCGTGCTCGTGAACGATCGAGCAGACTTCACTTATGCCCTCTTCGAATACGCCGTGAGTCGAGGGATACGTGACCATCAGCGCGGCCAGGTCGGCGCTGTGCTCCGCGGCTTTCACGCGAAGGTCGGCGATGTCGATGTTGCCACGCTCGTCGGTTCGAACGACCACCACCTTCATTCCCGCCATCACCGCACTCGCCGGATTTGTCCCGTGCGCCGACTGCGGTATCAGGCAGACATTGCGATGACTTTCATTTCGCGAGGCATGGTAGCCGTGTATCGTCAGGAGACCAGCATACTCTCCCTGCGACCCTGCGTTCGGCTGCAGGGAAACAGCCGGAAAGCCCGTAATTTCAGCCAGTGCAGACTCCAGCTGCGCAAAAAGCTCCCGGTATCCCTCGGCCTGCCCGACAGGGGCGAACGGATGGAGCTTCGAGAACCCCGGCCAGGTGATCGGCATCATCTCCGCCGTGGCGTTCAGCTTCATCGTGCACGAGCCGAGAGGAATCATCGAATGTACGAGCGAGAGATCGCGCGATTCAAGCTTGTGCATGTAGCGGAGAATCTCGGTTTCCGACCGGTGGACGTTGAACACCGGATGAGTCATGAACGGTGTGGTCCGTTTGAATCGCTCGTCGTAGCGCGAGTCTGACGCATCTGCCAGCTCTTCGATGGAAGGGATTGCCGGCCCCTCGCCGCCAAAGATTGCGAACAATGTTTGCAGATCTTCCTTGCGAACCGTCTCGTCGAGCGCGATGCACAGCGAGCTGTCGTTCATGTACCGCAGGTTGATTCCCCGCTCGGCAGCACGGTCGCATGCGGCGGCGGCTCCCCCGCCATGAACTTCGACGCGGATCGTGTCGAAGTAATCCTCGTGCGTGATGCCGTGGCCGAGGCGCTTGAGTCCCTCTGCCAGAACCGCTGTGTACTGGTGAACGCGCGACGCAATCCGGCGCAGTCCCTGCGGTCCGTGCCAGACGGCATACATGCTGGCGACCACCGCGAGAAGAACCTGCGCCGTGCAGACGTTACTCGTGGCCTTCTCCCGCCGGATGTGCTGTTCGCGCGTCTGGAGCGCCATTCTCAGCGCCGGAGCCCCGTCCGCGTCGCGCGAAACGCCGATTATCCGTCCGGGGATCTGGCGCTTGAATTCGTCGCGCGTCGCAAAGTAGGCGGCATGCGGGCCACCGTAGCCGAGGGGAACGCCGAAACGCTGTGTGTTGCCGACGGCGATGTCTGCGCCCCATTCTCCCGGCGGAGTGAGCAGCACAAGGGAGAGCAGGTCGGCCGCCACCGTAACGAGGGCATTCCCCGCATGCACACGCTCGCAAATGTCGCGGTAGTCGTGCACGGCGCCGTCGGTCGCGGGGTACTGGAGCAGAACACCGAACACATCAGCGCCCAGGTCGGCCGTCATCACGTCGCCGACGCGCACCGTTATTCCGCGCGCCGCCGCACGCGTTCGCACGACGTCGATCGTCTGTGGATGGCATTCATCCGAAACGAAGAACACTTCCTTGTCGTCGTTGCCCTTTATGCCGTAGCTCATCGTCATTGCTTCGGCTGCAGCCGTCGCTTCGTCGAGGAGTGACGCGTTGGCGATCTCCAGGGCGGTCAGGTCGATGACCATCGTCTGGAAGTTCAGCAAGGCCTCCAGGCGGCCCTGCGCAATTTCCGCCTGGTAAGGCGTGTAGGCGGTATACCACGCCGGATTCTCGATCACGTTTCGCTGAATCACCGGCGGAGTCACGCAGTCCGAGTATCCCATTCCGATGAACGAGCGGAAGACGCGATTCCTTGCCGCCAGCGCCCGAAAATCGGCGAGCACCTTTCCTTCGCTCCAGCCGACGGGAAGGTCGAGACCTCCCCGATGCCTGATCCTTGCGGGTATGGTCGCGTCAATCAGCTCGTCGAGGGACGCGTAGCCCAGGGTGGAAAGCATGCCTGCCATGTCTTCGTCCGTCGGCCCGATGTGGCGCGGAACGAATGATTCAGCCGGCGCGAGGGCGCGCTCGGCGTGCTTGATAGTCGTTGCCATAGTGATGTCAATTTAACATCGCATGACAGACCCGCGTAGGAATCGACGGTGGCGCCTGCTGTTCGTGGCTCCGAGGCAGGGCGCAGAGAACATGGCTCGGGACGTGGCCCTTCTCCGCCGCGCCCGCGCGACCGGTGAAGCCGTCTTCTCGATCTACGGATGGACGCGCCCCACGCTTTCGCTGGGGCGCAACCAGCGCGCAGTGGGCTGCTACGACCTGCGCCGTCTCCAGGACTTGGGAATCGACGTGGTGCGGCGCCCCACGGGCGGACGCGGTCTGCTGCATGATCGCGAAGTGACCTACAGCGTCACGGCTCCGGTGCGCGACGGCGACACGCTTCGGGAATCGTACGAGCGTGTCAACGCCATTCTCCTCCGGGGACTCGAAGCGCTGGGGGTTCGCGCATCGATCGCGATGCCCGAGGGCCGGGCGGCGCGGCCAACCGACTCTCCGTGCTTCGCGACACCGGCGCGAGGCGAGCTGATTTCCGGCGGGCGCAAGCTCGTCGGAAGCGCGCAGTGGCGCGAGGATGGCGCATTCCTTCAACATGGCTCGATTCTGATCGAGGACGACCAGTCGCTGATTGCAGAATTCTCGCTCGGAGCAGACAGCGCAGTGCCAATTCCGCGCCCGGCAACCCTTGCTGCCGCGCTCGGCCGATTGCCCGCTGTGTCCGAAATACGAGATGCGCTTTTTGACGCCGTGCGGCTGCTCGAGGATCCGGAGGCGGCTCTGCTCGAGGAATCCGACGTGCGCGCCGGGACAATGATCGAGCTCCCGCACTTCGAAAACGAACTGTGGACGTGGCGCCGGTAACGGCCCAACTTTGTCGCGCACCGCTTCTCAAACGTCCTACGCCATGCGCCGACTAGCACCTCTCGCCGCCGTACTGATTGCGCTCTCGTGCAAAGTGGGAGAGCGCGCTGCGTCCATCGGCCCCGATTCCAGCAGCACCGGCGGCACGGTAGTCATCTCCACCGGCGGCGACCCCGATGTGCTGTTTCCGCCGCTCGTGGCCACAATCCAGGGACGCCAGGTGAGCGAGATCATCTACGACCACCTGGCGGACCTTGGCAACGATCTCAATACAGTCGGCGACGCTGGCTTCACGCCCCACCTCGCGAAGAGCTGGACATGGTCGCCGGATTCCCTCTCGATAGCATTCTCCCTCGACCCGCGTGCGCGCTGGCACGACGGCGTCCCCGCCCACGCGTCGGACGTCGCCTTCACCTATGCTCTCTACAAGGATTCCGCGACGGCTTCCCCGTCGGCGCCACTCATGTCCGGGATCGACTCGGTCACCGCCCGCGATTCGCTCACGGCTGTTTTCTGGTTCAGCAAGCGCTCGCCGATGCAGTTCTTCGAGGCGGTCAATCCAATGGTCGTTCTGCCCGAGCATCTTCTCCGCGGCGCGAAAGGCGCGGCACTGAGAACATCGGCGCTCGCGCGGTCTCCGGTTGGAACCGGGAGATTTCGCTTCGAGAGCTGGAAAGCCGGCTCGTCCATCTCGCTTGCGGCTGATACAGGCAATTACAAAGGCAGGCCTCGAATAGACCGGGTGATCTGGAGCATTGCGCCCGACTTCAACACTGCGTTCACTCGGCTGCTTGGTGGTGAATCTGACGTGCTCGAGCAGCTTGCTGCGCCCAACGTTGCAGAGCTCGTCGGCAACAATCAGCTGCGCACCGTGCTGCTTCCGGGAATGGAGTACAACTTCCTGCAGTTCAATCTCCACGATCCCGCCAATGCTTCCCGGCCTCATCCGCTCTTTGCCGATCGTGGTCTTCGGCGCGCCTTGACGATGGCGATTGACCGCGTGCACACGGTGCAGAACGTCTACGACACGCTCGCCGCGGTCGCACTGGGCCCAACCGTGCGCGCCTACGCGTCCACCGACACCACTCTCCGGCAGATTCCCTACTCCCCCGACGGTGCGCGGCATCTGCTCGACTCGCTTGGCTGGCGCGTGGCGGCCGGCGACAGTCTCCGGGTTCGCAACGGGCGCCGGCTGGCGTTTGTCGTAAGCGTTCCGAGCTCGAGCAGAAACCGGATGAACATGGCGGTGCTCATCCAGAACCAGCTGCGCCAGGTTGGCGTCATCATGGACATCGACAGGATCGATTTCCCGTCGTTTGTCGATCGGGAGAGCCATCACGCGTTCGATGCGGCAATTGGAAGCTGGAACGTCGATGCCAGTCCCGGCGGCATTCGCCAGACGTGGGGCTCCGCGCGAGCGAAAGCCACCGGCGGATCCAACTATGGGTCCTATAGTAATCCGGCGTTCGACGCCGTTGTTGACAGCGCGATGTCGGCAATGAGTCTCGGCGACCGGCGCGCTCGCTTCAGGCGGGCGTATCAGATCATTATCGACGATGCGCCGGCAATCTGGCTGGCCGAGCCCAGGAGCGTGATGGGAATCAGCCGCCGCATCCGGACACCCTTGCTGAGGCCGGACGCATGGTGGTCGTCGATCGCCGATTGGTGGGTGCCGCCATCGGAGCGCATCGCCCGCGATCGCGTCGGCTTGAAGCGATAACCGGGTGGCCGGCTACCTTCTTCGGCGTCTCGGGCAGGTAGCGATAGTCGTCGCGCTGGTGGCGACGGTCGCTTTCTTTCTCATCCATCTCGCGCCCGGTGACCCCCTCGCCGCGGCAATGGAAAATCCAAACGTCACAGAGGCGGTGCGCGCTCACTGGCGTGCGGCATACGGTCTCGACCGGCCGGTGTTGGAACAATTCGCGATGTACCTGACGAGTGTTGCCAGGGGAGACTTCGGCTGGTCATTCTCGCTGCAACGCCCGGTGATCGACGTTCTCGCTGAAACCCTCCCGAACACGCTGCTGCTGATGAGCATCGCGCTGGCAGCGAGCTTCTCGCTCGGAATACTTCTCGCCATTGCCCAGGCGGCAAGACGCGGATCGCTGGCTGACCGGATCATCGGCGGAGTGTCGCTGCTCTTTTTTTCCATGCCCGAGTTCTGGCTCGCGCTGATGGTGATTGTGCTGCTCGCCTACCGTTTCCCCGTTTTTCCCATCGGTGGAATGACGGACCCGGTGATTCACGACAGTCTTTCCGCCGGCGGCCGCTTTGTGGACGTCGTGCGGCACACGATCCTGCCGGCGTTTACGCTCACGCTTCTCTTCTCCGCCGTAGTGGCTCGATACCAGCGCGCAGCGCTCCTCGACACCCTTCCTTCGGACTACATACTGACCGCGCGCGCCAAGGGTGTTCCGGAGCGAAGCATCATCCGTCGTCACGCTCTCAGAAACGCCCTGCTGCCGGTGATCACGCTGTTCGGACTCGCGTTCCCGGCGCTTCTCACCGGCGCGGTGTTCGTGGAGAAAGTCTTCTCCTGGCCAGGGATGGGGCTCGTGATCGTGAACTCCATCGACACGCGCGACTATCCACTGCTCATGGCCGCAGTGATCATCGGCAGCGTTCTTGTCGCGCTGGGCAGCCTGATTGCGGATGTTCTCTACTTCGTCTTCGATCCCCGGCTGCGCGATGAGCGCTGACAGCTCGATGCGCGCGCGGAAAGGCACGCTCTTTCGCCGGCTGGCGTCGAATCGCCCGGCAGTCATCGCCGTGGTGGTGCTTCTGGTCATCGTCGTTCCATGTGCCGCCGCGCCGCTGTTCGCGCCCTACAACCCCACGGCGCAACCCGACATCATTGCGCTTCGCAGTCAGCCACCGTCGCTGGCACATCCGTTCGGCACCGATCCATTCAGTCGCGACGTCCTCAGCCGCGTGCTGTATGGCGGAAGAGTGTCACTTTCGGTGGCTCTCATCGCCACCCTCGTCAGCATCACCCTCGGCACCGCGTATGGGGCGGTGGCCGGCTACGTCGGCGGCGCGCTCGAATCGGTGATGATGCGTCTGCTGGATGCCTTGCTTTCAATTCCGCGCCTTCTGCTGCTCATTGCCATCTTCGCGGCGTGGCGGCAGCTCGCCTTGTTTCCATTTGTCGTGATCGTCGGATTCACGGGCTGGTATGGCCTGAGCAGAGTGGTACGAGGTCAGGTTCTTGCTATGAAAGGCCAGGATTTTGTGATCTCGGCGCGCGCGCTGGGCGCCGGACGCGCGCGCATCCTTCTGCAACACATCCTTCCAAACGTGCTGACTCCGGTGATCGTCGCCGCAGCGCTGGGGGTGGGACACGTCATTCTTCTCGAGGCGGGCCTGTCATATCTTGGCGTCGGCGTACGGCAGCCTCAGCCGAGCTGGGGCAACATAATTCAGGATGGCTCCGATCAGATTGCGCACCTGTGGTGGATCTCGTTTTTCCCCGGGATGGCGATTGTCATGACGGTGATGGCCTTTAACGTGCTCGGTGATGCATTGCGCGCAGCGCTCGATCCACGACAGACTCCAGCACCATGACCGAACCGCTCCTCTCAGTTGAAGATCTCCGCACCTGGTTTCACATGGGGTCCACAGTGGCGAAGTCTGTGGACGGAGTCTCGTTCACCGTCGCACCCGGTGAGACTCTGGGAATCGTGGGTGAATCAGGATGTGGAAAGTCCGTCACCGCTCTTTCCATCCTTCGCCTCGTTCAGCAGCCGGGAAGGATCGAGCGTGGCAGCCGCATAATGTTCGAGGGGAAGGATCTGGTGACGCTGGACGACGCCGCCATGCGCGACATCCGCGGCAACAGAATCGCCATGATCTTTCAGGAGCCCATGTCGGCCCTCAATCCGGTGTTTACCGTCGGCGATCAGGTGGCCGAGGTGGTACGGATTCATGGCAAGGGCTCGCGGGGCGACGCGTGGAAGCGCGCAGTGGAGATGCTTTCGCTCACCGGAATTCCGGATCCCGGGGAACGCGCAAAGCAGTACCCCCACCAACTGTCGGGTGGCATGCGCCAGCGCGTTCTGATCGCGATGGCCCTCATCATGAATCCGGCTCTCGTGATTGCCGACGAGCCGACTACTGCGCTCGATGTCACGATCCAGGCGCAGATACTCGAGCTGCTGGTGGATCTCCAGAAGCGTTTCGGGACGTCGATTCTGATGATCACCCATGATCTCGGAGTCATTGCCGAAACGGCGTCGAGGGTGGTGGTGATGTACTGCGGTGAAGTGGTGGAGGAGGCGGGTGTCGCGCCGCTGTTCGCCGAAGCGCATCACCCGTACACGGAGGGTTTGATGCACGCCATGCCGCAGCTCGGTGAGCCGCGCGCGCGCCTCAACGTCATTCCGGGCTCGGTACCGCCGCCCACTGACTGGCCCGCCGGATGTCGCTTCCGTGACCGGTGTCCGTACTCGTGGG
>DATBZT010000298.1:0-2850 GCA_036513055.1 Gemmatimonadaceae bacterium | reverse complement strand
AACTCGAAACAATGGCGCTCGAGCTGTCCGGGATGAGCCCGAATCAGACGCGCGACTTCCAGCACACCTTCGACTGGAAATCGGCGCTGGCCATGTCGTTGCCCCGGGCTATTCGGTCCTACGACGCCGTGCAGGTCAAGGGAGAACGGGGCATGCTCATCAGCACCGGCGGGCGACGGGGTCCGACATACCAGCTAATATGGGCGAGCGGCGGAACGGTGTTCACGCTCGCAGGCTACGGAAGCTCCGCGGATGCCGTTCCGCTGGCGAGCTCGGCCAGGTAATGCGGTGACCAGCGGAGACATCGACTGACTACATCCTCCTCCTACGCCATCGAGACGCGGAACCTTCGTAAGGTGTTCGGATCACGCGTCGCGGTTAACGGTCTCTCGTTGACGGTGAATCGCGGTGAGATCTTCGGTTTTCTCGGGCCCAACGGTGCGGGCAAGAGCACGTCGATCAAGATGCTCCTCGGCCTGGTACGACCAACGGCCGGCCAGGCCGAGGTGCTCGGCGCACCCTCGGGGGATGTTGATGCGCGCCGGCAAATTGGCTTTCTGCCGGAGGACTTTCGTTTTTACGACTGGCTCACCGCCACGGAGCTCCTGCATTTGCACGGACGACTGTGCGGCATGTCCGCCGGCCGATTGCGTACTCGGGTTCCGGAGGTGCTCGAGCTCGTTGGCATCGCGCAGCACGCCGACCGTCGCCTGCGCGGTTTTTCCAAGGGCATGTTGCAGCGACTCGGCTTGGGACAAGCGCTGATTCACGAACCGTGGATTGTCTTCCTCGACGAGCCGACATCGGGGCTCGACCCGATGGGGCGCCGCATGGTTCGCGACGTCATCCGCGCACAACGCGAGCGCGGTGCGACCGTGTTTCTCAATTCACACTTGCTCAGCGAAGTCGAAATCACGTGCGACCGCGTGGCGTTCATCAAGGACGGCGAGGTTATCGCCAATCAAGATCTCAGGACCTCTTCACCGGAAGGTTTTCACGTCACCGCGCAGGTCGGCAACCTGCCGCCTACGGCGCTCGCTCAACTTGCGGGGCTAGTGCGCGCACTTCGGTACGAGGGCGACCAGTTGACCTTTGGCGTGCCGTCGCAAGACGTGCTGCCTGAGATCGTGCGTTTCCTCGTCGCGTCGGGTGCCGACGTCTATCACGTCACGCCGGAGCCGCTGTCGCTCGAGGACTTGTTCGTGAAGCTCGTGGGCGAGGACCGCGGACTGTGAGCGGCCTCTGGATCATGGCCGGTGTCACGCTGCGCGAGGCCGCGCGGCGTAAGATCTTGTGGACCGCCCTGCTGGCCGCGGTGTTGTTGCTCGCAATCTTCGCTGTCGCGCTGCGCTTGCAGGTCGTCGAGTTCGAAGGGCGCCCGATGTCGCCGTTCGTGCGGTATCAGGTAGAGAGCGGCATGCTGATGGTGGGGCTTTACACGTGCGACCTCCTCGCGGTCGTGATGACGATTCTGACATCGATAGACACGTTGGCCGGCGAGATCAGTTCCGGGACGATTCACGCCATTGCCACGAAGCCAATTGGGCGGTGGCAGATCCTGACCGGTAAATTCCTCGGATTCACGGCGATGGTCACGGCGTACGTCGCGATGACGTTCTGGAGCACGGTCGCGGTCGCCTTCGCCGTTACTGGCGTCCTCCCCGAGCACGCGTTCCGCGGGATGGTGCTCATCATCGCTGAGTGCATCGTCGCGCTGAGCGTGACGTTTCTGCTGGGAACATGGTTCTCGACGCTGACCAGCGGGGTGGTCGCCCTGGGACTCCAGGGTGTCGCGTTCATGGGTGGATGGCTAGAGCAATTGAGTGGGTTTTCGCAGAGCACGCAGATCGCGACACTGGGCGTGTTCGCGAGCGTGATCATGCCAACCGAGTCGCTCTGGCGACGGGCCGCGTACGAGATGCAGACACCGCTGGCGGGTTCGCTGTCGTTTTCTCCGTTCGCCAACGTGTCGATCCCCAGCGTGACGGCATTGGGGTACGCTTGTGGTTACTTCGTGTTCATGCTCGGAGCGGCGATGTATTCGCTGCATCGGCGGGATCTGTAGCGGCTCGCCGCGCACTTCAACGGAGGTGAGCACCAGATATTTGCGAATGGAAGCGCCGGGCGGATTTTGTCGCCTACGCCTGGGCGGCTGCTCGGATGGCACATTCCTTGACTATGAAATGGTGCAGCCCGCATATCGCGGGCGATAACAATGAGGAGAGTAGCTATGCATGTTCCACTTCGTGCGATCGCGCTTCTATTGGCGGGCGTCGCCACTGTCCCACTCAACGCTCAGCAACCGACTGGAGCGGACAAGCGCGCCGCCGCCGCTGCCAATTCGCAAACTGAAATGCCGGTTATCATTCCGGCCGGCACTCCGTTCAAGGTAGCGCTCGATCGCGACATCTCGAGCGCGTCCGTTAATCAGGGTGACACGGTGTCATTTCACATGCCCTCGGATTATTCCGAGTTTGGCCACGTTCTCATCAAACAGGGAACGGTTGTGCGTGGTACGGTCGCCCAAGTCGACCGCCGTGAGGCGGGTGGTAATCCGGGAAACGTGACCGTCCAGGTCAGATCAGTTCGGGCGGTGGACGGAACGAGAATCCCGCTTCGAGGCAGCAAGGCCGTGGTCGGAAAGAACCGTCAGACTCAGGCAGCCTTGCTCGGTGTTCTCACCCTTGGTATCGGTGCGACGAAGAAAGGGCTTTCGGCCGTGATTGCAGCTGGAACGGAGTTTACCGTTTTCACGGCCGCTACGACGACGATCATCGTTGCCCGATGAATACGGCAGCGTTACGCCGCCAACTTCGACTTATCCGGTCCGCTTAGAAAGGCCGCCCATAT
>DATBZT010000297.1:0-3089 GCA_036513055.1 Gemmatimonadaceae bacterium | reverse complement strand
CGGGCCCGTTCGGCTTCGAGAAGGACATCGCGAAGCGCCTGGCATGGTGGGCCGACTTGAAGAACCGAGTTACCACTGACACTAACGACGAAGGCCCCTCTGATGGCGAGGCGGGCAGGGAGAAATAATGCATAGAAAAATGCTGATGGCCGCTCTGGCGGCGACAGCCCTCGGTGGTTGTGCCAGTCTTGGAATGGGCGGCTTCAGGGACCCCATCGTACAATTCAGCGACGTCAAAATCCGAGGCCTCGGCCTCACTGGTGGGGCGCTGGACATCGTGCTCAGCGTGTACAATCCGAACGGATTCAACCTTAACGCAGCGCGTCTGACTTATCGCCTGATGGTCGAAGACAAGGATCTCGGCAGTGGCGTGCTCGACCGCGCATTTCGCGTGAAGAGCAAGGATTCGACTTTTGTCACGATCCCGATGGACTTCACTTACGCAGGGCTTGGCGTGGCGGGCAGCCAGCTTCTGTCGAGCGGCGCCGTCAACTACCGGGTAATCGGTGACGTCACTGTGGACACTCCACTGGGAACCTTCACCCGTCCGTACGACCAGCGAGGACGTTTCTCGAGCTTCGGCGGCACCAGCCAGCAGATAAGGTAAGACCATCTCAAAAGAGCTAATCGAACTTGAATCTCCCGTCGAGCGAGTGATCCTCGTCGGGGCACAGATCAAGGGTCCGCGCGACCGCGGCAACGGAAACGGATCGACGGGAGGACGCGGACTCACCCGCGGCGAAGTCATGGGCGAGCATCTCGAGGAGCTCGAGCGTCTCGCGGACACCGCCGGCGCAGTGGTCGTCGGCCAGGTCGTTCAGCAGCTCGACCGTCCGAATCCCGCGACTTACCTCGGCAAAGGCAAGATCGAGGAGCTCGGCCAGCGCATCGCTGACACTGGCGCTACGCTGATCATTTTCGATGACGAGCTGACGCCGGCCCAGGGAAAGAACATCGAGGACGCAACCGGCCAGCGCGTGATGGACAGGGCCGAGCTCATTCTCGACATTTTCGCCACTCGCGCGCGGTCGAGCGAGGCCCGAATGCAGGTGGAGCTGGCACAGCTTCAATACATGCTTCCGCGGCTGACGCGGATGTGGACCCACCTGGAGAAATTTCGCGGCGGCATAGGCGTCAGGGGGCCTGGCGAAACCCAGCTGGAGACAGACCGCCGGCTGATTAACAATCGCATCAGAATCCTCCGGCAGCGGCTGGAGGACGTGCAGAAATCGCGCGAAGTGCAGCGGACATCGAGAAAGGGAGAATTCCGTGCCAGTCTCGTTGGATACACAAACGCCGGGAAGTCATCGGTGCTGCAGGGGCTGTCGGGTTCGAACGCCGTGTTCGTCGAGGACCGCCTTTTCGCCACGCTCGATCCGCTGACGCGCGAGGTCCAGCTCAGCGAGAACAGCTCCATTCTTCTCACCGACACCGTAGGGTTCATTCGCAAGCTTCCGCATCATCTTGTCGCTTCGTTCCGCGCCACTCTGGAAGAGGTGAGGGAGGCGGACCTTCTTCTGCACGTGATCGACGCAAGCCACCCGGCCTGGGAAGAACAACGGGTTGTCGTAGAGACTGTGCTCGGAGAAATCGGCGTGACGGGGAAGCCGGTAGTGCATGTTTTCAACAAGATCGACCGCCTTCCCGAAAACGGGCTGCTGCCGTTCGAATCCCGCATAGCCGGCCTCATTCCCGACTCCGTTTTTGTTTCGTCGGTGACGCCTGACGGGCTCGAGCCTCTCAGACGATCGCTCCTCGCGGCTGTGCGTGCCCGCAAACCCCTGACCGTTGTGAGACTGCCGGTCACCGCCGGCAAGCTGCTGGCCGAAATCCATCGTGAAGCGGAGGTGGTGGACCAAACCTCGGAAGGCGAGGAAATGGTCGTTCACGCGAGAATGGATGCCGCCCTCGCCGGGCGCTTACGGAGAGCGGGCGCCGAGGTTGGGTGAGCCCTCCTGCGTGCTGGCGGCGGGGGAAATGCGTTTCCGGACTACCATAGCGACCGCGTGGCCGGCAAGGTATAATGGGGACCCGATATCCAAGGTCCTGGTTCCATCGTGATTCTGGTCTGGCTTGCCACAGCGTTCCTGCTCGCAATCTGCGCGAGCCTGCTGATCGCGCCACTCGTCATTGGAAGCGCCCACGCGCTCAAGCTCTACGACTCGCCTGATGGCGCGCGAAGAGTACACGACGTGGCCGTTCCACGGCTTGGCGGAATAGCTGTATTCCTGAGTGCGGCCGCGGTCGGCATCGTGGTGCTGATCCTCGCGGAGCACATTTTTCTTCCCGCTGGCGACAGTCGCGCATCGGAAGTCCGGTTCCTTCTAGGGGTTTTTCTCGGTTCTGCGCTGCTGTTTCTCGTTGGTCTGGTAGACGACGTGATGGATTTGTCGCCGGCCGTCAAATCGCTGGCCCAAATCATTGCGGCACTCGTCGCATATTCCTACGGCGCGCGGCTCGACAATATTGCTCTCGGATACGGAGTCGGAGTCTCCACGGGCCTTATCGAGTTACCGCTACTGATCCTCTGGATTGTCGGCGTAACCAACGCGTACAACTTCATCGACGGCTTGAACGGCCTTGCCGGAGGAATAGCGATCGTTGCCTCGGCGACCATCGTCATCGTCGCCTTGGCCTTGGGCAATCTGACTGTCCTCATTCCCGCTGTCGCATTGGCGGGCGCCTTGTTCGGCTTTCTGCATTTCAACTTTCCGAAAGCCAGGCTGTTCCTCGGCGATTCGGGGAGCATGAGTGTGGGCTTCCTGCTTGCGGTAATGTCATTGCACGCGTCGGTCAACCGATCCGGCGCTGTGCTCGTGATCGTCCCACTGCTGGCCGTGTTCGTGCCGCTGATGGACGGCGCGCTGGCGATAATTCGGCGATGGCTTCGCCGCGTTCCCCTCTCGGGAGCCGATGCGCGTCACATCCATCATCGGCTGCTCGCACTGGGCCTGACGCAACAGCGTGCAGCGATAGTGCTCTGGGTCGTTGCCGCATCCATGGCGGGTTTCGGTTTGCTCATCGCTCTGACGGCGCCGTTCGTCGCGACATCCATCGCCCTGCTCGGGCTCGTCGGGGTCGCGGCGTTG
>DATBZT010000296.1:0-20013 GCA_036513055.1 Gemmatimonadaceae bacterium | reverse complement strand
CGTGTCGTGAGCCCGTTCGTTCTGCGATCAGTCGACCCGCCGCTCATCGATGTCGAAGGCCGGCGAGTCACGTCTGTTGGCCGCGTCGGAAAACGCATCGCGATTGGCTTCGACAACGATCTCTGGATTGTGATTCACCTGGTGATTGCGGGCCGCTTTCGCTGGCTGCCGACGGGGGCGAAGATCCCCGGAAAGCTCGGCCTCGCTGCGTTTGACTTTGACAACGGATCGCTGGTTCTCACCGAAGCTGGGTCCACCAGGCGGGCTTCGCTCAACGTCGTGGCAGGCGAAGCAGCATTGCAGGAGATCGACCGCGGTGGGGTCGAGCCCCTCGAGTGCTCGCTTTCCGAGTTCACCGCGCGCCTTATGAGTGAAAATCACACGCTCAAGCGCGCGCTCACCGACCCGACGCTGTTCAGCGGCATTGGCAACGCGTATTCCGATGAGATTCTCCATCAAGCGCAGCTGTCACCGCTCAAGCTTACGAGCCGCATGACGACGGAAGAGATCTCACGCCTCTTCGACGCCACACGCGAGACACTTCTCGACTGGATAGGCCGGCTGCGCGCGGATGCCGGCGATGATTTCCCGGCAAAAGTCACCGCGTTTCGCGACGGGATGGCTGTTCACGGGCGCTATGGGAAACCGTGTCCCGTATGTTCGACCCCCGTGCAGCGCATCCGCTACGCCAGCAACGAGACGAATTATTGTCCGCGCTGTCAGACCGATGGCAGACTCCTCGCCGACCGCGCCATGTCCCGCCTTCTCAAACAGGACTGGCCGCGATCAATTGACGAGCTCTATTGAGTCGAAGCTACACCACGAACAAGCAGATCGAATCGTGTCGGGATGAGAGATTGTCCGCCGTCGCATACCATCACCGCGCCGGTGATGTAACTGGCTGCCGCTGAACATAGGAACAGAGCAAGATCCGCTATGTCCGATTTCTCGGCGAATCGTCGCAGGGGAATCATTTTCGTCGCAGATTCTCGTGCACCCTCAGTCGGCATGAGCCGTCGTACACCCTCAGTACCGTTCACCGGTCCGGGTGCGATCGAGTTCACCCTGACGCCTTCTGGTCCCCATTCCAGCGCAAGCGTTTTCGTCAGCATGTCGACTCCCGCCTTCGCCGCGCAGACATGCGCCTGCATCGCCATCGGAACGAACGCCTGCGGGGCTGAGATGTTCACGATGGAGGCACCCGGGCGGTTGAGGTGCTCGAATGCCGCGCGACAGGTGTTGAACGTTCCGAGCAGATCGATGTCCACTACGGCCTTGAAGCCGTTGGCGGACATTCCGAGGGCGGGGGCGGGAAAGTTTCCCGCCGCTCCGCAAACCACAATGTCGATTCTGCCCAGCTTCTCCCTGGCGGCGGCAATCGCGATTGCGAGAGCGTCGTAGTCTCTCACGTCCGCGGAGAAACCGGCAGCCATCCCACCGCCATCTGCGATCCCCGCCACGGCTGCGTCGAGCTTCTCCTGCGTACGTCCAATCAGAGCTACTTTCGCACCGTGCTGGGCAAAGCGTTCTGCGATTGCCAGGTTGATTCCGCTTCCGCCTCCGGTTACCAGAGCAACCTTGTCCTTTAACTGTCCCTCACAGAATACCGGCGTCATTCAGCTGCTCCAGATGGTGGTTTGCCAACGCGTTTCTTTTCGCTTTTCTCCAGTTGTGCCTTTTCGTGATGGCGGCTGCGTCGAAGCTCCGGCAATTTGCCGCCCGAGAACATCTGAGCCGCAGCCGCGGTTGAGATCCTTTCGACGGCCTTTCGGTCCAATGTCAGCTCGACTCCTTTATCGGTCGTTCTCTCCTGAAGCAGGCCGGCTGACCGAAGCAGGTGGACATGGTGAGAGATTGTGGCCTTCGATACGCCGAATACTCTC
The DNA here is from genome assembly GCA_036513055.1 of Gemmatimonadaceae bacterium. Lineage (GTDB taxonomy): Bacteria > Gemmatimonadota > Gemmatimonadetes > Gemmatimonadales > Gemmatimonadaceae > UBA4720. The sequence continues at coordinate 18,130 of DATBZT010000296.1, read as the reverse complement.
GCGAGCTCGACCGACGTTTTCGGCGACTCGGCAAGAAGAAAGGCCATGGCATACCGCGTCGTGTCGCCGAGCGCGCGAAAGCCAAGCTCAGGATCGGAATGAGCGGCAAAGGCCTGTCCGACACGCTCGTGGAGAAGAGCCGGATCGAAAACCGGGAGATACAGGCGCACAGAGCCGTCAGCATCTCTGTACGCTCCCCATATTCGCTTGTCATTGAACGCTGAGGGGATCACGTGAATCTCGGTCAGCGTTCGGTACGCGAACGTCGTCGAGCCACGGGGGCTTGCCACGACCTGCTTCCTGTCGTCGAATGTCACCGGCAGCCCAACCTCGCCGGCAAAGACCCCCAGCGAGCTGCCCTCGAGCACAGCCCGCATCGAGCTCGCATGTGCCACCATAAGCCGCTCCAGACCTTCCCAGGTTTCCTTGAACGCGCTCGTCCAGAATTGATCGAGCACGTTCAACATATCGGAACGATATGCTGCGGGTTCGGTGATGATTCTCATGAACGCGCACGCGCTCGGACTGGATTCACTGAACGGATGCAGGCCCATCACGGTCACGAGTGCGTTTCCGGATTCGGCTTCAGAGGCCGCCGCACCGGCCAGCGACGTGCGGTCAGCGAGCAATGCCTCCACCGTCCCGTCGCCGCGGAATACACCGCCGAGTATCGCCTGCTGGAAGGCCGCGTTGCCGAGCGATTCTATGGCATCCCTGATCTCGGGGAAGGTCGGCTCGGGTTTGGCGTCACGAAGGGAGTCGGCGAGGAGTGCCCACATGATCGGGCGCGGTGCGACATTCTCGATGTGCCGCTTTAGCGCGTGTGGCAGCAGCCGTTCAGCCTCCTGACGCCACTGAGCCGCGAATTCGGTGTTTTCGCCGAGTGTGCGGAGAGCGTAGAAGATCTCGAACCGTGGTGTGACGCTGAAGCGAACGAGCGACCGAACGGGAGCGCGTGTGGCCATTCAGTTAGGTACTAGTCTAATCAGTCTCGCGCAAGTATCCGCGACCTCCCAAGCCCACGCTATCTCCTGTTTCGCTCCAGTCGCGGGTCGAACACCGATTCCTCCACACTGAAGATTCCATTCGTCGCGTCTATCTCCACCACTCCCGCCTGACCCAGGTCGCTTCCAAGGACGCCGTCGAGATCGGCGAACGTCGAAACGGCGGGAGCGAACACCAGAAGTTTCTCGAAAAGCAGCATTCTGCCACGAAGCGACAACCGCAGGCTTTCAATGAAACGCCCTCTGAATTCCTTCAGTCCCCCAAAACCCCCGACCTGCTTACGCTCTCCCACGAATGTCCGAATGCCGATCTTGTCCAGCAGACGCTGGGTAGCGTAGGTCTCCTGGGCACCGGTGTCCAATCCCACATGCACTGGAATTCCGCCCGGTGCGACAAACCGCACAATGGGCGTGCCCACCCAGAAGAAATTCCGCTGACTTTCGGCAGACGCTGCCGACCTGACAGGCCTGGTCAGCCTCACATTGCCCTTCGCGTAGTCGATGCGGACGTTGAGTCTGCTGATGATGTCGAAGCCGATAATGCCATCGATCTTTACCGTTTTTTCCGGCTTCATCAGATCGCCGACACGGATTTCCATCAGGCCGCTGTTCACGATCATTGCCGTTGTATTCCCGATGGAAATTCCACCGATGTCCAGGCTCCGGATGGCGGCCGGGCGCGCCAGCACACGGCCCGTCGCCGTAGCCACCTCGAGCGTATCATTCACCAGCGGCAGCACACCGCATTCCTCGGCAACTTCCGATGACACTATGGACATGCTCGACCCCCGTATCGAGCCAGAAAAACCGGGGTTTTCCATTGATCTGGACCGGAATTATTGGTGTGCCGGCAAGAGAGACCGTCAACGGAACGACGACGGGTTTATCCGGAAATGCCATCGTGCGCGCAGACACCCCTTTGAATGCCGCCGCCCACAATTCTACGCCGGCCCGATCCCGCTCCGTTGAGTCGCTGGCACGGGTGCTGACTGGCGAGAGATCAGCCAAGTCCTTCCACTTGTCCTGGTACTGAAGCGTCGCCGTGAGGAGAATGTGAGCGGCGGAATGGATGATCGAGTCACTGGTACTGCGGCTCAGGCTGTCGAGCACCAGCTCGGCTTCGTCATGTTGCCCGGACATCACCATGCGCAGCGCGGCCGCGAACCGACGCTCATCCGGGCTGCTGGGATGCCCCCCGACATAATCGGGATCGAGATTCGCCATGGCGTTCCAGAAGTTCTTCGCCGGAGCAGGCCTGCGTAGCCGTATTGCGGCCCGTCGCGCCGTATCGAGCCTCACAATCGCCGCCGTTTTCACTTCTATCGGCTTGGATGCGCACGCGACCGCAACCACGACAATGGCGCTGACGATCCCTGCGCGTATCCAGCGAGTGGCGAGGGTCGAGATCACTGCTCCATGAGTCTCGGAATGGGAATCATTAATATGTCTTCGTGCGCATCGGCTGCCATGTCCGGAAAAGGCAAATTCTTTCAATCCGTTTGGCGGCGTTCGATCGTATAACAACCGGTACCACCGGCGCCATCCAGGCGTCGAGCGTGCCGATTATCAGCGAGGCGACTTTTCAATGACCGACAAGATTCATAAGTCCGATGCCGAGTGGCAGCAGCAGCTCACTCCCGATCAATATCGAATTACGCGAAAGAAGGGAACCGAGCCAGCATTCACCGACAAATACAACTCCTCACATGAACCGGGAGTCTACCGCTGCGTTTGCTGCGGCAACGTTCTCTTCGACTCAGACGCGAAGTTTGATTCAGGTACGGGATGGCCAAGCTTTCATTCTCCCGCGTCTGACGAAAGTGTCAGCACCGAGACTGACCGGAGCCTTTTCGTGACCCGCACCGAAGTGATGTGCAGCAGATGCGATGCGCACCTGGGCCATGTCTTCGACGATGGGCCGGCCCCCAGCGGCCTGCGCTACTGCATCAATTCCGCAGCGTTAGAGAAGTCCGGGAAAACCGACAAAGCGAACGACTGATACCGGAACCAGGGTGAGGGCTGTCCCTTGATGGCGTCGCTTGACGGCGGACGCCCGGCAGCGAGATTTCTGGGATTCCATACAATCTTTGCCCCGACTACGGAGGCGTAATGCACCACAGGATTACCCGCGTTGTGCCGATTCTGGCTACCGCGGCGATTGCGGCATGCTCAGTCAAGGAGGCGCCGAACACTGCTGCCACTGACACCAGTGCTGCCGCCAATGCCAGTACCGCTGCGCCGGCTACCGCAAACGTCGTTCACATTACAGCCAAGGATTATACCTTCGACGCGCCTGTAACGATTCCAGCCGGCCTCACGACACTTCATTTGATGAACGAGGGAAAAGAGGCGCATCAGGCACAGCTCCTCAAGCTCACCGACGGAAAGACCTACGACGACATGGTCGCCGGCATGAAGGCGATGAAGCCGGGCGAGCCGCCTCCGGCGTGGATAGTTCCAGTGGGCGGGCCGAATGCTGCGCCCCCAGGTGGTACCTCAGCGACAACGCAAACGCTCGAGCCCGGCAACTACGCGATCGTCTGCTACATTCCCGCGGCCGATGGTGTGCCGGATGTAATGAAGGGAATGTCGCGCGGACTCGTGGTCACGCCTTCCACTGCTGCCTTGGTAGCGGAGCCGACTCCTACGACCACGATTACTCTCTCGGACTACAAGTTCGACTTGTCGTCGCCGCTCAAAAGCGGCGAGAACATCATTCGCGTTGAGAATACGGCCGCCCAGCCACACGAAGTTGTCATCTTCAAGCTTGCCCCAGGCAAGACAATGAAAGATTTCCAGGCCTGGCTGCCGGTTTCCGACAAAACGCCGCCACCCGCGATTCCGTTCGGTGGAGTTGTCGGACAGGTCAAGGGAGGTCACGCCTTCTTCACGGCAACTCTCGATGCGGGGGATTACGTCCTCGTCTGCTTCCTGCCCGACGCGAAGGACGGCAAGCCCCACTTTGTTCACGGAATGGTCCAGCCGGTCAAGATTACCTGATTCACCATTGCTGCCGAAAACAACAAACCCGCGACTCGAGCGCGGGTTTGTTGTTTTCAGCCTCGTCAGCTGGTCAGTTGCCACCGCCACTACCGCCGCTGGTTTCGCCAGTCGGTCGCTTGCCGTCTCGCGGAGCGCGAGCTTCCGGAGCGCCGGCTCTTGGAGGGCCGCCACCGGGCCCAGCGCCCGGCGGACCAGACGACCTGGGACTCGGCAGACTGACCAGCAGTGACGTAATCGCCAGGACAACTGCGGCAAAACTGAGCTCCGCCGTGGCCGATCGCTTGATCGCGAGCGCTGCCTGCTCGTTACCAAGCTGGGGCTTCATTCGGCGCCAGTTCCAGGCACCCAGCAGCAAGACGATCACAACGACACACAGCTTGGCATCGAGCGCGTAGCCGTACGGCGTTGTCCACAACGAATTCAGGTGCTTGAGATGTCGCCACGCAGTCGTCACGCCTGTCACGCCCAGCAATCCCGCCGCAACGAGCGCCAGAGGCGAGAAGCGCGAGACCATCTCGGCGACAAGCTGCCCGCGCTCATCACCGGACTGGGACACGCGCAGCACAGACGTAATGCCCGCGAGCAGAAGAACCATGAGCGTGCCGAGCCACAGCGACGCGGCAACTTCATGAAGAGGGTTCACCAGCGAGAACCACTTGCCGGTTGTGATGTTGCGAAGCGCGTAGGCGATGGCCGTGAGAGCCGCTATCACCCACGCCGCTCGCATCCGCTGCGCGGCAAGTGCAAAACAGATCACAAACAGCGCTATACACCCGATCTGAAAGAGCTGCTTCGGCCCGCCCGCACTCACCACGCCCATCAGCGTTGTGTGCTTCTGGACCGCCCGTTGAGACAAGCCAACGAGAAGAGTGACCACCATCAGCAGGCCGCCCGTCAATCCGATCACGCCGGCGCGCCGGTCCGCGCGATCGACAGCGCTTCCGCCGATATTCACGCCGTGTTCCGAGCGTAAGGATTTCACGACCTGAAAATGGAATCCGAGCGCTCCGTAAACTGCGAAGAACGACAGAAATCCAATGTACTCGAGCGCCATCTTTCCCAGCGTGACGTGCTCTTCGCCTTCCTGCAGCAGCAGTGCGTAGTGAATCATGGGTTCCGGAATTGTAGTTGGCTGTATTACGAAGCAGACAGCAGAAACGCGGTCGGCTCAAACAACTCTGGCACGAACCGCGCCCGTGCCGAGCGGGCCCTGATTCCTCAGTGGTAACCGCTTACTATGGCAACCACCCGCTCGATGTCACGGAGATTTGTCGCCAGTCCCGGCGACGCACGAACAGCCCCGACCGCGAACTTTTCTCCCATACAGGAGCCAAAGCGCTCGATCGAAAAACCCTGCTCCGCAGCCGCGCCAAAGCATCGGGCAGCGGCTTCGGCAGGAAATCCAAACGCGGCCTCCGACGCACCGGGATTGCAGAAACATCCAGCGCGAATTACGACTCCCGCGTCCCGCGCCTTTCGCTCGACCTCCTGGTGCGGTACGACCCTGCCGTTGCTGCCAATGACGTTGAACACCACCGTCGCACCACGTGCCCGGAGATTCGACGGCCCGTAGATACGCACCGCCGGTCTTCCATCGTCGTGATGCAGCGACTGTAATCGATCGAGCAGCTCTCCGGTCAAAGACATCACGTGCGTGTTGATCCGGGCTAGTCCCACCTCGGCGATAAAGTCGAACCCCGGCTCCAGCGCCGCGATGTTGAGAAACGCCGGAGTTCCATCCTCGAACCCCGTCTCGCCCGCCCGCAGCAGATGGGTCCTGTTCTGCACCGACACATATTCTACGGTTCCACCTGCGAACCACGGTCGTCTCAGCCTGGTAAGCGAATCCCGTCGTGCCACGAGCGCCCCGACACCAGTGGGCAGACCGAAGATCTTGTACATCGATAACGCGACGAAATCTGCTGGCCATTCACTGAGACTCAATTGATTGGCCGGTACGAAGGCAGCCGCGTCCAGCAGAACCGTATATCCGAGGTCATGTGCAGTGGAAATGAGCCCGAGTGGGTGCTTGACGCCGGAGAAATTCGATTGAGCGGGAAACCCGAAGAGATTCTGTCCGGGGGCTACTGCCTCTCTGAGAAATCTTTCCGGCTCTCGGAGACGAAGCTCGTCATCGAGCGGCAGGTACCGCACCGGTGATCCCCCTCTCAGAGCAAATTCCCGGATGCCGTTCATCGAGTTGTGATTGTCAGCAGACAGCAGCAGGCTGCCTTCGCTGCTGAACTGGAAGCTCTCTGCGATCAGCTTTATCGCCGCGCTCGCGTTGGCGGTAAAGCACACCACGTAATCGTCGGGCGAAGCATCGAGGAACTCGAGCAGCATCACGCGAGCATTATCGATTATTGTCGTGCTCGCCTGGGAAGATCCGCTTTCCGAGTGGGGGTTGCCGAACACGGATTTCTCCAGCAGGTCGGCATGAGAGCGCACCTGGCGCTCCGCATACAGGGCGCTGCCCGTATAGTCCACGTAGGCCAGGCCGGCGCGATCGAGGCGCGCGAACTCCGTATCGCGCAGATGCGCGACGAATTCGTCAGCGGCACTCTTTGCTTGTGCGATCGCTGTCGGTGCTAACAACGGCGAGCCTGTGCGAAAGTTGTGAAATCCGCGAGAGGCGCCGGTCGGAATCGAACCGACGAGTAGCAGATTTGCAGTCTGCCGCCTTACCACTTGGCCACGGCGCCGAAATTAGAACGCCTGTGCGCTGGTACGCACAAGCGCCTCGTTATCTTAGCCGAGCCCTCCGTCTGTCGCTACCTCCGATACTCTAGTGCAGACATGCGTTTGGAGCCAGGCCATGGCCGTTCGTCACCTTTGATGGCGCGCCACAGTATGCGGTTGAAGAGCTCCTCGTTCGATGCATCTTCCCGGTCCAGCACCAGGCTCCGTGACTCCTGCGCACCGATTCCCACCCGCGGGTTCCGGTCGTTGAGCGAGACACCAGGCGTCAGCGCAACGTACGGTCGCGTGTCAGGGGTATCTCTCCAGATTGTCCGCAATGGGCGGCCGTAGTGGTCGAACTGCGACAATCTACCCAGGCCGAGCAGCTCTTCGATTGTCGCCAGCACATCCGTGGTATTTGCGAACGAATGAGACACGGCACCGCTGCTGTAAGGAGAGATCACCAGCAGCGGTGATCGATGCGAATCCACATGGTCCGACCCATTCTGCGCGTCGTCCTCGAGCACGAACATGACGCTGTTCTTCCAGAAGCTTGTCTTCGACAACGCCTCCACCATGCGGCCAAGTGCCAGGTCGTTGTCGGCCATGAAGGCCAACGGTGTCGGGCTGCCTGCCGCCATGCCTGAGGTATGGTCGTTCGGCAGCCTGACGATCTCGAGCGTCGGCATGGTTCCGGATTTCTCGAACTCCTTGAGCTCTGCTATCCAGATGTCGGCACGTTTCTGATCCGGGATGCTCATGCTGAACCCCGGATAATCTCCGTTTGTATGGTCGCTCAGAAACGGTTTGTTGGCTCTGTATCCCGCCGGACGACTTCCATCCGGAAGAAAACCGAGCGGAATCACGAACTCTCCGTAATTGCGAAAGGTGATTCCGGCTCGCTGAGCGAGATTCCACAGATAGCCGCTGCCCGGCTCTGCTACGTCATCCAGTGGAATCGCGTCGCGATTCGTTCCCTCGTAGTCGTAGGAGCGGCCGCGACGGGAGTAATTAGAGGGTATGGTCTTTTCGGAATAATCCGTCACGTACGCCGCTGTTGACCAGTTGTGGCCATCAGGGCTTACCTCCGCGTTCACGAAGAATCGGTCAAACACGCCAAAACGCTCGGCGAGCGCATGATGATTGGGCGAGACGCTGCGCGGGAAGAACACCAGTGACGTGTCTCCGTCGCCCGAAGGCAGATCGCCGAGTATCTGATCGTACGTCCTGTTTTCCTTGATGATGTAGATCACGTGCTGAATTGGCGGGTAGTGCCGGGCGACGCCCGTGCCATTCCAGCCATTGGCGTTTGCCACACGCTGCGAATAGCCGCTCAGTTCCGCCGCGTTTGCATTTGCTGCCGCCACCATCGTCACTGTCCCCGACGTCTGGCCCAGCGTGTAGCCGCGCGGATTTCTGGTGGATGGCCGGTTCGGCTCGGGTCCGGTTGGATTGGCCGCGGTTCCCTTGCCCTTGCCGTTCACCACAAACAGCGAGTCGCCGGCCGCAGCGACTGCCGATGTGTACCATCCCATCGGGATTCTGCCCGACAGAACGTCACTGGCGCGTGATGCTCCGTCGCTTACACCGGATGTACCGGCTGAAAGATCGAACACCCCGACGTCGTTGTTGTCCGCTTCAGCGACGAAGAGTCTCTTTCCGTCAGCAGACAATGCCAGTCCATTGGGCGTGCTTCCTTCATGCGGCCCCGCCGGGGGTGCATCGTCGAGTGTGGCCATTACGCGCCCCGCCCGCGTATCCACTACTGAAATCCGGTCAGTGCTTCCGGACGCAACGAACAGCCGGCTTCCATCCCGCGACAGAACAACAGCCGAAGGATGCCGCGCAACACTCACCTTTCCTGCATCCTGTAACGATCCGTTGCCGACAGGGTGAAAAACAGAAACTGTGGAGCCGCCCCAGGCAGACACATAAACTGACCCGTCGCCTGCGACCACAACTCCGTATGGATATCGCTCAGTCGCAAATCGCTGCGTGACCGTACGGCTCGCGACATCCACTACCGCAAGTGAGTCCGCCAGGTTCTCCGCGACATAAAGTGTTTTTCCATCCGGTGACAGAGCGATGCCAGCAGGATAGCGTGTTCCAGGCTTGTCCTTCGGTTTGTTTGCGAGAGCAATTGTATCTGCTGGCCCCGCACGGCCATCGGCCCAGCTGTACCTGTAAACAACGTCTTCATTTCCCCCTGAGGCGTAGAGTGACTTGCCGTCGGCGCTGAACGTCAAGCCGAGAAATGCCGCCGGTTGCGACAGATTCTGAGTGATTTCACCGGTGCCTCGGTCGAGTATCTGGACTCCCTGCTCCCGCCACCCATTGAGCAGAATCGCGATTCGCTTTCCATCGGGAGAAAGAGCCACCGCGAGCGGCATCGAGCCCACTTCGAATGAGTGGCCCGCGGGATCCAGACGGGCTCCCGTCGGCAATCTCGGCTGTTCGGCAGTGCCTGCCGGCACGTTGGAGCTCGGACCCGGCGCGGCACAGGCGGCGGACATGAAGATCGAAGCAATCACAATACGGTTGATGCGCATTCGGCGTGATCCTGAAGATTGTTTTTCGACAATAAAGTTGTCATTGACACTGTCCGCCGCTAGTTCGATACTCCCGCGGTGAATACCGCTCCCAACACGATTCGCATCATTGCCGCTACGGCGAGCGACATTCCTCTCATACTGTCGTTCATCCGCCACCTGGCAGAATACGAGCGGCTCGCTGACGCCTGTGTCGCCACCGAAGAGGGCATCCGCCGCACTCTGTTTCAGGAGCCGCGTGCAGCCGAGGTGCTGTTCGCATACGACGGCAGTGCCCCCGTGGGGTTCGCGCTGTTCTACCACAACTATTCCACATTCCTGGCGCGGCGCGGGTTGTTTCTCGAAGATCTTTTCGTCATCCCTGAAGCCCGCGGCAAAGGCATCGGCTACACACTACTTTCGTCGTTGGCCGAGATTGCGCTTTCCCGTGACTGCGCACGAATGGAGTGGTCGGTACTCAAATGGAATCAGCTCGCGATCGACTTCTACCTCCGGCTCGGTGCTGTCCCTCTGGATGGGTGGGCCACCTATCGTCTGACAGGAGATTCTCTTCGGCGACTTGCCGCCGTTCCGGGTTGACTGAACACCCGATTCCTATTGGCTGTCCATTCCATATTTTCCACGGCTTGTGAGATACAATTAGCCTCACCATGACAGCACCAACTCCCCCAGCGCCTAAACCGAAGCCGACTTTCTTTCGCCGGCGCTTCGCTCCGCTAATTACGGCATGGGCGGTTGCCCTCTCGATCGCCGGGCTCATTTACTGGTTTGAGAGATCGATGCCGGCATTCCATGAAGTGGTTGGTCCACTCTATTGGATCATTGCCACAATCATGCTGATCGGAACCTGGCGATGGATTCGCACCAGAGGGAGACCGGCACATGACCGGCGCGAAGCAGATCGCCGGCATACCGACCGCCGAGACCAGTCCACCAGCGAGCCACCTGACGCACCCGTAACATGAGACTGTTTCAGCTTTATCGTCGCCGTCGCATTATGACGGCGTAGGCAATCGGCCCCAGCAGCACCGCTACAACTGCGCCGAGGATTGCCGGACCACCATAGTCACCCTGACTGATCTCGATGGCCACGACTCCCACGAGAATGATCGCCGGCAGAAGAGCTAGTGCCGCCACACCAGCCTGGCCGAGTGGAATGCGAAACGTGCCTCGCAAATCCGGCGCTTTTTTTCTCAGGGCAATCAACGCCGCAAACTCCAGGAACAGCGCCAGCGAGTACAGAAGCACATCAGCGACAACCAGGTGCACGAAAGAAAGCAGCGCAAACGCGGAGTAGAACACCGCGGACACAAGTACTGCAGTTCTCGGGGTCGAGTACCTATCCACCGTCGCCAATTTTCTCGGCAACAGTCCGTCTGTCGCCATGGCAAAAGGGATTCTCGAATAGGAGAGAAGGAGCGCGTTGAACAGCGCCACCGCGCTCACCATTCCTCCGACGGCGAGCATCACCGCCAATGGCTCCCCCAACGAGCCGGTTGCCATCCTTGCAATGTCAGGCCACCCACCTTCCCGCCATTTCGTCCAGTCGCTGGCTGCGAGCGTTGCCGAGACTGGCAGCAGGTATCCGAGAGTTACGAGAGGAAGCGCAATTGCCAGTGCCCGGGGATAGCTGCGGGACGAGTCACGAACCTCTCCCTGAACGGTCGAGGCGTTGTCCCAGCCGATGTAGTTCCACAATGCAATCGAAAGCCCGACACCAAGACCACCTATTCCGGCGTGGTGTGCGCCAGCTGCGGCTTGCCATGGCCAATGAGTGATATGAGCCAGTGATGCGATTGTCACCAGCAAAAAAACCGCAAGTATAAAGCCGCCAGTGACCACCGATACGAACCCTACTCTTCCCGCGCCACGCAGGTTAATCCCGGTAGCCACCCAGATGACAGCCAGGGAAATGATCCATTGCGCCATGACACCCAGGGTCGGAACAAAGAATGCGAGATACTGGTTGAAGAGCACCGGATATATGGCCATGTCCACCAGCGAATACATCCATGTGCACCACCCGTTCTGAAAAGCCCAGAAGGGACCGAAGGCGTGGTACACCCAGCGGTAATAGCCTCCCTCCTCCGGCAGCATGCTCGCGAGCTCTCCGATTATCAGGGTCTCCGGCAGCGACCAGAGCAGCGGTATCATTGCCAGAATCAGGAGGGCGGCGGCGGGCCCCACGCTGAACACCAGGGACTCGGTGGTGAAAGCCCCGCCGGAGACATTGAAGAACATGACAGCGACGAGGGACAGAGTCGTCAGCGAGCGACGAAGGGGTAGCGGCATGACCGCGGAAGGTAGAGTCAGGCCCGGTAAGTGCAACGTGGCGGGCCCATGTCCCCCACAGACGATCCACGCACTCCGGCCAAGGACCTGACGCTCAAGTCGGACCCCCTGTTCCGGGCGTTGCGGTCGCTGATCGAGCGCGGCGGCACCATTGTCGGCGGCCTTGGAATTTTTCTTGTCGGCGGCATTGTAGTGGCAGCCATCGGTACCTGGGTCTTTACCGAGATCACCGAGACAGTCATCGCTGGTCGTACGCAGGCCTTCGACGATGCAGTGTTGAGGTGGCTCTCGACGCGTCACACGCCGTTGCTCGACGCAGCGATGCTGGAGATCACAGCACTTGGAACGGCGACAGTCGTGTTGATGATCGTCTGCGTCGCGGCGCTGTTCCTGACTCTCACCCGTCACAAGTATTCGGCTCTTCTACTCCTCGTGGCGACGGCCGGAGGTCTGTTCCTCGATCTTCTTCTCAAGCTCCGGTTCGACCGACCGCGCCCGCACATTTTCACATGGGGCACTCAGGCAGTCAGTTCATCGTTCCCTTCCGGGCACGCAATGAGCGCTACAATAGTGTATGGAACCGTCGCGTATCTGGCGGCACGACTGCAGAAACGGCGGTGGGCGCGATGGCTGACGATGCTCTTCGCAGCCATTGTGATCGCGCTCATCTGCTTCAGCCGTCTCTATTTTGGTGTTCACTACCCGTCGGACGTACTGGCAGGAGTAGTCATCGGTTTGGCGTGGGCGGCCTTCTGCATGGCTACGCTGGAGGCCATCCAGAGGTATGCGCAGCGCAATGCGGAGGAAGTCACGAAAGACGAAGCACCGGCACCAAAGGCAGCGGACGCCTAGTCCGTTCCACTCCGTTCCACCACCAGCTGAGTTAGGTCGTCAACTCGATCCCTGACGAGACTGTCTCCCGATCGAGAGAGACTCGCTGCTCGCTGCGTGATATCGTCGACCGCCGCTCTCACCGCGACGGCATCGGTTTCAATAAGCATCTGCATGAGGGCGATCGAAGGTGAGATACTCCCTTCGAGACATCGGACGAGGATGTCTTTCATTGTCGCGTCCTCGATCCCATGGACCAGACGCTTCACCGCCTCCGATTCGATGCCAGTGCGAGTCATTCAGCCACCTCGAGCTGCATGAGATTTGCCCGGATCGCTTCGAACGTCTTTCTCTGTCACGGATGCGGGAAAGGGCTCGCCTCTTGCGAACGAAGAGCGAGCGTTCATTACGCCTGATGCAAACCCCGCACCTGAGCCGCTCTCACCCGAAATTGAGGAGAATTCCCGATGGCAGCAACAAAGAAATCATCCGGCAAGGGAAAATACGGGGAGGCAGCCAGCAAGTCCGTCGAGTCTGCAATGCGCCGAAAGAAAAAAGGAACACTCAGGTCCGGACCCGGCGGAAAGGGCGGAAGGGTCAAGAGCCGCAAGCAGGCCATTGCCATTGGCCTTTCCGAAGCACGGAAGAGGGGCGCCAAGGTTCCGCAGAAATCGTCCGGCCGAAAGTCATCCTCACGGTAGTCTTCTTCCAGAACATCGCCGAACAGGTAAACGACGCCATCCAGAGAGAGAGCCCTCCGTCCCTTCTCCGGGCGCTCTCCTATGGCGCTGCCGAACCTGAAACGACTACCAGGCCCGTCGGGGACGGCATGCCCCCGACTGGCTCTTCAGTCACCGCTACCGCACGCAACGCGTTTCGATCCAGCGCGTACTTCGCTTGCATGAAAGCGTGGCCGCTGGAGTCCGGCTGGAACGTGCCTGCCGAGATCTTGGCTCTGTCAGTGACAAGCCAGACCTGATACGTCATCCCGGGCTTTGGCGGTGGCATGGTGTAGACCACCATCGTCCAGTCGTTTGATGCGCGGTTCCAGAACATGCGTCCCATTCGGATCGCGCTTTTCGTCACCAGTGGTACAATCTTCACGTCCGGTCCCGCCATCGCCGCCACAAGTGCGTCCTTCTCCGACGCCGGCGGCCGGGCGGTGTCAGCGCGCCGGCTCGTATCCGGAAGCGGAGCACGCTCAGCCAGCATAGCATTTCGCTGAGAGGTGACTCGCGCCAGCTGCACCGCCGTCACGATGAAGGCGACTGATGCCGCGAGTGCGAGCAGTCCGACCCCCGAAAAGAGATTGAACTTCGGCTTCGGCGGCAGAATCTTCTTCACCTCTGCGTCTACCGCCCGCTGCGAGCCCGGCGTGAGCTTCTGTCCCAGTCCGGTAAGGCTTGCCACTCCACGAGCCAGGTCCGGCGGCCCCGGCGCAGCTGCAGAATGAGCCTCTCGTTCGGCGCGAGCACGCATCAGCAGACGCGAGCGTATTCCGGCGCCGTGACCGGGATTCATCGCTTGCTGCGGAACGAGCTGTCCCAGCTGTGCCACCGTTTCTTCTAACGCGAAGAGCGCGGGTCCACATTCCGGGCAGGCCGCAGCGTGCTCCCGGACTGCTGCGCTGAATTCCGGCGGTGTAGCGTCGAGTGCCACGGCGGCCAGCTCCGGAAACGCCTCTTCGTGACTCAGATTCTTCACTGCGTGCTCTCACGATACATCGATAGTGGCTCCCTGAGCTTCTGCATTGCCAGCCGCATTCGCGTTTTCACAGTTCCCAGCGGCTGTCCAGTCACGTCAGCGATTTCCGTTTGACTGAGTCCCTGGAAATAGCCGAGCTCCAGCACTTCCCGCTGCTCCTCCGGAAGCTCGCGGAGCGCGGCAAGCACGTGCATCCGGCGCTCGGAGCCTTCGGCTGCAAGCGACGGATCCTGCCCGGATGCAGGCAGATTGGCTACGGCGCTGTCGCCTCGCGTCAACGGCTCTTCCCGACGTCTGTCCTTTGCCCGCAACCGGTCCAGCGCGCGACGCCGGCCAATGGTAAGAAGCCATGTCGAGACCGCGCCCCGTGATGGCTCGTACGACGACGCTTTCCGCCATGCCTGCCAGAACGTCTCCTCGACCACGTCTTCTGCTTCATCTGCATCCTTCAGCAGATGAAACACGAGCGAATACAGCGATCGCATCCAACGGTCGTAGAGAGCTCCAAGCGCAGTCTCGTCCGCATCACACATTCTCCGGATCAACGCCACATCTTCGGCGTTGGACCGGATCTCTCGTGAATACGCCAGATCCTGCTCGGATGGATTCATCTACCGCGAATCTACTGCGAGTAGTTTTGGACCGCCAAAAAGATCATTGTTGGCATCTGAGTGATGTCTCTCCGGCAACAAAAAACCAGCAGCCATCAAAGGCTGCTGGTTTTGTCGAAGCGTGTTGCGGGATTCAGTACTTCGCCAGGTAGTTATCGAGCTCCCATTGAGAGACCTGAGTGATGTACTCCTGCCATTCGAGTCTCTTGGCGGCGAGGAAGTTGGTAGTGATGTGCTCACCCAGCGCATCCTTCATCACCTGATCGCGTTCCAGCTCGTTGCACGCCTCCTCGAGGTTGTGCGGCACATCGTCAATCTTGAGTCGCCGCTTCTCCCGGTGCGACATCTCCCAGATGTTGGTGTTCACCGGCTCGCGTGCGTCCGCCTTTTTCTCGATGCCGTCAAGGCCCGCAGCCAGCTGAACAGCCAGCGCGAGATATGGATTGGCCGACGGATCCGGAATTCGAAGCTCGCAGCGTGTTCCCAGCCCGCGCCGATCCGGTATGCGGATCATCGGTGTCCGGTTCCGCATCGACCACGCGACGTTGACGGGCGCTTCGTAGCCGGGCACGAGGCGCTTGTAGGAATTCACGAGCGGATTGGTGATCGCGCAGAATCCTCGCGCGTGATTGAGCAGCCCGCCGATGTAGTGCAGAGCGGTGGTGGACAGCTCCCACTTTGCATTCTTGTCCCAGAAGGCATTCTCTTTTCCCCGAAACAGCGACTGGTGCGTGTGCATCCCGCTGCCGTTCTGTCCAAAAACGGGCTTCGGCATGAACGACGCCATGAGTCCAAATTGCTGCGCCACATGACGCACTACGAAGCGGAATGTCGCGATGTTGTCAGCCGTCTTCAGCGCGTCCGCATACCGGAAATCGATCTCATGCTGACCATGCGCCACTTCATGGTGTGCTGCCTCGACCTCGAAACCCATCTGCTCGAGGACATCAACGATTGCGCGTCGCGCATCCTCTCCGAGATCCACCGGCGCAAGATCGAAGTACGCGCCCACATCATGGGTGACCGTCGTAGCTTCGCCGTCCGGCCCAACCTTGAACATGAAGAACTCCGCTTCCATGCCGGCGTTCATCGTGCTGAATCCGAGTTTCCTCGCGCGATCGAGCTGGCGCCGAAGCACACCCCTTGGATCTCCACCGAACGCCTGTCCGTCAGGAGTGGTGATGTCGCAGATCAGTCGCGCAACGCGGTTCTCCGGATCACCCCACGGGAACACCTGAAAAGTCGAGAGGTCCGGAGCGAGAAGCATGTCGGATTCTTCGATGCGGACAAAGCCTTCGATCGACGAGCCGTCGAACATGATGTCGCCATCGAGGGCCTTTGCGAACTGCGACTGTGGAATCTCGACGTTCTTGTTGATGCCGAGTATGTCGGTGAACTGAAGACGCAGAAATCGGACATTGTTCTTGGCCGCGAGATCGAGAATGTCTTTCTTGCTCGCTCCGGTTGTGTCCGGCACGGCCGTGCGTGATTTGGGTGACAAGGCGACCTCTTGAAGTTGCAAGTGCGGGAGAAATAGGAAGCGGGGGAAGCTATCGGGACTGGGACAGATTGTCAAACGAAAAACGTAATAGGTGCACTAAATGCAGACCATTTTGCCAATAAATGGTGTCAAATGGCTGACTTAAGCGACAATTTGTGCAATTATTGCAAAGAAATCGCTTAAAAACCCCTCTCGACACTCGACAGGCATATGCCTTGCGCGCACCTCCCTTCACGCGCATGTGCGCTGCATCCCGATCGTCGACGAGCGGGAAAATCCGGTGGGAGTTGTATCACAGGCTGAGATTCTGCTCGAGGGCGACAATGCCAGAAAAGCCGAGGAGACGGTGCAGCAGATCTCGCGGCCATACGGCAAACACTCGGAGTGACCTGCGCTGGTCATATGGGCTGTGTATGTTGTAGGCCATGACGCCTCCAATCGCTCCCGAAACCGTATGTTCAGTTTGCGGTACCGTCGGTTCCGGCCGCTTTTGCGCCAACTGTGGTGCCACGCTCGAGACCATAACGTGCGCCGGTTGCGGAGCCACGCTCTCGCCCGGCGCAAGTTTCTGCCACCGTTGCGGCCGGCCGGCCGGTGCAGCAGCAGCTGCTGCTGCTGCCCGCCCGCTCGCCGCGCCGGCTCTCGAGCCAACTCCCCGCGGACCGGCATCGCCTCTCCCGTGGGCCCTTGCAGCCATCGCTTTGCTCGCACTCCTCGCCCTGTCGGCGGGAAAGTACTTCAACTCCAGCCGCGGAAGTGCTCTCGACGCACCACAAAATGCGCTCCCGCAGGCTGGCCTCGACGACCGCACCCCGCTTTCGCAAGGTCAAGAGTCCGGAGGTGCGACTCCCGGTATGCGCCTCCCCGACATCTCGAGCATGTCACCACAGGAGCAGGCAGACCGGCTCTTTAATCGCGTGATGCTGCTGAGCAGCCAGGGTAAGACTGACAGCGTTCTTTTCTTCGCTCCGATGGCGATCAGCGTGTACCAGATGCTCTCGCCGATGAACTCCGATCAACGATACGACCTGGGTCGCATCGCCGAAGTCTCCGGAGCATTGCCTCTGGCGCGGGCACAGGCTGACACGATCCTGCACGATAATCCCAACCACCTTCTCGGGCTCATCCTAGGCGCCCGCGTTGCCGCGCTTGCCGGCAACGCCACGGCGCAAAAGTTGTTCGAGAGCAGATTCCTCGCTGCCGAAAAGAGCGAGCTGGCGAAAAAGCTGCCTGAATACGACCGGCATCAGAACGACATTACCAGCGCGCTTACGGCAGCACGGAAGGCCCGCGGCACCAAGTGATGAGCAACACCGTGATTCACCTCGCTCACAGTCCCGACTCGGACGACGCCTTCATGTTCTATGCGCTGGCCGAAGGCAAGGTCGACTCAGAGGACGTCGACTATGTCCATGAGCTTCAGGACATCGAGACGTTGAATCAGCGCGCGATGCGGGGCGAGCTCGAGGTTACCGCCGTATCAATTCACGCTTATGCGTACCTCGCAGACCGGTATGCCCTGCTCCCGCATGGTGCCTCAATGGGCGACTGTTACGGCCCCAAGCTGGTTACGCGCTCGCCCATGAAGCGCCGCGAGCTGCGTGGAAAGAGAATCGCCGTACCCGGAGCGCTCACCAGCGCTTATCTCGCACTGCGCCTTTATGAACCGGAATTTGAGCCCGTCTTCACGCCGTTCGACCAGATAGATGCGTCAGTTATGCGCGGCGATGTAGATGCCGGCCTTCTGATACACGAAGGCCAGATCACGTACGACGCCCAGGGCCTCCATCTCGTTGCCGACATGGGCGCATGGTGGTTCGGCGAAACTGGCCTGCCGCTGCCGCTTGGCGGCAATGTCATTCGAAAGGATCTGGATGATGCGCTGAGACGGAAGGTGTCACGGCACCTGAAGGCCAGCATCGCCTATGGGCTTGCCAATCGCACGAAGGCACTCGA
>DATBZT010000295.1:0-2899 GCA_036513055.1 Gemmatimonadaceae bacterium | reverse complement strand
CTTCGATTTCTTCGCAGCCTTTGACTTCGTCGACTTCTTTGGTCCCGTCGATCGAATCGATTCCGCGCGACGTTTCGACGGGGGCTCAGATGCGTAGCCCTGAGTCGCCAGTCTGTGTCCGGACATCTCGTAGCCAAGCGCCGGCATGTCCGCGACGCCGGTCGCATCGATCCAGTTGTTGTAGAACTGAAAGAGCGAGCAGACGGTTATCGCGTCGTAGAGCGCCTCATCGGACCAACCAGCCTTACGCGTAACATCCACATCCTCCTGCCCAATGGATGTGGAGTCGCGAACCATTTTCTTGATGAAAGCGTAAAGCGTCCGGTCCTTGTCGGCGATCGGCGCGCTGTCGAGATCATTCAGGACACTCTGTATCAGAGCGCGATCCCCGTGCAACTCCGCCGCGACCGCGGCGTGGGAGCCAATTCAGAACAGGCACTGATTGAGCTTCGAAGTAAAGGCCGCGATGAGCTCGCGCTGCCAGGGCGGCAACGGCGACGGGCCGCGCATCGCTCCCTGCGTGAACAGCGCCAGGAACTGGGTTCGCTCGGGCTTGAACGCGAACAGATGCAGGATCTGGGGAATCGGGATGCCCGCTCCCCGCATCTCCCTGAACATCGCTGCGTGCGGCTCGGCAGCGTCGTGGTTCTCTACGCCTGCAAGGTACATCGGCTTCATATCTCTGCCCCCTCCGGCCGGATTCTATGCCTTTGGATCGGGGGCCGCAACTCACGCCAACTGCGCCTCCGACCTGGCTCCTCTCGCAGTTGCAGTGAACCCTGACTCGCACGACCTGACCGGGGCCGTCCCTTCCCGAACCCCCGACGGCTCTCATCTCCCTACGGTCCCACACAGATTCCCCGCGGGATACTCAATCTTGACAATTCCTTCACCAGACAGCATTTAGTGACGACGCGGTTCCATTTGCGAGCTGGTCGACTCGCCGATTTCCGGCAATCCGGATGAACCGGCGAAGTCCGTGTGCCCGCAGCAGGACACAAAATGAGAGCGGCCAAAGTTCCACTCACCACCCCTGTGGAGGACCTCCGTATGGCGGTTGTTCGTCGTTTCACTCTCGCTCTAGTCGTCGGCCTGTTATGGTCGATGCAATTGAGCGCACAGACCCCGGTCCCACCCACTGGAACCATCACTGGCAGAGTCGTTGACGCGGTGACTCAGCAGCCTGTCGCCGATGTCAGTGTCTTCGTAGAAGGCACCAGGCGCGGGGCCGTCTCCGGACCCGACGGTACCTTCACCATCGGCGGCGTCCCGTCCGGCTCACAGACCGTGCGTGCCCGTCGCATCGGGTTCACCGCTCCGGTGCAAATTGTGGTCGTCCCGAACGCCGGATCGGTCACGGTGGTGTTCCCGCTCGAACGAAGAGTGGCCGTGCTCGAGGAAGTCGTGACCACCGGCTACGGAACGCAGCGACGACTCGCGATCACCGGATCTGTCGCGACGATAGATGCGAGCCAGGCCAATGTCGGAGTGGTTCCCAACGTCACCAGCATGATCCAGGGCCGCGCCGCCGGCGTTCAAATCACCGGCAACAACGGTGAGCCCGGCGCCGGAGCCCAGATTCTGATTCGCGGCGGCACATCGATCAGCGCCAGCAACGAGCCGCTCTATGTCATCGATGGAGTTCCGATCAACAACGTAGAGTCGGAGCCCGCGGGTTACGGGATTGGCGGATCACCACCGCTCCCGCGCAACCCGATGAATCTGCTGAATCCCTCAGACATTCAATCGATCTCGATTCTGAAGGACGCCGCAGCAACGGCGATCTATGGTAGCCGAGCGGCGAACGGCGTTATTCTGATTGAGACGAAGAGAGGCCCTGCCGGCGGGCCAACTATGGAGTACGACTTCCAGGCCGGAATGTCTTCACCGCGAAACTATCTCCATCTCTTGAACGGCAATGATTACCGGGCGTTCATTAGGCAGCAGGTTGCGGACAGCGTTCTCAACCCATCACGCCTTCTAGGTCTCGACACGGCGAACACCGATTGGGAGCACGCGCTCACACACAGCGCCCCGACGGTCCAGCACAACCTTTCATTCGCGGGGGGATCAGCGAATACGGCCTACCGAGCCTCGCTCAATTACCTGGACCAGGAAGGCATCGTAATCAATAACGGATTCCGCCGTTATCAGGCCCGACTGAACGGGACTCACCAGGCAATCGATGGCCGGCTGCGCCTCGGACTCAATCTCACCGGCGCCCACGTCATCAACAAATATCTTCCTTACGACAACACCGGTGGGTTCGAAGGGGGCGTGTTCATCAACATGGTCAACTTCAATCCGACGCACCCCGTTACACTGACGGATCCAACGAGTGGAACCTCGACCTACTATCAGATCGGAGGGGGCGCTCAGTCGGTCCGCAACCCGGTTGCGATGGCGAACGAGATCAAGGACGACGGCACCTCCGATCGGACGCTGGGCAACGTCTCCGGCGACTTCGACCTTATCCCAAGTCTAACGGCGCGGGTTAACATCGGCGCGGACCGCGTTATCGGCGACCGAAACACGTATATCCCGCGGATCGATCCGTACGGAGCGCAGTTTCCGGGACTCGCGCAAAGAGTCAATCGCGACAACACGTCGACGACTCTCCAGACTCTGCTGACCTTTCACCCGCAGTTCAGCGACAGGGAGCTCGAGGTCGTCGGTGGTTACGAGTACAACGAATACGTCTTTAACGAATTCGGAGCCCAAGCTCGGAACTTCGTCAGTGATGCGTTAGGGTACTACGGTCTCAACGGCGGCGGCACGCTTGTCGCTCCGTGGGCAAGCAAATCCGAGAGCCGCCTCGTCTCCTTTTTCACCCGGGCCAATCTCAGTCTTAACGACACCTATTTCCTGACCGGCGTGCTCCGTCGCGACGGATCGTCCC
>DATBZT010000294.1:0-4266 GCA_036513055.1 Gemmatimonadaceae bacterium | reverse complement strand
GCTCTGTCACTTGTGGTTGTCACTGGGGGTCGCTCGCATAAAACACAAATGGCGTCTCAGCGACTTGTATCGTCGTGGGACGCCATATCCGCTAAATGGGCCTGGGTAGAGTTGAACTACCGACCTCACGCTTATCAGGCGACCGAAGGGGAGTAAGAAGTCCGGCAAGAAAGCAGTAAATCGTTGACGGACAGCGTGGTCTGTCGTGGTTCGACCTTCGCGATGCCGGACAATGTCGGGATCAATCGACAGCTGAATCGACAGCAGATAGCGTTGGTTGTGTGCGTCGCTCGCTGTTGGAGAATTTCAGTACTCCATAGCAATATCCGCAGTAATGATGTGAGGGGTACATAGACAAGCCCTTTTCCGCTTCACCTCCTGGAGCATCATCAGCTCGTCGGATATGGAAGCAAACATCCGCGACATCCTCGTCGGTGAGTTTGCGCATACTGTCCCCGGTAGCTACGCCGAGAACCCCTGGGGGCGCTCTCCGACAACGCCGAGTGACTGCTCGAGCGCCATTCCAGCACTGGCGATCGTACCCTCGTCAAACAGGCGACCAATCAAAGTGACGCCGTACGGAACTCGCCGTGGCGGCGAGAACCTCGGAAGTGGATGAGCAGGATCGGGCGCCCAATCGCTGCGCGCCTCCGACACGTACACGAACCCAGTCCGGAGCGTCAACGACGGATGCCCCGTGTTGTTGGAAATCACGAGCATCTCATCGCGTAAGGACGGTACCATCAGGAGATCTACCTGCGACATTATGCGCGCCATCTCGCGCGCCACCTTTCGGCGGAATCGATCGGCCTGAACGAAATCCACCGCCGAGAGAAATCGCGCTTCGCGGAACAGATTCGGCCACGCGTCCGGCGTTTGCACGCGGAGCTCGTTTGCCCTTCCGCTCAGCGTCAGGTCCTCGAACGCAGCTGCGGCTTCCGCGAAGAGGATGACGTTCAATGAGTCATACGGCCAATCCGGAATCGACACCGGAGTCGGGATCATGCCGACTTTTCGCGCAGCTTCCAGTGTCGCACGATCGACATCGGTCGCAGGACTCTCTGCCATCCACTTGGGGAAATACCCGATCCGCAGCCCGCGGACTGAAGCGGCGGGATCGAAGTCGAGCAAACTGGGTACGCTCGATACGTCGCCAGCATCAGGACCTGAAAGCGCCTGTAATACCAGCATCGTGTCTTCCACGCTCCGCGCCATGGGGCCGAGCTTGTCGTACGACCAGCAGAGCGTCATCGCGCCTGTGCGTGGGACTCTGCCATAAGTCGGACGCAATCCCGTCACTCCGCATCGCATGCTGGGACTCACGATGCTGCCCTGCGTCTCGCTGCCGATGGTGAAACCAACGAGGCCCGCCGCAGTCGCGGCGCCAGGACCAGCGCTCGATCCGGACGCACCTTCTTCGAGCAGCCATGGATTCATCGTTTGGCCGCCAAACCAAATGTCGTTGAGAGCGAGAGCGCCGAGGCTGAGCTTGGCGACGAGCACGGCGCCCGCATCGCGGAGACGTCTCACGACAGCTGAATCCACGGACGGGATGCGATTCCGGAATGGGTCGGCGCCGTAGGTGGTGGGAATGCCAGCAGTGTCGAGAAGATCTTTGCCGCCCCATGGAATTCCGTGTAGTGGTCCTCGATACTTGCCTGCGGCAATCTCTGCGTCCGCACGCCGGGCCTGGTCGAGTGCGACGTCGGACGTGAGTGTAATGACGCATCGCAGCTGTGGATCGAAGCGCTTCAGGCGGTCGAGATATATGTGCGTCAAGCGCTCGGAGGTGAGCTTGCGCGATTCGATCCAGCGGGAGAGGTGAGTGACGGGGGCGAACGCGATGTCGACGTCGCTCGTTGGGAGCGGGCCCGGATCGCCGGCGCTACGGACGAAGCGATCCTTTGCCGGACGAAGTGTTGCTCCGGGCAGCATCGGGTTCCATCGCGTCGCCGGAGCGACATCCGTCTCGAGCGCGACTTTTCGCGGACCAACTCGACGCTCGAGGAGTGGTGCCATCGTCGCGCGCCAGGTCGCCGCCGCCATTGTGCGTTCGGAGCTCGTCATCTGGACCTGCGCGAGCTTTTCCGCTTCGGCGAATGTGGTGATGGAGACTTCAGGACCAACGGCGTTGGCGGTTCCGAAGGTCGGCGGAGCTCCGGCGGGGAGACCACTACTGGGCGGAGCTCCAGTTGGTGGACCGGCGACTGGGCTTACTGGTTGACTCTGGCCCCGACACGCCGCCGCTGCGCCGAGAAGGCCGAGTGGGGCACGGATCAAGAATTGGCGGCGCGTATTCATGATGCTTTCGATTGGAGTTGGCGCATTCCACTACACCACGGCGTTCCGGGCGATGACCTCGCGATAGAACGCGGCGCTCAACTTGGGCGTGCGACGCTGCGTGGCGTAGTCCACGTAGTGGAGGCCGAAGCGGTTCCCGTAACCATCGGCCCACTCGAAGTTGTCCATCAGGCTCCAGAGGAAGTAGCCCTTCACGGGCACGCCGTCGGACACGGCGCGCTGGAGCTGACTGAGATAATTGCGCAGGTACATGATGCGGTCGGTGTCGTACACCTGGCCATCCGCGGCGGGGACATCCGACGACGAGGTGCCGTTCTCGGTGATGTAGATCTCCTTCACGTTCCAGAGTTTCGCGACATGGTGCGGTCCCCAGTACAACACCTCGGGTCCCATGAACAGCCAGGGCGACGCCATGTGCGGATACGACGGCGGATTCGGAACGATGGTGAAACCGCTGGGCGACGCGTCGGCGCGGACGAACGTCGGCTGGTAGATGTTGGTGCCGACGAAATCCATAGGTGTTGAGATCGTCTTGAGATCCTCCGGCGTGAAGTGCGGTGCGTCGGCGCCGAGGCGCGCGAGGTACGCGTCGGTGTACTTCCCCTCCATGATGACGGTGAGGTACTGGGCGTTCATCTCGCGCGTCGCGCGCTCTGCCGCCTGTATGTGCTCGGGCGTCTCGATCACGGGCACGCCCACCGCCAGGTTCTCTGCGATGCCGACCCTGGTGCCCGGCTTGCCTCTGGCGCGGATGGCCTGCACCGCGAGCCCGTGTCCCAGCACACCGTTGTGGCGGGCCTGGTAGAAACGCGCCTTCGGTAGCTTGAGTCCGGGTGCGTGGATGCCGATGCCGTAACCCAGCTCCATGAAAGCGCCGAACTCGTTGATGGTGAAGATGTGCTTCACGCGATCGGTGAGATGCTCGGCCACGTAGCCCGCGTAGTTGCCGAACGCCTGCGCAGTGTCGCGCGATTCCCATCCGCCGACACGATCCTGGAGCGCCTGCGGCAGGTCCCAGTGGTAGAGGGTGGCGAAGGGTTCGATGCCGTTGGCGAGTAGCTCGTCGACGAGGCGATTGTAGAAGTCGAGCCCTTTCGGATTGGGCGCGCCGCTGCCCTGGGGAAAGACGCGCGGCCAGGCGATAGAAAATCGGTATGCCTTTACGCCGAGCGCTTTCATGAGCTGGACGTCGCCCTTGTAGCGATGGTAGTGATCATCGGCGACGTCACCGGTCGCGTTGTTGGCGACCTTGCCGGGCGTGTGGGAGAACGTGTCCCAGATGGACGGCATGCGTCCGTCTTCGGCGACGGCGCCCTCGACTTGATAGGACGCGGTTGCGGTGCCCCAGAGGAAGCCGGTCGGGAACGAGCGCGCTGTCAGAGTCTGGAGCGTCGCTGCCTGGGCGCCCTGAGCCGCCTGCGCGGCGAGGGGAACGGTCGAGGCGCCGAGTGCCGCGGCGCTGGCGAGTTTGGCGAACGTGCGGCGGGAGAGCTGGTCGGTCATTGGGATTGCCTCGCGGCTGGGCAGGGCGTTTTCGGAAGGCGCAGCGATGATGAGCAAACGTGAAGATTAGGGCGGCCAATCGCAATGCTTCCGCAGCCTCTCGCGCTGCCGGCGACGACTCCTCATTGGGCGGCAGCAGCCGGGCATCAATCCAAACATGGTTGGACCGGGAGCAGATTCTTCCGGGCATCGCGCCGATCCTGTGAGGAGGTGTCGCGAAGATACCGGGTGGATGGCGCGCAAGGGAAAGCGCGCGCCCAAGTCCGCAAGAAATGTCAAATCAGGGACGGGCACGAAAAAACCAGCCTTACGGCGGGCTAGTCGTTGTCATTGGAGTGTGCCTGGGTAGAGTTGAACTGCCGACCTCACGCCAATCAGGCGATTAGGAACGCTGTCCACCGCCGCGCACCGTCTCGTTTCGATGTTGCCGTGCATCGCGTTGAACGGGAAAACGCCTTGCCC
>DATBZT010000293.1:0-3271 GCA_036513055.1 Gemmatimonadaceae bacterium | reverse complement strand
TACTGCAACGGCAAGTGCAACGCTCACCACCTCCATCGTCGTAAACGCAAGGTCCATCGGCTTTCCAAGCGCAACGCCCATGAACACCAGCAGCGGCGCGACAACCAGTGCCACCTGGACGCTCGATCCGACGGCGATCCCGACTGCGAGATCCATTCTGTTCTTCATCGCCATCAGCACGGCTGAGCTGTTTTCCGCAGCGTTTCCAATGATGGGAATCAGAACGAGGCCGACGAACATCTCCGAAAGTCCCATCCTCTTCACTGCCGCCTCGGTTGCCGACACCAGAATCTCCGACAGCACGCCGATTGTCAGAGCCGCTGCCCCGAGAATCACAATCGACCTCCGCAGCGACCAGCCCGTTGTGGAGTTATGCGGTGAGATGACCGCGGTCTCTCCGAACAGCCGCTTGTGCGTGTACATGGAATAGACAAGCGACAGCAGGTAACCAAGTATCAGCAGACCGGCCACCCCTTCGGACATGCTCACGGTCTTCACTCGCTGCGGGTCGGGATGGAGCGCATAGAACAGTGCCGGCAAGACAAGGCCGATGACCGCAACAGTCAGCAGCGTCGTGTTGAGGCCCGCGACATTCGGGTTGATTTTCTGCGTCTTGTACTTGAGGCCGCCGGCGAGCTGCGCCGCTCCGAGAACGAGCAGGAGGTTACCAAGAATCGACCCGGTAATGGAAGCTTTCACCAACCCGACCAGCCCCGCCTTGAGCGCAAACCCGGCAATCACGAGCTCGGCAAAGTTTCCCAGAGTCGACGTGAGAAGGCCGCCAAGGGTGGGTCCGGTGTGACCGGCAAGCTCTTCCGTGGCGGAGCCGAGGACGCCGGCGACCGGAATGATGGCAATCGCGCTCGAGACGAAAATCACGATCGGCGGAGCATGCAGCAGCTCGGCCACGATCGCAGCAGGCACGAAGATGAATACGAGGTAGAAAATCTTCATTCGATCGAAGGACGGTCTTGTTGTATCAGCGGCTGCCACCCATCGGAAAAGAGGCCGCCACGAGGATGACTATGACGGCTGTACGCGGGGCGTTGTCCGCGAAGCTCATCAGAACAGGTAGCGCAGCGAGAGATAGGTCGGCGTCACGCCGGCATCGGCGGAGAGACCTCCAAAGGTCCGGGCGATGTCGAACATCAGGTGACCCGTGGCGATGCCGAACCCGAGTGCAGTCCGCGCGCCATTGACATCATTTGCGACATAGCCGCCCCGCAGGTGGATGTTCTTTTCATACGCGATGTCGGCACCGAGCCGTATCGCGGGATGATTCAGGTTGCGGTCGGCGATGACGTCGGACGCGACCCTCACTTCAGTGTCGGCGATGAGTGCCGCCACAAATGGCAGACTGTACTCGGCGCCGGCTTCGATCCGCGTTGGCAGCGGGTCTGGCTGCTCGCGATCGTTCACCTGGAGCCGCGTTCCAAGGTTCCGGACCGCCACGCCGAGCGTCAGCGGCGAGCTCGTTGGAAGGTCGTACTGGACGCCGAAATCCGCCGCGCTCGACGTCGCGGTGAAGGTGGAGACATTGGAGCATTGCCCCGAACAGTCCACTCGATACTGAAGCCGCTTGTAGGTGATGCCGGCGTTCATTCGCTTTCCGATGGCGGCTCCGTAAGTCGCTGCGATCAGAATGTCGCGGGGAAGCACCACACCAACCGGTACGCCGCCGGGATCGGTGATCTGCTGGTCGCCGAAATTGAGAACGTTCAGTGACAGGGCAAGCGAGCCAATGGCGCGAGTGGGATACAGGAACGTGATGGCATCACCGGTGGCGGCGATCGTCTGGGAGTGATGGATGGCGATTTCCTTCTTGTCCTGCCTTGCGATGCCGGCTGGGTTCCACCACACCGCTTCGCTTCCAGGGCGCTCGGCGACCATGGCCTGGCCCATGCCGACGGCGCGGGCGCCAACGGGCAAGAGGAGGAAGAGCGCGCCACTGGTCGCGTCCGTCGTCTGCGCTGCGGCAGGCGCTGTGGTCAGAAGGCACAGAGCGACCGTTGTTGCTGCCGCCGCTACCCACACTCGCAGGGTCGGCGCGCTAGAGCGGCTCAGCCTCATCAATGAGCATGATGGGGATGTCGTCCCTGATCGGATACCGCAGCGAGCAGGCCGGACAGACGAGGCTTGATTCAGCTTCGCGGTACTCCAGCTCGCCGTGGCATTTGGGGCATACGAGGATATCGAGCAGCTGAGGGTCCAGACTCATGCGCGCTTGTCCTTTGCAATGTGATAGCCGAAGCGCTCGAGAGCGGAAGCGCTGCGGCGCCAGTTGGGAACGACCTTGACCCACAGGTCGAGGTAGATGGTCTCTCCAATGAAAGCCTCGATTTTTTTTCGAGCCGCCTGACCGATCTCGCGGATCCGCGACCCTTTTGAGCCGATGATGATCCGTTTCTGACTTTCGCGTTCGACGTAGACCACCGCTCGAATGTACACCGGTGAGCGTCCCTCGCGGAACTCCTCGATGCCGCAGGCAACGCTATAGGGCACTTCGTCATGCAGCTGTTCGAGCACCGTCTCGCGCACGAGCTCGGCGGCAAAGAAGCGGACGGACTGTGTGCTGATCTCGTCGTCGGGGTAAAGAAAGGGGCTTTCCGGAAGACTCTCGGTGAGGCGCGCAACGAGGGACTGGACGCCTTCGCCGGTTGTGGCGGAGATGAAGAGCGCGTCAGGGCACTCCTCGGCGAGTCGCTGGCGGGACCGGTCGTCGACGAGATCCATCTTGTTGAGGACGAGAATGACGGGCGCCTTTGGCGGGGCAGACAGGCCAGCAGCGGTCGCAAAGGGCCGTGGCGCACCGGCAGTGGCGTCGGCGATGTAGGCGATAACGTCGGCGTCGGCCACGGCGACGAGCGCGGTGGAGCGCATCGCCTGCTGGAGAGCGTACCTGGGCTCGAGCAATCCCGGCGTGTCGAAGACGATCATCTGGGCGTCGGGGGTGGTGTGGATGCCGACGACGCGGTCGCGGGTGGACTGAGGCTTCCGGCTGGTGATGGAGAGCTTCTGGCCGACGATACGGTTGAGGAGGGTGGATTTGCCGGCGTTTGGTGCGCCGGCGACGGTGACGATTCCCGCGCGGGTGGTGGGCTTGGTCTCGGCGGTCGCGCTCATGGTCGAAGTATACAAGGAATCACCACGAGTAACGGGAGACGGGTAACGGGTAGCGGGAGACGGGTAACGGGAGACGGGTAACGGGTAACGGGTAGCGGGTAACGGGTAGCGGGTAACGGGTAGCGGGTAACGGGAAACGAAAAAGGCG
>DATBZT010000292.1:0-11719 GCA_036513055.1 Gemmatimonadaceae bacterium | reverse complement strand
TTCGGGCAATTTTGAAAGTTAGAATGCCGGTCCCGCAAGCTTGATCCAGGATTTGCCTGGAACCTCTGGGCACTTTGTTGAGGATCAGTTTTTTCCACCATATATCAAGTCCCAAAGTGCTCAGATTGGCTATCTGATCATATGTGGTACCGTTGCTCGAAAAGAATCTCTCCGCTAGATCAGTTCCAGTTATCATTAGTGCGCCTCGGGGGGATCGTGGCCGCTACGGGGCAGCCGGAGGGCCTCGCGAGCGTTTTAGCGCGTGACTTGCAGGCGAAATCTTGACCCAACCTTGACCCGCTTGTCTTGCTCGTCACAGTTCAACCGCTGTCGTCACGCGCCCGGAGGGGCTCGAACCCCCAGCCTTCTGATCCGAAGTCAGATGCTCTATCCAATTGAGCTACGGGCGCAACTCCACCTCTAACTTACTGCCGGCACGCCGCCCGCGACGGCTCCCAGCAGGCCTGTTGGCTAATCCCGTCCTGGAGCGGCATTCGTCCGGCTGGTGGTGAGCGCGGCAGACTCGTATCGTATTGTGCGCTCGCAGAATGCGCGCTCGCGGATCATTCGACGACTCACCCGCCATCCGGATCGGAAACAAAATGCGCCTCCTCCACGCAACGATTGCGGTCGCCTCTGCGCTCATTGCATCACGCCTTCCAGCCCAGACCGCCGACGAGATCATCGCGCGCTACATCAAGACCGTCGGTGGCATGGATAAAATTCAGGCCGTCCAGACGCTGAGGCGGGTGGGGAAATTCACCGGCGGCGGCGGCTTCGAAGCGATCGTCATCCAGGAGAACAAACGGCCGAATCGCGTCCGCGAGGAGTTCTCGCTTCAGGGAATGACCGGAATCAACGCCTGGGACGGAAAGACCGGATGGAAAATCGATCCGTTCGGAGGCAAAAAAGATCCGGAAGCGCTGAGCGAGGACGAAATGCGCGGAATCGTCGAGGACGCTGACTTCGACGAGCCGCTCGTCAATTACCGCGAGAAGGGAAACAAGGTCGAGCTCGCGGGAATGGACCAGATCGAAGGCACCGACGTCTACAAGCTCAAGGTGACGCTGCCAAGCGGAGACGTCAGGACCTATTACATGGACACTGATTACTTCGTCCCGATCAGGATGGACGAGAAGCGGACGATCAGAGGCACCGAGCAGGAAATCGAGACGACACTCGGCGATTACAAGGAAGTCGCTGGGTGGTTCATGCCATTCTCGATAGAGAGCGGATTGAAGGGGCAGGATAAGGGGAAGGTGACGTTCGAGAGGATCGACGCCAATGTTGCGATAGACGACAGTCGCTTCCGCAAACCCGAGGGCGGGCGATGACCGCCGTGGCAGGGATTCAGCGGACGGTAGCCCGCCTGGCTGTCGCTGCGTTTGCCGCCGCGACTCTTGTTCGCGCAGCATCCGCGCAGACGCCCGCACCGGCGGCTGCCCCGTCAGCTCCGCGAGTCGATTCGGAAACGATCTCGGGGCTCGGCGCGCGCAACATCGGGTCCGCGGCGATGAGCGGGCGTGTGGCGGCGGTGGCAGGGGTTCATGAGGGAAACAGGCTCACGATTTATATCGGCGCGGCGAGCGGCGGAGTGTGGAAGTCGTCCAACGGCGGTACCACCTACAAGCCCGTTTTCGACAAGCAGACGGCTCAGTCGATCGGAGCTATCACGATCGATCCGACGAATCCGAAAGTAGTGTGGGTCGGAACAGGCGAGGCATGGACGAGAAACAGCGTCTCCATTGGCGACGGCGTGTACCGATCGACCGACGGCGGCGAGAACTGGACGAATCTCGGGCTGCGGGAATCCGAGCGCATCGCGAAGATTCTGGTGGACCCGTCCGCGCCGAACACCGTCTATGTGTGCGTTCCCGGAAAGCTGTGGAGCGACAGCGACGAGCGTGGAGTCTACAAGACCACCGATGGCGGACGGACGTGGGCAAAGATTCTGAAGGGCGGGAATCTCTCCACCGGCTGCTCGATGATGTCGATGGATTCGAAGAATCCGCGGACGCTGTACGCCGGCATGTGGGACTTCCGTCGCAAGGGATGGACGTTTCGCTCAGGCGGCAACGGAGAGACAGCGCCGAGCGCGAGCGGGCTGTACAAGTCTACCGACGGCGGAAGCACCTGGAGCGATTTGAACGCAACCACCACGAAGGGCCTTCCTCCGAAGCCATGGGGCCGAGTCGCGGTCACTGTCGCCCCATCCAGACCCGAAGTGGTGTACGCGTTCATCGAAGCGGTGCCCCCCTTGAACGCGCTCTACCGCTCGGATGATGGCGGGCGGACGTGGGAAGCCCGGGATCGCAGCCAGAACATGGTCTGGCGTCCCTTCTACTTCGCGAATCTCATTGTCGACCCGAAAAATGAGAATCGGATCTACAAGCCGGACGGCCCGCTGATCTTCAGTACCGACGGAGGTCAGAGCTTCAGCAACATCAGCGGCGGCGCACACGGCGACTTTCATGATGTCTGGATCGATCCCGAGAACAGCGACCACGTGATTACCGGCGATGATGGCGGCGTCTGGTACTCCTATGACGGCGGCAACAAGTGGTGGAAGGCGGACAACCTTCCGATCTCGCAGTTCTATCACGTCAGTCTCGACATGGACCGGCCGTATCACGTCTATGGCGGACTGCAGGACAACAGCTCGTGGGTTGGCGCTTCCGAGTTCCCCGGCGGAGTGGCCAACAGCCAGTGGGAGAACATGTACGGCGGCGACGGCTTCTGGATGTTCGTTGACCCGACCGACTCGAACTATATCTACGCCGAAGCGCAGGGCGGAGAAATCGGAAGAGTGAATCGAAAGACGCACGAGACACGGCCCATCAAGCCGCTGCCACGCTACCAGGAGAAGAAACTACGGTTCAACTGGAACACGCCGATCCACATCAGTCCGACTGAGAAGGGCACGATCTACATCGGATCGCAGTTTCTCTTTCGGTCGCGCGACTTCGGCCAGACCTGGGAGCGTGTCTCCGGCGATCTCACGACCAACGATCCGCAGAAGCAGCTGCAGGAACAGTCAGGCGGTGTGACCATCGACAATTCCGCGGCGGAAACGCACACGACCATCTACGCCATTGCCGAGTCACCGAGGAATTCGGGCGTGATCTGGGTCGGGACGGACGACGGGAACCTTCAGCTGAGCCGCGACGGCGGGAAAATGTGGACGAACGTCGTCGCCAACATTCGGGGATTGCCGAAGAACGCGTGGGTTTCCTCGGTCGAGCCGGGCCACTTCGACGACGGCACCGTCTACGCGACGTTCGACCTGCACACGTTCGGGGACATGAAGCCGTATGCGTACAGGTCGACGGACTACGGCAGGACCTGGACGCCGCTCATCGCGGCGGACAGTCCGGTTCGCGGATACGCGCACGTGATCAAGGAGGATCTCGTAAATCACGATCTTCTCTTTCTCGGCACCGAATTCGGACTGTGGGTGTCACTCGATGGGGGCGCGAAGTGGTCGCGCTACAAGGGCGGTGACATGCCGAGCGTCGCGGTTCGTGATCTGGCGATCCATCCTCGCGACAACGACCTGGTGATCGCGACGCACGGACGAGGCATCTGGATAATCGACGACATCACTCCGCTCCGGGGCATGACGCCAGCCACGCTTGCGAAGAGCGTCGCGTTCATGCCGGCGCGCCCGACGGTGCAGCGTCCCGGAGTCGGCGGCGGGTGGGCGAATGGCGACGCCGCGTTCACCGGTCCGAACCCGACGGACGACGCGGAGATCACCTACTATCTCCAGAAGCGACACATCTTCGGCGACATGAAGATCGAGGTTCTCGACTCGGCCGGTCGCCTGGTGGGCACGGTGCCGAGCACCAAACGCCGTGGCCTGAGCAGAGTGAGATGGTCGATGAGGCTCAAGGCGCCGACAGTACCACCGGCCGCAAGCGCGGCATTCGGCGCGGCGGTGGGACCCCGCGTCCCACCGGGGACGTACACGGTGCGGATGACGAAGGACAAGGACGTCTACAGCATGCCGCTCGTCGTCCTTCCGGACCCGCGCACCACGCACTCCGCCGCCGACCGCGCAGCGCAGTTCGCCCTCGCGACCCGGCTCGCTGAAATGCTGAGCGAGATGTCGTTCGCGGTGGAGCGACTGAACAGGGTGCGGCTGGCGCTCGACGATCGCGCGGCAAAACTGCCGGCGGCCGATCCTCTCGGCGCGCGGCTCAAGTCGGCGTCGGCGTCAGTGGATGTACTCCGCAGGAAGATCGTCGCCACCAAGGAAGGAGGAATGATCACCGGCGAAGAGCGGCTGAGGGAAAACCTCGCCGATCTTTACGGCGCGGTTAACGGTTACGACGGTCGCCCGTCGCAGACACAGGTCGAGCGGGCGGCCGCGATCGGCCGCGAGGTCGCCGACATAGTGAGGGACTTCGACGCATGGTCGGCGAAGGAGATTCCCGGGCTGAACTCGGCACTCGCCGGGAAGAAGCTGGAGCCGGTGGTGGTCATGACCCGTCAGGAATGGGAGGCGCGGAGCGGCGCGACGCACTGAGCGACGGCTTACTGTTGACACGCCGCTTGTGGATCGGGCTTCGGCCCGTCCACAACAATGCGCCGATCGCGATTCGCCAACTCCAGCGCCACATCGCGCACGAAGCCCGCAACCTGAGCGAGCCCCTCGTAGTTGATGTACTGCGGCTCGTCCGTCACCACGTGGTAGTCGATGTGATAACCACGCGAGAAGAAAGCGATCGGAATGCCGTAACGCGCATACATATAATGATCGCTCCGACAGTACCGATTGAGCGGATGGCGCGGGGCGTCGAATGAATAGTCGATATCGTAGGGGGCCGAGCGACGTGCGTTGACCGAGTCGATCAACACCCCCAACTCAGTGGACAACCGCCGCGCACCGATCACCTGAAGGTTGCGCGGGCCGCCCCTTGGAACGTCCTCCGCCGTCCCACGGCCGACCATGTCCATGTTGAGCTGGGCGACGATGGATTCGCGCGGCACGGTGGGATGATCGGTGAACCACGCGGATCCAAGGAGACCAGCTTCTTCTCCCGTGTGCCAGACAAAAAGAATCGAGCGCCGTGGCCGCGGGCCGGCCACCAGCGACTCAGCGATCTCCAGCTCGGCAACCGAGCCCGAGCCGTCATCATCGGCGCCGTTGAAGATGGAATCCGCGCGCGGCGGGCGCAGCCGGCGGAGACTGTCGAGTATCGCGTGGATCTTCGTCCACTGCTCGGCGGTTGGAGCAGGCGCGCGGGTCTGAGCGCCTTCCGGCCGCATCACGCGGTCGTAAGCGCGGAGCGAGTCGTGGTCAACTTTGCGTGGTGCGATCCCGAGATGATCGTTGTGCGCGCCGATGGCGATCATCTCGCCCCGGAGCGCGGGGTCTGAGCCGCGGAGAATGGCGACGACGTTCCGCGCCGCGGCCTCCACCGGGAGATCGCTGAATTTCACGGTGAGACTCACCGGCCTGCCCATCGCGCCTGGCAGGAGTGCGCCAAGCGGGGCGCCCATGAGTTTTTCGGCAGCGTTCGCGGTGATGAGGATCCCCGCTGGCGTGGGCCGGCTCGCGTCCACCGGCATGAGCAATGCGCCGGTTCTTCCCGAGAGAGAGCTCGCCGCAGCAGGCGAGACGAGATCGAGCGCCGCTATCGCGATTGCGGCAGCGCCGGGATAGCGCGCGACTGCGCTGGTCGCGGCAGCAGCGTACACGCCACTCCGTCTGCCGCTGACATCGAGCGGCGCGTCGAGAACCACGATGCGCCCGGCGGCCACCGAGGGAGTGATGGTGGCGGCCGTGTCGCCGGCCCGGCCGCCATACACCGCCAGCGCGCCATTCACCGACAAAAACGTCGCGAGGCGAAGAGTCGGGGTTGGCCGTATCGGTGCGAAATCGGCGAAGAGGCGGAGGGAATCACCATTCACCTTCAGGAACGAGCTCGAGTCGACGGCTCGCCGCACCATTGGAACAGTCTGAAAGTAGCTGCCGTTCTCGCCGGCGGGCTCAAGCCGGAGCCGCGCTGCTTCGGCGGCGAGATACTTCGTCATCTTGAAGTTTCCGAGATAGCCGGCCTGCCTGCCGAGCATCGAGTCGTCGGCAATGAGGTAGATGCGCGAACGTACGTCGGCGGGAGTGATGGCGACATCCGTCCGCGCAGGCGCGGGCGAGGACGACGGCGGCGAGGAGGCACAGCCGAGTCCCGCTGATACAGCCGCGATGGCGACGAAGTGTTGACGGAGTGTCATGTGAGGCCTGCCGATTCCAGATCGGACCTGAGCGTCGCGCCAGGATGGCGCGGGATTCGAAAGTACCACCATGTGCGCTCCGGGTGATGCGAGTGCGATGCGGCGACGGCGTCGCCCCACACCGGTCCGGTGGCAATAGTAGCTTCGCGGAACCGACTGTCGGCCTGCTTCAACCGGCTGGAAACCGATTTGCGTTCGCTCTCGCCGGCGGCAGCAAATGCGCCGGCAATGATGTCTCGCAGGTCCATGTCGTTGAGCCAGTCGTCGAGAGTGAGATCGTAGCCGTCCACCGATTCGGCAATCGACTCCCACCGCGCTACCGCAGCGGACAGTCCTGCTTCCGAGTTCTTCGATTCGCTCTTTCTTTTCATTTGCGCCGGTTGTCAGTGGCTGCGCTCTGCCTGGCGTTGAAAATAACGCTCGCCGTCGTTCGGTTTGAAAAAGGTTCTGATGGTCCCATCACCGTCGAACGCGATGAACGCTCCGCTCACCCGGTCGAAGCGCGAAACGGTGCCGTCGCCTCTTACGATCTGGAGGATGTCGCCGCCGGCCGGCGCGTCGCGCAGCTCCTGCGCGAGGCGCAGATACCTGGCCTTGTCTATTCCTCCAAACTCCGCGCCATGTTTCGCAAAATGCTCGTCGAGCTGCTGCCGCGAGCGGAAGCCAACGGTGGATTGCGTGGTGCGACTTGTCCCTGGTGGCGCGGATCGCTGAACGTCGGTACCGCACGCGCCGGCAACGAGGGCCAGCAGGCCAACCAGCAGACGCCTGCCGGCCTGCCCCTGCAAGCACCTGCGCCATCCCCTATTATTTCCAGCGGCCACCGTATTCTCTCCAGACTCGAGCTGTGAAAATGTACGCCCCAACGCCAACGTCAAACCCACAGGAGTTCAAGGACCTCGGCTTCGGCAGCGTCGTCGGAGGCGCGAACGAAAAACGCCTGCTCAACCGCGACGGGTCGTTCAACCCGCGCCGCGAGGGAATGCCTTTTCTCACGAGGCTCTACCCGTACCATCTTCTCCTCACGATATCGTGGCCGGGGTTCTTCTCTGTTGTGGTGACGGGGTACCTGCTCACCAATGTCGTCTTCGCGCTCGCATATCTCGCCTGTGGCTCCGCGTCCCTGGGGGGCCTGCCACCGGCGATGTTCGGCGGTTCGTTTGGCCGCGCTTTCTTCCTCAGCGTCGAGACCATCGGCACAATCGGTTACGGGAACATCTACCCGACGGGGGTCGCCGCCAATCTCATCGTCATGGTGGAGTCGCTGACCGGTCTGCTTGGGCTCGCCCTCGGAACCGGAATTCTGTTCGCTCGTTTCTCGCGCCCGACGGCGGCGATAGTCTTCAGCAGCCGTGCAGTCGTAGCTCCGTATCACGGGAAGACGGGTTTCATGTTCCGCCTCACCAATGCGCGGGCGAATCAGCTCATCGAGCTCGAGGCGAAGGTGCTCTTCAGCATAATGGACGGGTCGTCACGGCAGTACGACCAGCTCACCCTCGAGCGAACCCGCGTCGTCTTCTTCCCGTTGAGCTGGACG
This sequence comes from Gemmatimonadaceae bacterium, assembly GCA_036513055.1. GTDB lineage: Bacteria > Gemmatimonadota > Gemmatimonadetes > Gemmatimonadales > Gemmatimonadaceae > UBA4720. The sequence continues at coordinate 3,945 of DATBZT010000292.1, read as the reverse complement.
ATCGTTCATCCAATCGACGAGAAGAGCCCGATGTGGGGATTGACTGCCGACGAGCTCGCGAGCCGTGACGCCGAGTTCCTCGTGCTTCTATCTGGCATCGACGAGACGTTCTCCCAGGAGGTTCATGCGCGGACGTCGTACAAGCCGGGCGAAATTGTGTTCGGCCACCACTTCGTGAACATCTACAATCCGGTACGCGCCGACGGAACGGTGAGCATCAACGTCCGCCGCCTGGGCGACACAGAGCCGGCGAGTCCGGAGGATGAGGAGGACTGGTCGGAGACTCAGAGCCACCACACGATGCACTTCAGCGCTTACGCCCCGCCCCGTCCAAAGAAGCCAAAGAGCTAGCGCCAATAGGGTATTGCCTGACTCCAGTGTTAACCAATTGGGCATGACACTCGTCAAACGATACCATGAAGACTTACAGCAGGCGCACCGTTCACGCGTTGGCCACAGCGTTCCTTCTCGGTTCGACGTTTTCTGCGGGTGCGCTCGCCGCGCAGGAGAAGAGGATCGTCGAAGACGCCGAATACGACGTCAAGCTCGGCTTCATGTCGGTCGGCACCGGCCATTTTACCGTCTTCGCATATGATACCGTTGACGGACATTCGACATTCCATTCAGTCCTCGCCATAGACGGCGGCTTCGGACCGGCGAAGGTCAGGGACCGATTCGAGTCGTGGGGTGACGCGGCGTCATGGCTGAACACGCGCGATGTGTTCTCCCGTCGATTTACGCAGAGCGTGCATGAGGTGACCTACCGGCGGAACACCAGCTATCAGATCTCCCCCGAGCGCGGCGAATGGTTGAGAGACGATGGAAAAAAAGGACGGATGGACGCGGAGAAGCCGCTGGATGATCTGACGATGCTTTTATATGCCCGGAGCCTGCCTCTGAAGGTCGGCGACGTCTACAGCATCCCGCGCTATTTCCGGGCCGAGGACAATCCCGTAGTGCTGCGTGTGGTGCGTCGGGAGGTCATTACGGTGCCGGCGGGAACGTTCCAGACAGTCGTCGTTCAACCGACGATCAGGACGTCGGGTCTGTTTGGCGAAGGAGGCGAGGCGGAGCTGTACTTCAGCGACGATCGCTTCCACTCGCTCATAGAGTTGAAGAGCAAGGTCAAGGTTGTCGGCTCACTGACGCTGCGCCTGAAGAAGTATCAACGGCCGGACGCTGCGGACGATCCCGCCTTCGCATCGAGGGAGGCACCCCAGCCGACCGCCGCCCAACGACAGTAACAAACCCCACAATCGAGCAAACGATGCGGGTCGAGTAGCTACTTCATGTGCCTTGCTTCGGCTTCTTTGGGCACACGGCTCATGAACCAGAGGCCGGACCGGCAGACGGGCTCACCATAACCAAACGTTGCAGCAAGTGATCTCAGTTCAATCTCGCCCGAGCCAATGTGCAATTCGATGCAAAGGGTCTGCACCTGCCGGAGCCACTGGGGGTCCGACATCAGAAGAGTACTTTCGTGCCCCTCAATATCCATCTTCAGGAGGTCGATTTGAGGCCACTGCAGCTCCCGCATTATTGTCGGTATCGAGATACTGCTGACCTTCAAAACCCGCTTTGAAGCTGTCTGTGGGCCCGCGACTTTATGTCCGTAGTCCCTTTCCCCGACTTCCATGAGAAGCGTGCCATCGTGACTGTGCGCGGCAGCGGCGAATACGGTGGCCGAAATCGAGTTGAGCTGCAGGTTCTTCTCGAGAATGCGAAGGTTGCCCGGCATCGGCTCGACGCACGCGATCTTCGCTGCGGGGTACAGCCTGCCAAAGTATACGGCTGTGAGGCCAATGTTTGACCCGAGGTCCAATATGGTCCTCGGGTGATCTGCGAGAGGGAGACGGTAGTATTCGTGCTCGAATACTTCGCTGTGAATGAAGTTATCAGCTCCCTTGTTGTCCCTCACAACCAGGCGCACGGTACCCACGGGCTCGGGATATCGGAAGCGGATACAGTACTCACTCAGCTTCAGGTTGCCGGGCAATTTTGGTGAGTAAATCCAGACCAGCCGCTTCAGGAAATTCCCGACGTCACCACGCGCTCGCCAGGACATGACGAGATTTCGGAAAAACCAGCGCGGGCTCATTTACAGTTATGCTATACAAAAAACAATAAGCCGAACAGGGCCACTCGCTCGGTGATGTGACCGAATCGCACGAGCTCAATTCGATTTCGCGTTAGTCGGCAGGAGCGCCAAACTCAACGCTGTGCGCCTCGCGTCCCGCCGACGTGAGCAGCGCGATCGCGACCGCAGCTCCGGCCGCAACCACCGCGAGAGCCAGCGCGTAGTTGCCGCCATGATTTGCGGCAAATCCAGCTTGAAGAGTCGCATTGGCCGATGCGAGCAGGTTGCCCAGCTGATATGCAAACCCCGGAAATGTGCCGCGCAGCTCGTCTGGTGAAAGCTCGTTCAGGTGCACCGGAATCACCCCCCACGCTCCCTGGACACAGATCTGGATCAGAAAAGCTCCGAGGCCGAGCAGCACCACGCTTGTGCTCAACGCCCAGAGCGGGATGACCGGAAGCGCGAGCAGGACGGCAATCACGATCGTTCGCCGTCGTCCAAACCGTTGCGACAGGGTGCCGAACGAGATACCGCCGATAATGGCGCCGATGTTTGCGATGATGACCAGGGTGCTGACGGTATGCGTGGACAGCTTGCGCTGCGCCTGAAGGAATGTGGGATACAGGTCCTGCGTACCATGACTGAACAGGTTGAATGCTGTCATGAGCACCACGAGGTAGAGGAACAGCAGCCCATGATTGCGCAAGAGCGAGCCCAGCGAGCGCCGCGGACGCGCACGCATCCGATGCCACGCGGGAGACTCCTCCACGTTCCGGCGGATGAAAAGGACAAGCAGCGCCGGCAGAACACCGACCGCGAACATTCCGCGCCATCCAATCGTTTCGAACAACAGCCCGTAAACAATCGACGCGAGGAGGAAACCAGTCGGGTAACCCACCTGCAGGACTCCCGACGCGAGGCCCCGTGCCTTTGCGGGAATAGTCTCCATTGTCAGGGACGCGCCGAGGCCCCACTCACCGCCCATCGCGAATCCGAAGGCCGCTCGCAGAATGAGAAGGGCGACAAGCGACGGAGCGAGCGCCGACGCCAGCTCGAGAATCGAAAAGAGGAGAATGTCCACCATCAGCACCGGCCGGCGGCCAAATCGATCGGCCAGGGCGCCGAAGAAGAGCGCGCCCAACGGGCGCATCGCAAGCGTCAGTGTAATAGCGACTGAAACCGCCTTGACGTCCGTGTGGAACTCCGCCGCCACAGCCCGGAGCACGAACACCATGAGGAAGAAGTCGAATGCGTCGAGCGTCCAGCCGAGGTAGCTGGCAATGAAGGCGTTTCGCTGCTGGCGATTGAACGTCTTCCATTCGGCGAGAATGCTCATCGTAATCCCCGTAGAGAGGTCCGTGCTCGATCAATGCTCATGCGCGTAAACGGCCCCCTGGCGACGCAACGCCAACATCGGTGAGCCGGCTCGGGAAGGCTCCGGCTCACCGCTGACGCTCGATTACCTTGGCAGCGGGAAGCCCAACCCCACGGTGGCAGCGAAAGCGCGGTTCTTGATTTTTCTGTTGTCGCCGGAGTCGTTGATGTCCGTGAGTCCGAGCGTGTAACGCGCGTCGACCCTGACGGTCTGGTTGCCCGCCTTGAATTGAATTCCTGCACCAGCCGTGGCACCCAAATCCGTGCTCTTGAGCTTGATCTCGGTGCCTGTTTTGTCGCAATCGGTGGACCCTGTGACGGCGAGGATCGCGCCCTCCGCCGTGCAGCTCACCTTGAACTCGACCTCGGGCCCCGCAAAAACGAACGGCCTGACCTGACTGTCCGAGACCGGGATCCAGTACTTCACGAGCACTGGCACTTCGATGTAGGTGATTCTCACACTTCCCTCGAGTGAGGACTTGGATCCAGTGCCT
>DATBZT010000291.1:0-4220 GCA_036513055.1 Gemmatimonadaceae bacterium | reverse complement strand
CCTGACGGAAACCCTGGCGCTGGTCCACGACATCGGCCATCCGCCCTTCGGACACGCGGGCGAGAAAACGCTCGACGCCTGCATGCGCGCGCACGATTCCTACTTCGACCACAACCTGCACGCGCTCCGCATCGTCGAGGATTTCGAGATTCGTTATGCCGCCTTCCGCGGGCTCAACTTGACCTTCGAAGTGCGCGAGGGAATCATCAAGCACTCGCACGACTACTCGACCGCGGAGCATTCGGAATTGGCCGAGTACCGGCTCGACGAGCGTCCGCCGCTGGAAGCACAGCTCATCGACCTGACCGACGAGATCGCCTACAACACCGCCGACCTCGACGACGGTTTCGAAGCGCACATTCTCTCGCTGGACGCGGTGCGCGCCGGAAGTCCACTATTCGCACGGCTTTTCGAGGAAGTCGAGCGGCATTGGCCGGACGCTCCCGACAAACTCAAGTTCAACGAGACGCTCAAGCGCGTGCTCGACGCGCTCGTCACCGACGTAATCGAGAACACCGAGCGCCGCATCCAGGGCGCCGACATCTGGTCGCCGGAAGACGTGCGCACGCATCCCGAGCGGCTCGCCGCATTCACGCCGCGCGTGGATGCCGAACGGAAGCAGATCAAGAAATTCCTGTACGAGGTCCTGTACTACAGCGACGAGTTGCGCCCCGAAAAAACCCAGGCGGAAGAAGTGGTGCGTACATTGTTCAACTACTGGATGGAACATCCGGACGCAATGCCGGCGAGCTACCAGGAACAGCGCGCGCGCGATCCGCAGCACCGCATCGTCTGCGACTACATCGCCGGCATGACCGACCGGTTTATCCTGCGGCAGTACGAGGAACTATTTGGCAAGTCCGACAAGGTGGCCTTCACGTAAAATTGCCGGTATCGCATCCCGGCCTGTATCACGAAATCTGCGAGTGACTCCGTAACTCCGCTTGGAACTGTGAGGAATCCATTGAAGAGATATGTTTGCCGTTCCCGCATCGTTTCCTGGTTCGTTCCGCTCGTCGGCCCACTCGTGCTGCTCGCGACGTCTGCGGCGCAGACGACGCCGCCGGCGAAGTATCCCGCGTTGCCCAGCGAAACACCGGCGAAGTTTGAACCCGTCACGGACAGCTTCGATTACGTCCAGCGCGACGTGATGATCCCCATGCGCGACGGCGTCAAGCTGCACACCGTGATCCTGGTGCCGAAAGGCGCCACCCATGCGCCCATCCTGCTGACGCGGACACCGTACAACGCCTCCGCGCTCACGAGTCATGCGCAGAGTTCGCACCTCGGCCCCATGCTCAACGGCTACGACAACGCGACCGACGTAATCGTGGACGGGGGCTATATCCGCGTGGTGCAGGACGTGCGTGGGAAGTACGGTTCCGAAGGCGACTACGTGATGAACCGGCCGCTGCGCGGCCCGCTCAACCCAACCCCCGTCGATCACGCCACCGACACCTACGACACCATCGATTGGCTGGTGAAAAACATCCCCGAAACGAACGGGAAGGTCGGGATCCTCGGCATCTCGTACAACGGCTTTTTGCCCCTGATGGCGCTTGTGAATCCGCACCCCGCACTCAAAGTCTCGGTGCCGATGAATCCCATGGTGGACGGCTGGATGGGCGACGACTGGTTCCACAACGGCGCGTTCCGGGAACAGGGCCTGGGCTACATCCAGAACCAGGAGGCCACGCGCTCGTCCGACCCCAAGTGGTGGACCAGCCATTACGACATGTACGACGAGTTTCTGCAGTACGGCTCCGCCGGCGAACTGGGACGCCGCCACGGATTGGAACAGGTCGGCTTCTGGCGCAAGTTACTCGAACATCCCAGCTACGACTCGTACTGGCGCGAGCAGGCGGTGGACAAGCTGTTGGCTAAGGAACCACTGCAAGTGCCGGTCATGCTGGTGGCTAGCCTTTGGGACCAGGAAGATATCTACGGCGCAATTGCGGTGTACAAGGCTATCAAGCCGAAGGACACGACCAAGGACAAGGTCTTCCTGGTTCTCGGCCCCTGGCATCACGGCCAGGAGATCGGCGACGGCAGCAGCCTCGGCGCGATCAAGTTCAGCAGCGATACCGCTCTCTATTTCCGCGAGCACATCCTGGCGCCATTCCTGGCTCACTACCTGAAGGACGAGGCTCCGAAGCTGGACGTGGCGCCGGTCAATGCCTTCGAAACCGGGACCAATCATTGGCTGCAATTGCCGGGCTGGCCCGCGGGATGTCCGACGGGCTGCACGGTCCGCCCCACGCTCCTTTATCTCGACGCCGGCCTGAAGCTGAGCTTCAAGGCGCCGAATGCCGCCGACGTGGGCTTCGAGGAATATGTTTCCGATCCCGCGCATCCGGTGCCATTCCGTCTGCGTCCGATTGATTCCTATTTCTCCAGCAACGGGAAAACCTGGTCGCAGTGGCTCGCCGATGACCAGCGCGAATTCTCCAGCCGAACCGACGTCCTTGCCTTCGTATCCGACGTGCTAACCACGCCACTGAAGATCAGCGGTCAGCCCGTGGCCAACCTGATCGCCTCCACCAGTGGGACCGACTCCGACTGGGTGGTCAAGGTCATTGACATGTATCCCGACGAGGTCGCGTCCCAACCGGCCATGGGCGGATATCAGTTGATGGTTTCCGCGGACGTATTCCGTGGCCGGTATCGCGAAAGCCTGGAAACTGCGAAACCTCTCGCTGCCGATCAGCCGCTGCTGTACCGCTTTCATCTGCCCACCGCGAACCACGTTTTCCTGCCCGGACATCGCGTCATGGTGCAAATCCAGTCGAGCTGGTTCCCGCTTTACGACCGCAATCCGCAGACCTTTGTGCCCAACATCTTCTGGGCAAAACCGGATGACTACAAAAAGGCCGTGCAGCGCGTCTACCACGCGCCCGGCCAGGCCAGCTTTATCGAATTGCCGGTGGTAAGGACGCCTTGAACTGAGACTGCGGCTTCAGTGGAGGATTCCAACGATGGAGTCTTCCACTTGCTTCCATGCATTGGCAGCGGGCACCACCAACTCGAAGTGTCCTGCGCCGGGAATGCTCACCAGCTTCGCGTCATCTCCGCTCTTCCGCGCGCGGGATTCGTATTCCACGGACAGCTTGTGCGGGACCAGCTTGTCTGACTCGCCGTGGACCAACACCTGCTCAACGCCCAGCGGTAACAATTCAACGGGCGAACCCTGCTGATAACGTGACGCGAGCGCATCGGGCTTGCCGCCCATCAACTGGTACGCCATATTGCCGCAGACGTTTTCCGCTCCCGCCTGCGCCAGGTCGGCAATGCCCGCCAGCGACACCACTCCGCGCAGCGCAATCGGATCTGACGTGTACAGCTCGCTCGACTTCGGCAGCCTGTGGCGTGCCCCGAGCCACAACGCCAAGTGTCCTCCGGCGGAGTGACCGACGGCGACAACTCGCTTCAGATCCAGCGGATACTGCTTTGCGAGCTCGCGTAGGTAGTCAGCGGCCTTCGCGACATCCTGAAATGTTCCCGGCCAGCCGCCGCCCGTGTCGCCGACGCGGCGGTACTCGATCGTCCAGGTTGCGATTCCGGCTTTCGCCAGTGCGGCACTCGCGTTACCGATGTAGCTGAGGTCGTACTCGGCGCTCCAGCATCCGCCGTGAATCACGATCGCCACCGGGAACTTGTTGGGTGCCCCACCGCCGGGGTCCCCGGCGCGCGCCGTTTTCTCGCGCGACGGGGTGGCAGTCTGACTGGTTTTGGAAGGGTGGGAATCGGGCATGCGCAAATCCCCGAACTGGAGCGGATCGCTGCCGTAGGCAATGCGGCGGTCAGCCTTCGTCTGTGGAATGCGCAGCGCTTCCTGCGTGCTCAGGGTCTGCGCGTCGGCGAAATTGCAGCACATGGCGAGTAAGAATGTCAGAAGCAGATCACGTCCAGCTGACATTGTGGCAGCGTACACGAGCAACTCGAAAAGTGACCACCAAAAACAAGACCTCCCGCTCTCGCGGGAGGTCTTGGTGGATCCATCCGACGCCGGGCCGTGTGCACTTAACCCAGCGTCCGATGGGTATTAATTCTTCCGTATCGGCGTCTGAGCGGCCGAGGGATTGGAAGCGGTCAACGTTTCCAAGTCGTTCTTCAGCAGGGCGATTTCCACGCGGGCGCCGCGTACGCGCTGCATTTTGCCGTCTTCGGTCTTGACCGGGGCATTGCCCATGCCGAGGACGTGCACGCGGTACACCGGAACT
>DATBZT010000290.1:0-8694 GCA_036513055.1 Gemmatimonadaceae bacterium | reverse complement strand
GACGATTACGAGGCCGGGCAAAACGAAGATGATCGCCGAGAGCGTGCCGGCCGCGGAGGCGACGGTCTGGACGATGTTGTTCTCGAGGATCGTCGAGTCCTTGAAAGCGCTCAGGAGGGCCATCGAGATCACCGCCGCGGGAATCGACGAGGCGAAGGTGAGGCCGACCTTGAGCCCGAGGTAGACGTTGGCCGCCGTGAAGACCGTCGTGATGAGGGCGCCGAGAATCAGCCCGCGGATGGTAAGCTCTTTGGGTTTCATGCGCTAAAATCTTACACCCAAAGCCCGGTGCGTGACGAGTAGCGGCGCTACGCCACTCACTAAGCCCGAAGACTGCGTTCGTCGCCTACTGGGACACCGGGATAGGAACCCTCGATCACTGGGTCACCGGCACCGGGGCCGAGCTGTTATTATGGGTCCCGTCGCCGAGCTAGCCACTCGAGTTAAGACCCCAGCAGTACGCCACGCCTGCACGCGTAACGCCGCAGGTGTGATCATTACCCGCGCTCACAACGGCGAAGGTGAGGCCACCCGACACAGCGATGGGAATGCCGCTGTCGGTCAAGTTTCCATCACCGAGCTGGCCGACCTGATTTTTCCCCCAGCAGTACGCCGCGCCGGTGCTCGTGAGGCCGCACGTGTGGTAGGATCCCGCGCTCACAGCGGTGAATTTGAGTGCGGTCGACACAGCGGTTGGAATCACGCTCATTCCCGTTTTCCCGTCGCCCAACTGTCCCCATCCGTCATTCCCCCAGCAGTAGGCCGTATCCGACGGAGCGATACCGCAGGTGTGGGTGCCTCCGGTGCTGATCGAAACAAAGGCGATGTTGCCGGTGACGGGGCCCGGAGTGTTGCTGTCACTTGTCAGGCCGTTGCCGAGCTGTCCGGAAGAGTTGAGGCCCCAGCAATACGCGGCGGCTCCAGCGGTGATGGCGCAACTGAAGTTGTTCCCGGCCTGTATCAATATGAAGCTGAGACCACCGTTGATTGGGACGGGAGTCAAGCTTGGGTTGTGCGAGCCAATTCCGAGCTCGCCATAGGTATTGTCGCCCCAACAATACATCCCGTCCGTCGTCATGCCGCAGGTGTGGGCGCCTCCAACCCTCACCGCCGAGAAGGTGACCGCGACAGATGCTTGAACCGGAACCAGGCTGTTGTTCTTCGTCCCGTCGCCAATCTCGCCGAAGTTGTTGTAGCCCCAACAATAAACACGACCACCACGTGTGAGACCGCACGAATGCTGGTCGACGCGATCGAGCGAATTCCCGACGCTCACCGCGCCGAGAGAGATGAGCCCGTTGGACAACGCGACGGCCTTGGCGCTGCTCGTCGTCGTGCCGTTGCCTAACTCGCCTGCCGTGTTGTTCCCCCAACAATACACGGTGCCCCCGATAGTGACGCCGCACGAGACCGCGTTGCCTGCGTCGATGGTCGAGAACGTGAAAGTGTCTGTACCGGTAACGGTCTCACCCCCGCCGCCGCAGCCGGTGAGCGCGAGACCGATCAACAATGTTCTGACACAATGGTTTACTGCCATGTCCATCGTGAGTTTGTTGGGTTTCATGGCCCCCAATCTTACAACCCGGGGCGTGTCGCGACGAGCGCGATGGGCCACGAGTACCCCGGACGACTTCCAGCGATCATTCTGTTGTGCCGGAATGACCGTGAAGTTTCTGTTCAGCGCACGCCGAATCATTCCGGTGCTGGATAGAGGAATCGCTATCCCCGCTCCTTCGCGACCTCCGCATCGTGTTCGATGACGTAGCCGCCCTTCTGTGAACTCTCATTGCACAGTTGTCGTCGTGGTGATCGCCGTCAACAGTTGCTGATCCCAGCCCGTGGCGTCGCGCCACAGGTTGAAGGTATTCGTGTATCCCCAGGCGCAGCTCTGGATGCCGATCGAAGCGAAGGCTGAGGTGATCGTGTGGTAGTACGAGACGCGCTGATCCTCCGGGATCGGATCGTACGCGCCATATTCGCCCAGGAACGGAACTCTACCCGTGCGGTTGATGAAATTCGCTACCTTCTGAAGCGCGGCGTTGAGTTGCGCGTTGTCGGCAGCTGTCCCGAACTTGCGTCCCGTTGGCATCACCGGATTTACCCACGGCGCGCCCTGATGCGTGAACGCGAACGGGTCGTAGTAGTGGAAGGTCGCTACGATGTTCGGATCGCTCGGGAATGCTACGGTCGCCAGCGATTCGATTCCCGACCAGTTCTGTCCGCCAATTACAACCGGCCGCGTCGGGTTGCTCGCGCGCACCGCCGCCAGCGCGGGCGCCAATACCGCCATCAAATTGCTGTCGTTGAGGCGTCCGTTGGGCTCGTTGATCAGCTCGAACCACACATTCGACGGCGCCCCGCGGAAATCTTCGGCAACCTGGCGCCACAGCTCGGCGAAACGAGTCGTATGGGCGCTCGGATCCGTGAACAGCTCCTCGTAGTGGTGCATGTCGAGGATGACGTTGAGGCCCGCCGCCAGATTGGTGTCGAGCACGTGGTGAACACGCGCCATGAAAGCGGGTTCGATCGTATAGGGCGGCGCGCCGAGCGCATGGGCGGAAAAGCGCACCGGAAGCCGGACCGTCGCGAAGCCTGCCTGCCGGATGCGGCTCGCGTCCGCGTCCTGGAACGCGCGACCCCACGCACCCTCGCTCGGCGCCTCGAGCATGTTGGCGAGGTTGACGCATTTGCCGAGCGGGAGCGCAACGCCGGTGGTGGGCCGGGCGGCGGGACCGGGCGCGAAGGTAGCGGGCTGTGGTAACGGCGCGGAGATGTTTGGTCCCCGCGCGTTTGATCCACCGCCGCACGCGAACAACCCAGACACGATCGCTACCGTCGTCATGCTTCGCATCTGGCCACCCTCCGAATTAAAGCTGCTTGAAACTAGTTGTCAGCCGTGAGCTTCGCACGCATGGCGCGACAAGGGTAGGCCGCCTTGACAGAGATAGAGCCCGTGCCATCTTCGTCCACACATGGCCAGCGCGATCCTCCTCCGGGCCGCCATCGTGGCCATCTCGTTCGTCGCGGCGACTTGCCCCGCTGATGCCGCCGCGCAGAATCTCGGCGACATCGTCGACGTCGCGCTCGACTTCCGTAAGCCGAATCAAACTCTTTTCGCCGCCAGCCGGCTCACCGCGTTCGACGTCGCGACCGGGCGTGGCACACTGCAATGGGACCGCTACACTCTCCAGCCGTCGCTCAACTTCAACAAGATCGACATCGGCTACACGCGGGCGACGTCCACCGAGTTCCCAGGCACGGAGTACGACCGCGATCCGGCGCTGCCATTCGACATCTCTTTCGTGAGCCCGCGCACCCTGCGGCTGCGCTTCAGCACACGCGACCTGCCGCCGGCGGTGATGCAAGGCGAGCCGTCGCTCATGCTGGCGGGGCCCGTCCCGCGCGATACGTCGTGGCGCGCGCAGGCGACAGACAGCGCCATCACCTACACCAGCGCATACGGGCGAGTGCGCATCACGCGGAGTCCGTGGAGCATCGAGCTCTACGATGCGCGCGGCGCTCTGCTCACACGGACGCAGCATTTCAATCAGCCCAGGTCATTCACGCCGTACATCCCCTTCTCCTTCGTGCGCCGCTCGCGCGACATCGGGCGGAGCACGGCGGCCACCTTCGAGCTCGCGCCGGACGAGAAGATCTATGGATTCGGTGAGTCGTTCACGCGGCTGAACAAGCGCGGCCAGCGGGTGATCGCCTTCATTCGCGACGCGATGGGCGCGCAGAGCCCGCTCCAGTACAAGGCCGTTCCCTTCTTTCTGAGCAGTCGCGGCTATGCGATGTTCGTACACACCAGCGCCCCGGTCACCTTCGACGTGGGCGCCGAGTTCGACTCGCATAACACGATCTACTCGGGCGACGAGCTGCTCGACCTGTTCATCTTCCTCGGCGAGCCAAAGGATCTGCTGTCGGAATACACGGCCGTCACGGGCCGAAGCCCAGTGCCACCGCTCTGGTCGTTTGGCCTCTGGATGAGTCGCATCACTTACAAGTCGGAGGCAGAGGTGCGAGACGTTGCGGCCAAGCTGCGCCAGTACCGCATCCCGGCGGACGTGCTTCACATCGACACCGGCTGGTTCGAGACCGACTGGCGCAGCGACTATCAATTCTCGAAGACGCGCTTCACCAATCCCGCCGCGATGATCAAGGACCTGCGGAAGGACGGATTCCACGTCAGTCTCTGGCAGTACACCTACTTCACTCCAAAGAATTCGCTGTCGCGCGAGCTGATCGATCAGGGGCTCACCGTGCGCGACCAGGGCGGGCGCCCCACGGCCGACGACGCGGTCTTGGACTTCAGCAATCCTGCCGCCGTCGCGTGGTATCGTTCGAAGCTGGGCCCGCTGCTCGCTATGGGTGTTGGCGCCATCAAGGCCGACTTCGGCGAGAACGCGCCGGTGGAGGGATTATATCACTCCGGCCGCACCGGTTGGTACGAGCACAACCTCTACCCCCTGCGGTACAATGCCGCGGTCTTCGATCTCACCAAGGAGAAGACTGGCGAAGGTATCATCTGGGCGCGCAGCGCATGGGCGGGGAGCCAGCGGTATCCACTCCACTGGGGAGGCGACGCCGAGAACACCAACTCGGCCATGGCCGCGGAGCTCAGGGCCGGACTTTCGTTTGGGATGTCGGGCTTCACCTACTGGAGTCACGACGTCGGCGGATTCGTCGACCGCGCACCGCGTGATCTCTATCGGCGGTGGCTGGCGTTCGGCGTGCTCACGTCGCACACGCGCACACACGGTGCGCCGCCGCGCGAGCCGTGGGAGTACGACGAGGCGCTGGTAACCGATTTTCGGCGCGCCGTGGAACTCAAGTACACGCTGATGCCCTACATCTATGCGCAGGCGAAGATATCGTCCGCCCATGGATGGCCGATGCTGCGCACGCTGTTCTTCGAGCATCCCGATGACCCAACGTCGTGGCTGGTCGAGGACGAATACATGTTCGGCTCCAGCCTGCTCGTCGCCCCACTGTTCGAGGAGACGACTAGCCGGCGCGTGTACCTGCCGCCGGGAACGTGGATCGACTATCAGACGGGTCGCGCGTACGAGGGTGGCCGCTGGCACGAGATGACGGCGGGCCCCATCCCGATAGTGTTGCTGGTGAAAAACCACACCGTTCTGCCGCACCTGGCCGTGGCGCAAAGCACGTCAGCCATGAACTGGAATGACGTCCAGCTGCGCGTCTTCAGCACTGACGGCGGAATTTCGGAGGGAAGCTTTGCGCTTCCGGGTGGGGGAGTCCAGTCGCTCCGGGTGGATGGTACGCGCCTCGTGTCGGATCCGCTCGGTGGACGCGTGAAATGGCGAATTACGCGGTAGGCAGCAACAATATCATACGACGCTATTCGGCGTCGGCGTTTTGCGGAAGGCGCTGTAGCACTGCCCCCGCCACGAGGGCACCAAGAAACGCCGGAACAGCAGTGACGGCCGGCCATATTACTAGGGCAAGGAGCCACACGGGCCGAATCGTTGATGCCGTCGACAGCGAATGAATCATCCCTGCGACTGCAAGCGCGAATGCCCCGATCGCGACTGCCACAGCTACGTGAACCGCCGTTGAGCGAGGTGAGCTGCACAGTTTAAAGTGCTCGTACCCAATATGCGCCGCGTATGCGACGCCGCTGACCATCCACGCCGCTAGTCGCCATGCATGCACGTGGTCGGCGGGCAGGGCGAACACTCCGAAAAGTGCTTGCCAGCTGCAACGTACGTTAGGCGTCAGTGCAGGGACTCCGACAGTCCCCATGGGTGAGGATCCCACATGAGCAAGGACTTGCCGTCCGCGCTCCCGCGCCGCACAATGAGCCAGCAAGGAGCGCACACGAGACGAGTATCTGTCGCCGCCGCCGCGGTTCTTCTCACACTTCCCGCGTTCGCCGCGTATCCGCAGGAGCAGGCACATCCCCAGGACGTGCCGACTGAAAAGTTGGGCACCGTTCACTTCGCGACGTCGTGCAGCCCCGCAGTCACGCCGCAGTTCGATCACGCCGTTGCGCTGCTGCACTCCTTCGAATTCGGCGCGTCGATCCGGGCATTCAATGAAGTGCTCGCCGCCGACTCCACGTGCGCGATGGCGGACTGGGGGATCGCGCTCAGTCGATGGAGCAATCCCATGGCGCCTGGAAACCGGTCGGTCGTGCAACTACAGCAAGGCAAGCAGGCCGTTGACGCGGCGATGCGCCTCGGCGTTCGCGCGTCCGAGCGTGAGCGCGGCTACATTCACGCCGTCAGCCGGCTCTACGACGACTTCGAGCACACGGATCAGCGGACGCGCGTCGTCGCTTACGAGCGCGCGATGAACGAGCTCGTGATGCGGCAGCCGGCAGACACCGAGGCCATGATCTTCTACGCGATCTCGCTCACCGCGTCCGCGTCGCCGACGGACAAGACATACGCAAATCAGCTGAAGGCGGGCAGCATTCTCGAGCCGCTTTGGGCGAAGCAGCCGAATCATCCTGGGCTTGCGCATTACATCATTCACACCTACGACTATCCGGCACTCGCTGACAAGGCGCGAGCGGCCGCGCAGCGCTATGCGATCATCGCGCCGTCCGCCGCGCACGCGCTGCATATGCCCTCGCACACGTTTACCCGGGTCGGCATGTGGCAGGAATCAGTCGACGCGAACAATCGGTCGATGAAGGTGGCGCTGAGCAGTGGCTCCATCGCAGAAGCGTTGCACGCCGCCGACTACGCCATGTACGCCTATCTGCAGATGGGAAAGGAGTCCGCCGCGAAAGCGATTCTCGACGGACTGCCGGCACTCGCGGCGCGCTTCGACCCCAACGCGATCACCGGCGCTGCGCCCGGTTCCGCGGGTGTGTTCGCACTCGCAGCGATTCCGGCGCGCTGGGCGCTGGAGCGGAGCGCTTGGGCGGAAGCTGCCGCGCTCGAGCCGAAAGCGAGCGCCTATCCGTACACGGAGGCGATGACATACTTCGCGCGCGCACTCGGCGCGTCGCACACCGGCGATCTCGTAAAGGCAAAGGCGGCGACCGATTCGTTGGCGTCGATTCAGCAACGGTTGAGCGCGACGGGGGAAGCATATTGGGCGGAGCAGGTGGCCATCCAACATCTCGCCGCCCAGGCCTGGCTCGATCTCGCCGAGCACCGGGAGAACGATGCTCTGATGCTCATGCGCGAAGCCACCACGCGTGAGGACGCGACCGAGAAGAGCGCTGTGACTCCGGGGCCGCTGGCGCCGGCGCGCGAGCTGCTCGGCGATATGCTCATGGAGCTCAAGCGGCCCGCCGAGGCGAGCGCGGAGTATCGCGCGACGCTAAAAAAGGAGCCGAATCGCCGGCACGCGCTCCGGCGCGTCGGCGGCTCGACGTCGCACGACTAGGATCCTTCTGCGACGCCTAACGCCCTAGTTCAGCTGCGGGCACACTATCACCATTGCGGCGAAGCCGCATCCGAAAAGTGCTTGTCTGCTGCAACGTTCGTTAGACCGCAGGCGACGAGGCGATTCGGGGACGCCGCGCTCTGAAGAGAAAAAGAGCGATGCCAAGGCAGATGAGGCCCTGCGCGATCACAAGGGCATGTCGTAGCGGACTCTCACCAGGGTGATTGGAGATGAGCCAATTACCAGAAAAGCCTGCGATTGCGAGAAAGAACCCAGCGGCCGCTCCGAGGTCAAAAGCCTTTTGCTCTCCCGTAAGGACTCCTTTTGTCGGTCTAACGCCCTAGTTCAGCTGCAAGCACGTTATCACCATTGCGGCGAAGCCACATCCGAAAAGTGCTTGTCTGCTGCAACGTTCGTTAGACGGCGTTTGACCAAGAATTATGGTACCGGTTGTGGCACTATAGTAATCTGCGCTTGACCCTTCACATTACTAGCCGAATCCTGACGTGACGTAGCTGCTGCAGCCCACACTATATTTTGGCCTACAGAGTCAGCCTCTACTACACTGCGTCTCATTGCGTTGACTCCGTAAAACACCACTCGGGCAATCAAGCCGTAATCCGAGGCCCTCCACAGAAGTGGAATGTCGCTGAGGGTGTCGCCATTGACCGAGATAACCGTCGCTCCAATGGACGCCGTGTCGCCAACACGAAGCGTCATTGCCGAGGGATTAAGTTGTATTGTCCTAATCGCTGGTATTATGCGGACGCTACTAACACCGTCCAGGCCAGCCATCCTCGCTGTTACGGTTAGAATTCCTGGACGCGTCGCTCGCAACACGATACAGGCGTAGCGGTCCGCTGGATCCGGCATTTGTTCAATCTTGGCGAGCGTCGGGTCGGATAATGTCCACGCTTCCACTGGGCGTGTCGCAACTGCTAAACCCCACGATGCCATGCCGAAGGCGCACACTCGGGACATGCTTCCGACCTCGAGCACTGAACCCCAGAACGCTACGTTCACTGATACGGGTTGTGGGACATCACCAAAAATGCTGGCGGTGTTACAGCCAGAGGCGCCGAGAAGACAGCAAGCCAGCCAGAGTGCACGATTCGACATTTAATCCTCCAGCCGAATAGTGCGCCAAGTGGGCGGTTTGGCGAATACGTCGCTTTACGTAGACGTTAAGAGCGTCCGTCTAACGCCTTCAGTTAAGCTGCGGGCGAATCATAAGATGCGAGCGTAGCGAGCTTCATTAAATCGCCCGTCAGCTTCAACGAGTGTTAGGCCGCGGCCCAGGGAACGTAAATGGTGTCATCAAGGATG
>DATBZT010000289.1:0-2340 GCA_036513055.1 Gemmatimonadaceae bacterium | reverse complement strand
TCCTTGTCGCGCGAAGCGCCGGTGAAAGATCCTTTAACGTGTCCGAAGAGCTCGCTCTCGAGCAGGCTCTCCGGCAACGCGCCGCAGTTGATGGAGAGGAATGGCTTGGTCGCCCGTGCCGAGAGGTCGTGGATGTAACGCGCCACGACTTCCTTTCCGGTTCCGGATTCTCCCTGCAGAAGAACCGTCGAGTCCGTGCCGGCGACCGATTCCGCGACGTGCAACGCATCGAGCCAGGGCTTGCTCGCGCCAATGGGGCCTCCCGACTTGTCGCGACGCTTCATCTCCGCCTTCAGCGTTTTGTTCTCGCGCCTCAGGTTGCGATGCTCGGCGGCACGGCGAACGATCGTCACCAGCTCTTCATTCTTGAAGGGCTTCTGGATGTAATAAAAGGCGCCATTGTTCACCGCCCCGATCGCCGACTGCAGGCTTGCCTGCGCCGTCATCAGAATCACGACCGCTTCGGGGTCGTGCGCCCGAACTGAGGCCAGAATGTCGAGGCCTGTTACGTCGGGCATTCTGACGTCGGTGATTATGAGCTCGGGCTTCAGCGCGGCGATCTGCTCGAGACCTTTCTTGCCCCCGAGGGCCGTGTAGGGTATGAACCCCTCGTTCTTGAGCAGAATGCGAATCGTGTCGAGGATGCCCATCTCGTCATCGATGACAAGGACTGTCGGAGCCGACGTAGCTGCCGCCGTCATTGTTCGCTCTTGGCGGAGGCGCGTGGGGTCTTCTTGGCTCCTTCGCTTCCAAGCCTGGGCAGAATCACCGTGAACCTCGTGCCCGCGCCCTTGCCATCTCGACCTACGAGAATGAAGCCGTGATGCGCCTCCACGGCGCGGTGTACGATCGAGAGCCCGAGTCCGGTCCCACCCGTTTTCGTGGTTACGAACGGCTCGAATAGCCGCTCCTTGATCGAGTCGGCTATTCCCTTTCCCTGATCGGTTACCTGCACCATCATCGCCCCGCGCGTGAAGCGCTCGGCCTGCGCCGGGAGCTGGTGATACGTAAGCTCCGCTGCTTCGAGCCGTACTTCACCGCCCGGAGGAGACGCCTGAACCGCATTGAGGAGGAGATTGAAGATCACACGATGGAGCAGATCATCATCGCCAACGACGACCAGCGGAGTCGAAGGAAACAGCTCGCGAATGGTCACATTTTCGGGCTTGTCGGGGTGGGCGTTGACGAGCGCGGCGGCGTGGTGTGCAATGTCCACGAGGTTGACCCTGCGCACACTGGTAACGCCGGTTCGCGCAAAATCGAGGAACTCCGAGAGCAATCGCGACAATCTGTCGGACTCGCGCTGAACGAGGGTCGTTAGCGTTCGCGTATCCTCGTCGGCACCCGGCACTTTCGCGAGCAGCTCCGCGGCGCTTCTGATCGACGCCAGCGGATTCTTTATCTCGTGCGCCAGCGACGCGCTCAGCTCTGCAACTGCCTCGAGCCGTTCCGCTCGCGTGTGCAGTCTCTCGATGTCGGCTTCGCGGAGCCGGAATGCCGCCAGCTCGGCCGCCATTTCTTCCCGTCCCGCGTGCGCCTGGCGCAGCCGTGCGCCAATGTAGCCGCAGCCGAGGGCGACAGCTCCGAATATTCCGAGCTGTATCAGCACCGGCAGATCGAACGCCGTGGCCGGATCGAGGATCGTCACGGCGAAGTACAGCACATCCCCGAGCCCGGCGACCAGGAGCACGCCGGCGGGCGGCAGCACCAGTGCGCTCACTGCGATGACCAGGATGTATAGTGGCGCGAGCTGAGATGGCGTGCCCGTCTGTGTGAGATGCACGACGGTGGTCACCAGGAGCAGATCGAAGATCACCTGAAGGTAGAAAAAGGTGTCCGCGAGGACACCCTGCCTGCGGGCGCTGTAAAAGATCGAAGCGCCGGTGAACAGCAGGGCCGAGACGAAGGCGAGTGTCGCCACCAGTGTCGCGCTACTGTCGGCACGCCGCCAGACGGCAATGGCGGCAACGAAGATCGCCGTCGCCAGCGACAATCGGCCGAGGTAAATGACTCGAAGGACCCTCTCCCGCCCGTCGCGAATGGGGCCGGAGAGCGCCAGGGCGGGTCGCGGAACCGCAGGTGTTATTGGGACGGCCGGTAACAAGGGTTCCAAATTGCGGGGGTTGGGGACTGCCGTCAATTAGACGCTTCGGCGGGCACCTAAGTCTCTACTACTATATAGAATAGAATAGATTACACGGATATGGTCCTTGGACTTGTTGCTGCGGAGGCCGCCGATCCTCCGTCGATGGCCGTGGCGGCGAGCAGCATGATTGCCCTACTTGGACTGGTCGCGCTGAACGGGTTTTTCGTCGCCGCGGAGTTCTCCCTCGTCGCCGT
>DATBZT010000288.1:0-3542 GCA_036513055.1 Gemmatimonadaceae bacterium | reverse complement strand
CGAGCGTCCTCGCAATGCGTCGCGCACTCGGCCGGCTTCACGTCGTGCCGAACCACGTGCTCATCGACGGCAAGACGATGCGCACGCTCCCGGTGGTGCACACGGCCATCGTCCATGGCGACGCAAGGTGCTTCTCGATCGCCTGTGCGTCGATTGTCGCCAAGGTCACGCGCGATCATCTGATGGCCCTGCTCGCGGTGCGGCATCCAGCGTACACCTGGGAACGAAATGTCGGTTATACCACGCGAGCCCATATCGCCGGGCTCGCGTCGCACGGCATTACACCGCATCATCGCCGCAGCTTCTTTCGTATCAGCCAGCTCGTGTTCGATTTCGACGCGCTGCCGCCATGCGAAGACGGGATCGACGACATCATGACCGAAACCCTCCTGGCCTGACATCATGGACGCACCACTCGTTGGAGTGATCATGGGCTCGCGCTCCGACTGGGAGACGATGCGTCACGCGGTGGAGACGCTCACCGCACTCGGAGTTCCGCACGAGTCACGCGTGGTATCGGCGCACCGCACGCCTGATCTCCTGTTCGAGTATGCCACGCAGGCGGCGCAGCGAGGCATCGAAGTCATCATCGCCGGTGCGGGCGGAGCTGCGCACCTTCCAGGCATGACGGCGGCAAAGACGGTGGTGCCGGTGCTGGGCGTGCCGATCGAGTCGAAGTCGCTGCAGGGCATCGACTCGCTGCTCTCCATTGTGCAGATGCCTGCCGGGATACCTGTTGGCGCGCTCGCCATCGGAAAAGCGGGCGCAATCAACGCCGCGCTGCTCGCAACGGCCATCATCGGCAACAAGCACCCGCGCTTCCGCGAGGCCCTCGAGACCTATCGCGACGTGCAGACGCAGGCGGTGCTCGACCAGCCAAACCCGGCTTCAACCGGGTGAAAGTCGGAGTACTCGGCGGAGGCCAGCTCGGGCAGATGCTTGCCGAGGCGGGAAGGAGGCTGGGCATAGGGCTTCGCTTCCTCGCTCCCGATGCCGAGTCGCCGGCAGGAAGACGTGCCGAGCTGGTGGTGGCGCAATACGACAATGAAGCTGCGCTCACCCATTTCATCGATGGACTCGACGTGGTCACGTACGAGTTCGAGAACATTCCAATCGCGGCCGTTCGTTCACTGGCCGAGCGTACGGTGGTGCGGCCGTCGGTGGAAGCGCTGGAAACCGCCCAGGACCGCGCAAACGAAAAGGCGTGCTTCGAGACATTGGGCATTCCAACGCCGAGGTGGGCCGCGGCCGGCACCCTGAGGGAAGCACGCGCGGGTCTCGAGCTGGTGGGGATTCCGGCGATGCTCAAGACTCGGCGGCATGGATATGACGGGAAAGGGCAGGCCGTCATTCGGGAGCGCGCCGATGTGGAGCGGGGATGGGTCACTGTTTCAGGCGCGCCTTCGGTGGTGGAAAGTCTGGTGAGCTTCACGCGAGAGCTTTCCATCATCGCGGCGCGATCCGTTGCCGGCGACATTGCGTTCTATCCGTTGGTGGAGAACCATCACAGCGAGGGAATTCTTCGTTTTTCGCTCGCCCCGGCGCCGAACGTCTCCGAATCAGTGCAGAAGCGCGCGAGAGAATATGCGGGGAAGATCATGGAGCACCTCGGTTATGTCGGCGTGATGGCGATTGAGTTTTTCGAGGTTCCCGACGGGTTGCTCGCCAACGAGATGGCCCCGCGCGTCCATAACTCCGGGCATTGGAGCATCGAGGGAGCAGACACGAGCCAATTCGAGAACCATCTCCGTGCAGTCACGGGGATGGAACTCGGGTCCACTGAAATGCACGGGGTGTGCGGAATGGTGAATGTGATCGGGCAGGAGCCCGATGTGGCGCGGCTGCGCGAGATTCCTGACGTCCACGTTCATATGTATGGGAAGGCGCCTGCTCCGCGACGAAAGCTGGGACATATCACGGTTACAGCGGATGATCTTGACGGCGTGCGGAGAGCTGTTGCACAGGTGCGGGCGGTGCTGGCGCGGAAGTAGAGAGGCCGGATCGCCGGTCAACCGATTATTCTTAGATCATGCGCAAGACTACTCTCCTTTTTGTCGCCCTGTCCGTCGGCGCATGCGCCGGGATGGGATCGAATGAGTACGGTGAACGGCAGCGTCGACTTGAGAAAGCACTGAGTCCGGCAAAATCCGAAGTGAAGGGCGAGGCCGGCAAGTGATTCGTCGAAGGAGCTGATGGCTCGAATTGCTGGCGTTCCAGCAAACCCTTCGTCGTTTCCCGCTGTCTATTCCTGACGGGGCCGATGGCCGGCCCGTTCACCAGCATCCCATTCCGCCAATGAGCATCGCTCTTCCCGGTGGGCGTTATTGGTTGTTGCTGCTTGCGGCTTGCACGCTCGTTTCAGCGCGCGCCGACGGGCAGCAATCCGGGCTCAACCACCCGCAGACACCACCGGTTGCCAAAGCGGTCAGGCGGTCCGGCCCGATTCAGATTGACGGAAAGCTGAACGAGCCGGCATGGGACGCCGCTCCGCCTGTCACACAATTCACGCAGTCGGATCCGCAGGAAACCAAGCCCGCCACTCAGCGCATCGAAGTCCGTTTCCTTTTTGACGATGACGCCTTGTATGTCGGCGCCAGGCTTTTCGATTCGCTTGGTGCCAAGGGCGTCACCACCCGTCTCGTTCGCCGCGACCAGGCCGGCGACGGCACGGATCTTTTCCAGCTCATCTTCGACACGTTCCACGATCATCAGGGCCGCTCCCAGTTCGAGATAAACCCGTCCGGCGTTCGCAACGACGCTCTTGGATCCGGCCAGCAGAACCCCGACCCCTCGTGGGATCCCATCTACGAGGCCCAGGCGAGCATCGACTCGCTTGGCTGGTATGCCGAGTTCCGGATTCCGTTTTCGCAGCTTCGCTATCCTCGCACACCCTCGCAGACGTGGGGACTCCAGATGCGGCGGTTCCGCGCGAAAAACGCCGAGGTGGACAACTTCGCGTTCTGGCTCAAGACGCAGAGCTGCGCCGCGAATTGCTTCGGCCACCTCGAGGGCCTGCAGATCAGCGCTGTTCCGCAGCGCATCGAGCTGCTTCCCTATGTGCTCTCGAGGGCCTCCTATGTGAAGCCGGCGGTGGAGGGAGATCCATTCCACACCGGGAGCGCGTTTGACGTCCGTGCTGGAGCGGACTTCAAGTACCTGTTGACGTCGAACATGACCCTCGACGCAACCATCAACCCGGATTTCGGGCAGGTCGAAGTCGACCCCGCGTCGGTGAACCTGAGCGCGTTCGAGACATTCTTCCCCGAGAAGAGGCCTTTTTTCGTCGCCAACTCCGGCGCTTTCGATTTCGGGAGCTTCAACTGTTTTTTCTGCAGCAACACATCGTCGCTGCCGAGCTTCTATACGCGGCGCATCGGCCGCGCGCCGCAGGGCTTTGCGAGCGGCACTTACGTGGATACTCCGGAGAACTCAACCATCCTCGGCGCCGCGAAAATCACCGGCAAGACCGCCGACGGCTCGTCACTGGGATTTCTCGACGCTGTGACGCGGCGCGAGGAGGCATCGGTAATTGACACGGCCGG
>DATBZT010000287.1:0-8101 GCA_036513055.1 Gemmatimonadaceae bacterium | reverse complement strand
CTTTTCTCCCGGGAATGACCGCATCGTTGACGACGCTCTCGAAGATCGCCTTTCCCTGGTACGTCCTCATTGGGACTTCCGTCACAGTCGCCGTCGGAATTGTTTCGTCACTCACCCATCCGCAGCTGACTGAGGCTGAAGAGGCAGGCAGAACCTGGAAATGACAGAGTTCGTCGCGGGAGTGGACGGAGGCGGGTCGAAGACGCGCCTGATACTGGCCGGAGCCGACGGCCGGGAGCTCGCCAGCGTCGAGGGTGGCCGCTCGCGCATGAGCCCCGGTGAAGCCGGCGCCTCTGCGCAAACGGTCGCGTCGCTCCTGCGTGAGGCACTCGCCGCGGCCGGGCTTGGCGAATCGCTGCCGGCCGTTCTTTACGGCGGTTTTGCCGGCGTAGGGCGCGAGGAAGAAGCGCGCGATCTTCGGCACGAGCTCGACCGGCTTCGAATAGCCGACGAGGTAGTCGTCGTGAGCGACGCGGCGATTGCCCTCGTCGACGCGTTCGGCGACGGCCCTGGAATCATCCTCATCGCTGGCACCGGATCGATTGCCTTCGGGCGCGGGATGGATGGATCTCATGCCCGCTGCGGCGGATGGGGACCGGCATTCGGCGACGAGGGAAGCGGCGGCTGGCTCGGCAAGCGTGCGCTCGGCGTCGTTGCCGCGGCGTCGGATGGCCGCGAAGGGCCAACCGCATTGACGGGAAGCATTCTGACGGCCGCAGAAGTGAATTCTGTCGAGCAGCTCATTCCGTGGGCAATCGCTGCGACGACGAAGACGATTGCCACACTCGCTCCCGTTGTGCTGGCAACGGCAGCCGCGGGCGATCCACGCGCCATCGCGCTGGTCTCACTCGCCGCCGAGGAACTCGTGATTCACGTTCGCGCGCTGGCGCTGCGGTTGTTCGGCGATGAGCGCGCTGCCATTCCGGTGGCTTTCTCGGGAGGCCTGCTTAAGAAAGGGTCACTGCTGCGAAAGAAGCTCGAGCAGCGACTGAGGTCGGCCGTCCCGGGGGCTCAGCTCAAGAGCGCGGAGATCATCCCGGCACGAGGAGCGGTTCGGGCGGCGCTTCAGCGAATTCACCCTCCCACCTCGCCATAACAACTGTCGCCAGACAGTTCCCAACGAGGTTGACGCTGGTCCGCGCCATGTCCATCAGCGCGTCCACGCCGAGAATGATCGCGACGCCCTCGAGGGGCAGACCGAAGGTCGCCAGAGTCCCCGACAGAATCACGAGAGCTGCTCGCGGCACTGCCGCAACTCCCTTGCTGGTGATCATCAGCGTCAGCATCATCAGCAGCTGCTGACCGAGTGACATGGGAACGCCGGCTGCCTGAGCGACGAACAGCGACGCCACCGCGAGGTACAGCGTCGTTCCATCGAGATTGAACGAGTAGCCGGTGGGCATGACAAAAGCGACGATCCGGCGCGGCACGCCCATCGCTTCCATCCGCTGCATCGCCAGCGGCAGCGCCGCTTCCGAAGACGCCGTCGAGAAGGCAATCAGTGCCGGCTCTTTCACCGCCCTGAAAAAACTCCTGAGAGGAACGCGGACCAGCAGAGCCACTGGAAAGAGCACAGCCACAATGAACACTGCGAGCGCGGCGTAGAGTGTGCCTATCAGCTTGCCAAGGTTGAACAGAACGCCGATACCGCTGTGGCCCACCGTGACAGCGATCGCCGCGCCGATGCCGATCGGCGCGAACTTCATCACTATTCCGACGAACTTGAAGATCACTGCGGCCAGACCTTCGCAGAACCTGAGTACGATCTCCTTTGGCTCGCCCTTCACCTGCGACAGAGCGACCGCAAACAGCACCGACCAGAATACGACCTGCAGAACCTCGTTCTTGGCCGCCGCGTCGATGAAGCTCGTCGGCACCAGATGCTCGAGAAAGGTCGTTCCCGTCTGGGTGTTGGCAGCGAGCTCTTTTCCGGCGGCAGCAGGCGCGGCGAGCACCACCCCCTGCCCCGGCTTGATGAGGTTGACTGCAGCCAGGCCAATAATCAGCGCTAGCGACGTGACGAGCTCGAAATAGATGATCGACTTGAGCGCGAGACGTCCCACACGCTTCATGTCATCGCCGTGCCCCGCAATTCCCACAACCAGTGTGCTGAACAGAATCGGAGCGATGATCGACTTGATCATCCGCAGGAACATTGTCGCCAGCGGCTTGAGCGACTCGGCGAACGACGGCGTCAACCACCCCAGAAAGACGCCGACGATCATCGCGAAGACGATCCACTTCGTGAGCGTAACGCGCTTCAGAAAGGCAAGCATTTTCGTTTACGCTGGCGGAGTGAAAGGGACCGGCGGTGCGCCGCGGCGCAGCGTCGAGTTCTTGAATCCGTACGTGAAGTAGAGCGCGAGGCCGATGAGCAGCCAGATGCCGAATCGCTCCCACGCTTTCACCGGCAGACCGAACATCGTGTAGACGCAGGCCGCAGCGCCGAGGACGGTGACGGGAATGACAAATGGCACCCTGAACGGGCGGGGACGGGTCGGATCGGTATAACGAAGGACAAGCACCCCCACGCAGACAATCGCGAATGCAGAAAGAGTCCCGATGTTGGTGAGGTCGTAGATCTCGTTTTCGTCAGCGAGCAACGCTCCCAGCGCGACGACAATGCCGGTGATGAGTGTCGTAACGTGGGGGACCCGGGTTTTGTGGTGAACCTTCGCTGCCCACCGCGGCAGCAAACCGTCGCGAGCCATCGCGAAAAATATCCGTGGCTGGCCGTACTGAAATACCAGCAGAACAGCAGTGAGCGACACCACCGCTCCGAGTGAAAGTATCCAGCTGGTAGTAGACAACCCCGCCATCGTCAGCGCCTTGGCAAGCGGGTCGGCAGCCTTCAGCTGCTGATATGGAACCATTCCGGTGGCCACCGCTCCGACGATGACATAGATCACCGTGCAGATGGCAAGCCCGCCGAGAATTCCGATTGGCATGTTTCTCTGTGGATTCTTCGTCTCTTCAGCCGCTGTTGATATCGCGTCGAAGCCGATGTAGGCGAAGAAGACAATCGCCGCGCCCTGGTGAATTCCACGCCAGCCGTTCGGCGCGAAGGGGTGGTAGTTCGCCGTGTTGATATGCATCCCGCCGACGACGACGAACAGCGTCAGCACGAGGAGCTTGATCACCACCATGATGTTGTTGGCCCGCGCGCTCTCCTTCACGCCGCGCAACAGGAGCCAGGTGACCCACATCACGATCGCGAACGCAGGGATGTTTACGAGAATTGGAATCGATCCAATGTGCGGCGCTGTTTGCAGAAGCCCGTGAACGGCGGGGTCGGAGCTCAGAAGCGCAGCCCGGTAGCCGTGAGTGGTCCATGCCGGGAGCGTGATGCTGAATGCGCTGAGCAGCGACGTGAAGTAGCCGCCCCACGCAACCGCCACCGCCACGTTGCCCACGGCGTACTCGAGAATGAGATCCCACCCGATGATCCAGGCGACTATCTCTCCGAGCGTCGCATAGGAATACGCGTACGCGCTTCCCGCTTGCGGTATCATTGCCGCCAGCTCCGCATAACAGAGCGCAGCCAGCCCGCAAACAACGCCGAGCAGGATGAAAGAGACGATGAGAGCGGGACCCGCCCCGTATCGCACCACCACCCCGTTCGGCAGAATCTCGCCCGCCGCCGCCGTGCCGATTGACGAGAAGATACCGGCGCCGATCACGGCGCCGATCGCCAGCATTATGAGATCGCCGGCCCCCAACGCCCTTTTCAGGGAGTTGGGGCGCCCTTCTTCCGCGAGCAGCTCCGATATGGGCTTCCGCGAAAAAAGGTTCATCTTCGCCTACTTCGCCTCGATACGCATGGCGTAGAACGAGCGCCAGACGAACGTGAACGAAATCACCAGGAACAGCGCCGCCAGAACGTGGCTGAGCCTCGGCCCATGCTGTTCCGTGAGTGAAACCGCAAGCTCGACCGCCAGCAAACCGAACAGTGTCGTGAACTTGATGATCGGGTTGAGGGCCACTGACGAAGTGTCCTTGAACGGATCTCCGACGGTATCGCCGATGACCGTGGCCTCGTGCAGCGGCGTTCCTTTCTGCTTCAGCTCGACCTCGACGATCTTCTTGGCGTTATCCCAGGCTCCGCCTGCATTGGCCATGAAAATCGCCTGATACAGTCCGAAGATAGCAATCGAGACGAGATAGCCGATAAAGAAGAACGGCTCGACGAACGCGAATCCGAGTGTGGCGAAGAAAACCGTGAGGAAGATGTTGAACATTCCCTTCTGCGCGTACTTGGTGCAGATCTCGACGACTTTTTTGCTGTCGGCGATCGACGCCTTTTCGGCAGACTCGAGATGGATGTTGGCCTTGATGAATTCCACCGCTCTGTACGCACCGGTCGTTACCGCCTGAATCGACGCACCGGTGAACCAGTAGATGATCGCGCCGCCGCTGATGAGACCGAGAAGGAATGGCGGATGCATCAGCGAGAGGTTGGGCAGGTACTCCGGCTGGAGACCATGGGTGAGACTCATGATGATCGAGAAGATCATCGTCGTCGCTCCCACAACGGCAGTCCCGATGAGCACCGGCTTGGCCGTCGCCTTGAATGTGTTTCCCGCTCCGTCGTTCTTTTCGAGCAGGTCCTTCGCGTGCTCGAAATTCGGCGTGAAGCCATGATCGCGCTTCAGCTCCTCTGCCGCGCCGGGGAGCTGCTCGATCATCGAAAGCTCGAAGATCGACTGCGCGTTATCGGTGACCGGACCATACGAATCCACCGCGATGGTTACCGGACCCATCCCCAGAAAGCCGAAGGCCACCAGTCCGAACGCAAAGACCGCCGGCGCCAGCATCAACGCGCTCATACCGAGCGTGCTCACCGCGTAGCCGATCGACATCAGCAGCATGATCGTCATGCCGAGCCAGAAGGCGCTGAAGTTTCCGGCAACAAGGCCGGAGAGAATGTTCAGCGACGCTCCACCCTCACGCGACGACGTGACGACTTCCGCGACGTGATCCGATTCAGTGGAGGTGAATATCTTGACCAGCTCCGGGATGATGGCCCCGGCGAGGGTACCGCAGGTGATGATCGCGGACAGCTTCCACCAGAGCGACGAGTCGCCGCCGATGTTGGGGATGAGGAAGTAGGACACGATGAATGTTGCAGTCACGGAAACGAGGGACGTCATCCACACCAGCGACGTGAGCGGCGTCTCGTAGTTCATCTCGTCGACGTTACCGAAGCGCGACTTTGCGATCGCTTCATTTACCAGATATGAAAGACCGCTGGCGACGATCATCATCACGCGCATCGCGAAAATCCATACCAGCAGCTGGACCTGCGTCGCCGGATCGTGAACGGCGAGCAGAATGAACGAGATCAGCGCGACACCGGTCACTCCGTAAGTCTCGAATCCGTCGGCGCTCGGTCCAACGGAGTCGCCGGCGTTGTCGCCCGTGCAGTCAGCGATTACGCCGGGGTTGCGGGCGTCGTCTTCCTTCACGTTGAACACGATCTTCATCAGGTCGGCGCCGATGTCGGCGATCTTGGTAAAGATTCCGCCGGCGATTCTAAGTGCTGAGGCTCCCAGCGATTCGCCGATGGCGAATCCAATGAAGCAGGGGCCGGCGTAGTCGCCCGGGATGAAGAGAAGAATCGACAGCATGATCAGCAGCTCGACGCTGATCAGGAGCATCCCGATGCTCATTCCCGCCCTGAGTGGGATGGAGTAGCACGGATAGGGCTTGCCGCGAAGACTGGCAAAGGCCGTTCTCGAGTTGGCGAAGGTGTTGATGCGGATGCCGAACCACGCCACGCCGTAGCTGCCCCCAATACCAATGAGACTGAAGCCGAGAATGATCGCGACCTTCACGGGAGCGAAGGCCAGCAGCCAGCCGAAGTAAAGAAGGATCACGAACCCGATGAACAGCTCCAGGATGAGGATGAACTTTCCCTGGGTGATCAGGTACGTCTTGCACGTCTCGTAGATGAGCTCGGATACCTCCCGCATCGATTCGTGCACGGCCATCCGCTTGAGCTGACCGTAGATGATGAGCCCGAAAAGAAGTCCGAGCGCACACACGACGAGTCCCATCATCAGGAGACTCCGGCCGTGGATGCCGAGAAAGTCAACCGAATCGAGATTGGGAACGACGAGGAGGGCCTCGCCACCGGGACGGTGAGGAGCCTGAAGTTGCGTCGAGTCGCCGGCGGCGCCTGCAACCTGTGCCAGAGCGGACGGCGCCGCGATAGAGCCGCCAACGAGCGCAACAAGCGCGGCAAACATGAACGGCATTACGCGATGGAACGCCGGGTGAATCCTGATCGTCATTTATGATCTCCTGGGGGTGACCTGCAAAATTGGCGTCGTTCTTTCGGGCGGCGCCAAGCTTGATGAAATGTTTGGAACTGCGGGTGAAACGTGAACGATTCTTACGCTAGGCCTGTTGCTCGGGCTCCATTCTCCGCCAGAGGTAATAGACCGGTATGCCGATGGCAACAATCACGAGACCAGACAATGCCTGCGTGCGTGTCTTGTCGGCAATCAGCAGGACCACGGCAATGGTGGAAGCTAAAAGGATGTAGAGCGCAGGGAGCACCGGATAGCCAAACGCCTTGTACGGCCGGTCAGCGTCCGGCCGCTTGGCTCTGAGCATGAACAGTCCGATCGTCGTCAGCGCATAAAAGATAAGTGCCGCGAATATGACGTAGTCGAGGAGCTGGCTGTATGTGCCGGTAAGGCACAGAAAGCTTGCCCAGATGGCCTGCGCTATCAGGCCGGCGGCAGGAACATGATTGCGGTTCAGCTTGCCGACGCTCCGGAAGAACAATCGGTCCCTGGCCATCGCGTAGTAAACGCGGGCGCCGGAGAGAATGAGGCCGTTGTTGCACCCGAACGTCGAGATCAGGATTGCGCACGCCATGATCGTCGCGCCTGCGGCGCCGAAGATCACCTCGGCAGCAGCGCTGCCAACGCGATCCTGCGTCGCGAACTGAATGCCGCGCGCGAGCACAGACGCGCCGTCCTTGACTCCGTGAAGCGGGAGGACGTTGAGATAGGCGACGTTGGCGAGGAGGTAGAGCGTGCTGACCAGCGCCGTTCCCAGAAACAGCGCCAACGGAAGATTCCGTTTTGGATTCTGCACCTCGGCTGCGGCGAACGTGACGTTGTTCCACGCGTCGCTGGAAAAGAGCGAGCCGACGAGCGAGGCGCCGAACGCAACCATGAACGCCGACGTGATGTTTACGCCACCGGAGAAGGCTCCGCTGCTGAAGTTGGCGGCGATCGCCTGCGCATTGCGGCCGATGGTGAGACCGAGAATGATCAAAAGAGCCAGCGCTCCCGTCTTGACGATCGTGAGCGTCGTCTGAACCAGCTTACCTTCGCGGATTCCGCGCAGATTGACCCAGGTGAGGATCCAGATCGAGATGAGGGCGATGAGACGCTGTGCAGAGAGTCCGGCGTCGATCGAGCCGCCGGAGGTCACGAATTGGTGTTGCGGAAACCAGCCGAACAAGTCAGGCGTGATCGCCGGCCACAAAACGCCGAGAAAACGGCCGAAGGCAACGGCCACAGCGGCGATCGTTCCCGTCTGAATGATGATGAAAAGGGTCCAACCGTAAAGAAAGCCCATCATCGGGCCCATTGACTCTCGGAGGAACACGTACTGGCCGCCGGCGTGAGGATACATCGCCGCCAGCTCGCCATACGCAAGCGCCCCGAGCATGGTGATGACGCCGGCGGCGACCCACGCGAGCATCAGCCAGAGCGGCGAGGCGACGGTGCGCGAGATATCGGCCGAGACGATGAAGATTCCGGACCCGATCATCGAGCCCGCCACCAGCATCGTGGCGTCGGTGAGCGTCAGAGCTTTGACGAATCCGCCCGAAGACGCCGTGGCGTCGCCGGTATCCGGCTTATTGCTCATCAACTGTCTCCGAAGGGATGGGGAACTGGCAGGCTGCGCGCGCGGAATTTAAGCCCGCACGAGAGTGATGGCTAGACATTCGTGGCGCACGATGATCAAGCTCGCGAGAGAACTGCGAAGCTTCTTTGGCCGACAACCTGGCTTGTGTCGGTCGTCGTCCGCGTGTGACGGCTTCTGCGGCAACCGCTCGCACTCTCCGGAGCCCGGCTCT
>DATBZT010000286.1:0-4875 GCA_036513055.1 Gemmatimonadaceae bacterium | reverse complement strand
CGGCGCGACGCCGAAGAATATTCTGCTTCAGTTCCTCATCGAGGCGGTGGTGCTATGCCTACTCGGCGGTGTGGGCGGAATTGCGTTCGGGTGGGCTGCTGCGTTCGGGTTGGCGAAGTTCGGAAACTTCAATACGTCGGTTGCGCCGTCGTCGATCCTGCTGGCGTTTTTCTTCTCGGGGTTCGTGGGAATAGTGTTCGGCGTGTGGCCGGCGAGAAGGGCGGCGGGTCTCGATCCCATCCAGTCACTTCGCTACGAATAGCGGCCCGGGCGTGGATCGGGGCGCTTCGGCTGGCATCCAGAACACCGAAACTGGGACCTGCGCCAACCCCCACCGACGCCGCATTTTTCTGCTCGACTCAGCATCGGTTTCTTCCTATCTTGTCCATCCCTCCGGCTGCTCCCGTCCAGCCGCCGGCAATCCAAATCTCATGGAGGTCGAATGAGACTCCGCTACTTTGCGGTCTTTCTGTTGTGCGTTGCCGCCGCTAACGCGGGTGCTCAGGCAGGCAAGAATGGGCAGGCGGGCAGGAGTCCCGAGCTGCGCGTCGATTATACCAAGGAGACGCTGCCCAACGGGCTCAACGTGATCTATCACGTAGATCACTCGACGCCCGTCGCCGCCGTTCTTCTCTGGTACAACGTCGGATCGAAGATGGAGCAGCCGGGTCGCACCGGCTTCGCGCATCTGTTCGAGCACATGATGTTCCAGGGGTCGAAGAACGTCGGTAAGGGCCAGCATTTCGCTCTGCTCGAGGCAGCAGGCGGGCGCGGCGGCGCCGACATTAATGGAACTACCAACTGGGACCGCACGAATTACTTCGAGCAGCTTCCGTCGAATCAGCTCGAGCTGGCGCTCTGGCTAGAGGCCGATCGCATGGGCACGCTGCTCGAGGCGATGGACCAGGCCAAGCTGGATAATCAGCGCGAAGTTGTGAAGAACGAGCGTCGCCAGAGCGTGGACAACCAGCCTTATGGCACCTGGCCGGAGAAGATGGAAGAGGCGCTTTTCCCCGAAGGGCACCCTTACCATCACGATGTGATCGGGTCGATGGCGGATCTGTCGGCCGCGAGTCTCACTGATGTCGAAAACTTCTTCAAGACGTACTACGCGCCCAACAACGCCGTGCTGGTGGTCGCTGGCGACATCGACGTGCCACAGGCAAAGCAACTGGTGCGGAAGCATTTCGGCGCGATCCCTCGCGGTCCCAGGGTTCCGGCGCAGGCCAGCATGAGACTGCCGGCGATCGTGGGGCACGAGCAGCGGTACGTGGTGGTCGATTCGCAGATTCCGGCGCCGGCGATCTACGTCGGTTACAGAGTGCCATCGGCCAAGGACAGTCGCGCTCCCATCGTCTCCCTGCTTGGAGACGTGATGGGCGGTGGACGCTCGGCGCGTTTGTACGACGCGCTCGTCCGGCGCCAGCAGCTCGCGACGAACGTCGGCGGTTTCAACTTTGGACTTGCCGACGGTGCGGATATGCTCGTCTTCACCGCGACCGGGAAGCCGGGAAGCAACCCCGACTCGCTGGAGCGCGCTCTTCTCGCGGAGCTCGCGGGAGCGAGCAGCTTCACTCAAGGGGAGCTCGACCGAGCGCGCGCGTCGGAGCGTTTTGCGTTCGTGAACGGACTGCAGACCACCGGTGGGTTTGGTGGACGCGCCGATCGTCTGGCCGAGGGTTGGACGTACTTCCACGATCCGAACTACGTGAACACGGTGCTGCGCGATTACGATCGCGTGTCGCTCGCCGATCTCAATGCGCTGGCGCGTGAGCGGCTCGTTCCCACGAACCGCGTCATCCTGGTTTACGTTCCGCCAAAGAAGCCCGCCTCACCGCCTACGACGAGGGTGCCGTAATGCGTACCGCTACTTTCACTATGAGAATCGCCGCGCTGTCGCTCGCGATCGGCGCTCTCGGCACCGCCGGGGCGCAGACGGTCAAGCCACCAGCGCCGGGACCACTGCGTCCCTATGTATTTCCGAATGTTGAGCAGTTCCAGCTGGACAACGGCCTGAAGGTGATTCTGGTCGAGAAGCACACGTTGCCCGTGATCGAGGGTCGTCTGATTCTCGATGCCGGGTCGATGCGTGAGCCGGCGGCGAAGAATGGTCTCGCTTCGCTGACGGGGAGACTGCTCTCTGAGGGCACCACTGACTTGACGGGCGCCGAGATCGCCCGGCAGATGGATGCGCTGGGCGCGCAGTATTCGACAGGCGGGGGGTTCAGCACCTCGTTCGCCGATGTCGTCGCGCTCAAGAACGTATTCCCGCAGGCGATGCAGCTGGCGGCGAAGACGGTGATCTCGCCGAGCTTTCCGGCCACCGAATTCATTCGTGTGAAGAACCAGGCGCTGGCGGCGTATCAGCAGAATCACGCGCGTGCGGCGGGTCTGGCGTCGGATGCTTTCATTCGTGCGGCGTTCGACAGCACAGCACCGTTCTCGCGTCCGGCGGCCGGCACTCTAGTGACGATTGGCGGATTGACCCGCGACGACGTCGTGAACTGGCATCGCACGATGTTCGCGCCAGCGGCGGCGACACTGCTTTTGGTCGGCGACATCACTCCGGCCGAAGCGCGCTCGGTGGCGCAGCAGGCATTTGGTGGCTGGACCGCGACGCGGGCGGCCATGGCTCCGGTAATGAATCCGATTCGCCAGAGCAGCGGGACGAGAGTGATTCTCGTCGATCGCCCGGGCTCGGTGCAGTCGTCGATCGTGGTCGGCCAGCCGGGGTTCCAGGCGACCGATCCGGATTACATCTCGATGCTGGCGTTGAACCATGTGCTGGGCGGAGCGGTGAGCTCGCGTCTCAACACCAACCTGCGCGAGAAGCACGGCTACACTTACGGAATCTTCAGCGGCCTCGATCTGAGACCGGGCGCGGGTTCGTTCCAGATGCAATCGGAGGTGCGGACCAGCGCGACCGATTCTTCGCTGGCGGAAGCGATCGGCGAGTACCGCCGCATTGTTACCGAGCCGGTTCCCGCGCCGGAGCTGGGAGGCGCGGTGAACAACCTCGTGTCGGGATTTCCGAACGCGGTGCAGAGCGTCCAGGGTCTCACTGGCCGTCTTCAGAATCTGATCGTCTGGGGCCTGCCGATGGATTTCTACGCGACGTATCGCGAACGGCTCGCGGCGGTGACGCCGGAGGATGTGCGTCGCGTCGCGGCGGGCAAGCTCACCCCCGACAATCTGGTCGTCGTCGTGGCGGGCGATCTGTCCAAGATCGAGGCGCCGATCCGCGCGCGAAATCTGGGAACGGTCGAGGTTTGGGATCCGAACGGCAACAAGGTCAGGTAGGCATAACTGCCCCCGCTAGACAGGGCAAAACTGCATTTGCTCTCCCGGAAGGCCGGCTCGAAAGAGCCGGCCGTTCTATTTTTGGTGTTTGAGTAACTTCAGACGCAATGAGAGCGATCATCATCACCGGCCGGGGTGGGCCGGAAGTGCTCGATGTGCAGGAGCGGCCGAAACCGGAGACTGGTGTCGGCCAGATTCGCGTGCGGGTGAGAGCGTCCGCGCTCAACCGCGCGGATATCATGCAACGGCAGGGAAATTATCCCGTACCGGCTGGTGTGCCGGCGGATATCAGCGGGATGGAATACGTGGGCGAGGTCGATGCCCTCGGGTCATCCGCGACCCTGTGGAAGATTGGCGACCGCGTGATGGGACTCGTCGGCGGTGGAGGTCACGCCGAGTACCTGTGCGTGCACGAGCGCGAAGCGATTCCGGTTCCGAAGGAAATGTCATGGGAAGACGCAGCCGCGATTCCAGAGGCTTTTCTAACTGCGTACGACGCGCTCTTCAATCGACTGGCAGTTCGCACGGGTGAGACGTTGTTAATTCACGCGGTGGGCAGCGGAGTCGGAACCGCCGGCCTGCAGATCGGGCGCGTGGCGGGAGCGAGAGTAGTCGGAACGGCGCGAACTGCGGGGAAGCTCGAGCGCGCAAAACAGCTCGGCCTCGATGTCGGTATAGATGCTTCACGCGGAGATTGGGCCGCGCAGGTCGAGGCGGCGATCGGCGCCGAGCGTGTGCATGCCTTGATGGATCTGGTGGGCGGCAACTATCTGGAGGGAAACCTGCGCGTCCTGGCGTTGCGCGGTCGCCTCGTAGTGGTCGGCCTCACCGCGGGCGCGAGCGCGCAATTCAACATGGGCGTGCTACTCAGAAAACGCATTACGATTGTCGGAACAGTGCTGCGCGCGAGGCCGCTGGAAGAAAAAATTGCGTTGGCGCGAGATTTTGCCGAGCGCGTCGTTCCGCTCTTCAACGCCGGCCGGCTCAAGCCGGTCGTCGATCGGGTTTTGCCATTCGACGAAATCCGTGCGGCGCACGAGCTGATGGAATCCAACGAGACGTTCG
Source organism: Gemmatimonadaceae bacterium (assembly GCA_036513055.1). Lineage (GTDB taxonomy): Bacteria > Gemmatimonadota > Gemmatimonadetes > Gemmatimonadales > Gemmatimonadaceae > UBA4720. The sequence goes on along the minus strand of DATBZT010000286.1, from coordinate 510 downwards.
GCAAGATCGTGCTTCGCTGGAGCTGACCTCCCTCAGGTGATCCCTTCCGCCTTCGGCTCCTTCAATCCTGAATCAGTATCGTCGCCACCATCCAGAGCCCGATTATCGCTGCGATGAGAAAACCGACCGTTGTGAGCCGCGGCTGACGGGCCATGAGCTGCCCGCTCGCCACGAGCAATCCGCCGAGGACGAGACCGGTGAGTGCTTGGTGCGCCTTCAGCGTCGCCGCGTCCAAGTGGCTGCACGTGACCTCACACTAGATATTTACGCATGCCAAAGAAGCAAACAGCAAAGAATGCCACCAAGTCGCGGGCAGCGGCCAAGCGACGCGTGGCGCGACCCAGGTCCGGTCGGGTAGGAGTCACGCAGGTGCCGAAGCCGTGGGGACACGAGACCATCTGGGCACAGTCCGAGCGGTACGTGGGGAAGATTCTCCATATCAACGCCGGCCACGAGCTGTCGGTGCAATATCACAACAGGAAGGATGAAACCGTCCACCTGCTTTCGGGC
>DATBZT010000285.1:0-4510 GCA_036513055.1 Gemmatimonadaceae bacterium | reverse complement strand
TCGATCTCGATGCGAGAACCACTTCGCTGAGCATCAACGGTGTTCAAGTGGGATCGGCGCAAGGCGTTGGGTTCGTGAACGGCGAAGTAATTAATCTGGCCTCGATCGCCGCTGAGTTCGGCGGTGACACAAAGAAAATCGGCTGGGACGACATCACCATCGTTCGACTGCCGGACGAATAAGAACCTGATTCGAACCCGGAGGGAGCGCCGCAAGGTGCCCCCTCCGGGTTTTTCATTTCCGGTCGAGCCACCCTGGGACGCGCTCATGTGCTGCGTGTACAGTCCGCCGCTCGCTTGCTGGGTCCTATGGCGGCGTCTAACTTCATAGGCTGCAACGCACATCCTTCCAGCCTACCGAATGCCCAACTACAAACTTTCGACAGTCCCACGTCCAGGCGAGCCGATTTCGTTCGCCGGCGGGAAGCTGTCTGTTCCGAATACACCGATCATTCCCTTCATCGAAGGCGACGGCACGGGGCCCGACATCTGGCGGGCCTCGGTCCGCGTGTTCGACGCCGCCGTCGAAAAAGCATACGGCGGCGAGCGACGAATCGCGTGGATGGAAGTGTACGCCGGTGAAAAAGCGCACAAGCAATTCAACGACTGGCTGCCGCAGGAAACCGTCGATGCGATGAAGGAGTTTCGCGTTTCGATCAAGGGCCCGCTCACAACTCCCATCGGCGGCGGCATTCGATCCCTGAACGTGACGCTGCGCCAGGTTCTCGACCTGTATGCCTGCATCCGGCCGGTGCGCTATTTCGAGGGCGTCGGTGCGCCAGTGAAGGAGCCGGGGAAAGTCAACATCGTGATTTTCCGCGAAAACATCGAAGACGTTTACGCGGGCATCGAATGGAAGGCGGGCTCGGCCGAAGCAACGAAGCTCCGAAAATTTCTCCACGACGAATTCGGCACGGAGATTCGCGAGAACTCGGCGATCGGAATCAAGCCGATGTCTGCGTTCGGTTCGAAGCGGCTCGTCGAAATGGCGATCAGCTACGCCATTGCCAAGAGCCGCAAATCGGTGACCCTGGTGCACAAGGGCAACATCATGAAGTTCACCGAGGGCGCTTTCCGCGACTGGGGATACGAGGTCGCCAGAGAGAAATTCGGCGGAGCGACCGTTACCGAAGCAGACGTCACGAAAAGCGGCAAGGACGTGCGGGCGGACGCGGTCGTCATCCGCGACCGCATTGCCGATTCGATGTTTCAGCAACTGCTGCTGCGGCCCTCCGAGTACTCGGTGATCGCAACGCCCAATCTCAATGGCGACTATCTGTCCGACGCGGCAGCAGCGCAGGTCGGCGGACTGGGAATTGCGCCGGGAGGAAACGTCGGCGACGGGGTAGCGGTGTTCGAGGCCACTCACGGTACTGCGCCAAAGTATGCGAATCTCGACAAGATCAATCCCGGCAGCGTGATCCTCTCCGGTGTGATGATGCTGGAGTACATGGGATGGAATGAAGCGGCCCAGTTGATCGTCAGGGGTGTCGAGAACGCTATCAAGAACAAGCGCGTTACCTACGATCTTGCGCGGCAGATGAAGGGAGCGACGGAAGTGTCCACCTCAGCTTTTGGTGACGCGGTAATCGCCGGGATGAGTCAATAGTGGCGCTCGAACTCAAGCTCGCGTCGGAGGGAGTCGCCGGTTTTCGCACCCCTCTTCTCGCCATCGCCATGGACGACAAGCCGGGGGCCGCGACTTTGCCGGAGCTCGACCGCGCGCTTGGTGGCGCGCTTCAACGGGCGGTAGAATCACATGAGTTTCGTGGCGCGCGTGACGAGATACTGCATTTTTCGGGAACGACAAGCGGCCCTGGGCGGGTCGTTCTGATCGGAATGGGCAAAACCGTCGATCGTCCGGGCGCGCTGCGCCGTGCTGCGGCTCTCGCCGCACGCCAGGCGAGGAAACTTGGTACCGGAGAGCTTGCCTTTCACGCCGGCGCTCTCGGCCAGAAAGAAATCGAAGCTGTCACCGTCGGCCTGATCGCCGGGGCATGGGAATACAAGGACCTCAAGACTCCGCCACCTGAAGATGAGCGCCGAGCGTCACTCACCAGAGCGACGATCCTTTCAGCGGACAGCGACGACGCGCGACGCGGGCTGGCGGCGGGTGAGGCGATCGGTGCAGGACATGCCCTCGCCCGGACGCTTGCAATGATGCCGGGAAATCTCTGCACGCCAGATTTCCTCGCGAGCACCGCCCGCGAAATCGCCGACAGGCACGGCATGAAGCTGACAGTGCTGGGTCGCGCGGAGATGGCAGAAGAAGGAATGGGTTCGTTCCTGAGTGTTGCGCAGGGAACACCGCAGGATCCCAAGCTGATCGCAATCGAATACGCCGGCGGAAAGGCGGGTGACAAGCCGGTGACTCTTGTTGGGAAAGGTCTTTGTTTCGACAGTGGCGGGATTTCCATCAAGCCTGCCCTGTCGATGGAAGACATGAAATTCGATATGTGCGGCGCCGCCGGCGTTCTCGGCGCGCTCGACGCAATCGGGCGCATGAAGCTGCCCATCAATGTGGTGGGCCTCGTCGGCGCGACAACGAACATGCCGTCCGGGACTGCGGCGAATCCCGGAGACGTGGTGCGAAGTCACCTCGGCAAGTACATCGAGATCATCAACACCGACGCAGAAGGCCGGCTCGTGCTTGCTGATCTTCTGTCCTACGCCCGCCGGTTCAATCCTGCAGTCGTCATCGACGCGGCAACGCTGACCGGTGCGTGCGTGATCGCCCTCGGCCACACAGCAACCGGCGTGTTTGGAATCGACGACACACTGATTGGCGAAGTGATTGCGGCGGGCAAGAGAGCGGGAGAGCCCGGCTGGCCGATGCCTCTCTGGGATGAGTACCGCGAGCTGATCAAATCGGACGTAGCGGACATCAAGAACTCCGGGGGACGTCCAGCCGGCGCAATCACGGCGGCAATGTTCCTCAAGGAGTTCACCGAGGCTTATCCGTGGGTCCACCTGGACGTCGCGGGAACAGCGTACTCGGAGACTGATCTCGTAGCCCTCCCAAAAGGGCCGACGGGAATTCCCACCGGCACCTTCATCGAATTCGTGAGGGGACGAATCACTTGATGGCTCGAGGGGGTGTTTGGTGGGGTCGTGTTCGCCTCGGCCTGCTGGCCGGGGCTTTTTTCATGGGGATGACTGCGGTTTTGCCGGCGCAGGTGGTTCAGCCGCCGCCCAGTGAAGTTCCAATACCTCCGAGACCGAAGACAGACAGCACCGCGCCAAAGCCGGACACCATCAAGGCACGGTTTGGCCGGGCTTCGGGCGCCGGCACGTCCGACGTCGGACCACAGTACTCGTGGAATCGCGATGAGCTTTTTGCCACCGGGGCGCTGAGTCTGGCCGACTTGCTCGAGCGCATTCCGGGTGTCACGTCATTTCGCAGCGGATGGATGGCGTCGCCGAAATTTGCCGCAGTCAACGGCGACCTGGGCCGGATTCGCGTCTACTACGACGGCATATCCGTAGACAATCTCGACGCCCGGACCGGAGGACTGCTCGATCTCAACACCATTCAACTCTGGACTCTCGAGAGCGTCAGCGTGGAGCGGCTTGGTGGCGAGCTCCGGGTGAACCTCATGAGCTGGCAGCCGGATCGCACGACGCCCTATACCCGCACCGACGTCTACACCGGCAACGAAGACACGAACTTCTATCGCGGTTACTACGGAAAGCGGTACGGCAATGGCGCAGGACTTCAGCTCGCCGGGCAGCAGTTCAACACGGTTTCAAATCGTCTTGGCGGAGGAGGGGACGCCCTCTCGCTGCTTTTGCGAACTGGCGTAGCGAAGAAACTCTGGAGCGTGGACGTGTTCGCGAACCGCGTGATTTCTTCCCGATCAGTTCAGCCGACTTTCGGAACTGGCCTTGCGCTACCCGACTACAGCTCGACTTCGACGTTCGCGTATTTTCGGGCTGCCGTCGGCCGGGTGGATGACGGTCCGTGGCTGCAGGCGATGGCGTCGTCCAGCAAGCTGGAAGAAGACAGCAAGCATTCGACGGGGAACACGAGCGCAGGATTTCGAGCGATATCCGACACTACGGACACGACGACAAGTCGCCCCCAATACCTGTTGTCCGCTGGATTTACTCGCGGACCTTTGCGTGCTTCGGTCAGCGATCGCATCCGCTCGGCGTCGGGAGTGACGAGCCAGGCCCCCGGCGGCAGATTCATTTTCGACACCCCGTACGCTTTTCTGAGCGTGTTTGGCGAGAAGGACGATTTCTTCAAGGAATCCCGAATCGACGCGACGGCGCGACTTACACCTGTCCCGTTCGTGGCCGTTGCGGGCTCGGTCTCGCGGGTCTCGTCCACTCTGACGGGAGCCGGGAAGCTGCCCGACTTTACTGCCGGACGGCTTGAAGTGGGCCTGCGACTTATCGGTCCATGGCTGATCGGCGGATACGTGAGAGGGGATACTGCAGTCCTCCCACCGCTTCGTGTATTTGACTCGGCCTATGTTTCGCGTATCGTCGGCCGGCGATCCGGCGCC
>DATBZT010000284.1:0-2851 GCA_036513055.1 Gemmatimonadaceae bacterium | reverse complement strand
GAAGACGACGCTACCAGGAAACCACGGCGATCGATTTTCATAGTTGATGAGTTTGAGGTAGTGGAAATATGCGGATAGTTTCAGCGGATCGCCGAGCAGGTATCCAGAACAATGCCGCGCAACCAGCGATGCGCCGGATCGGCATCCAGCCGCGGGTGCCAGAGCAATGAAATCGTGACTTCCAGCGCGGGGACCGGAAGGGGAAAACTATGCATTCCAGCGCGCAGGTTTCCGGTTTGTCGTTCGGGAACACTGGCGATCAGGTCGGAACCCCGAGCAAGAGCCAGTGCGGCTGAAAAGCCATTCAATTCGTCTCCGCTACTTCTCAATGTTGTACGCGATTGAGCGGATCTCGAATTTCCCGTACGTCCACTCCCCTGACGGCTCGACCCAGTTCGCGTTGCCGAGAGCGCCGATTCGGATGCCATCGACCTCGCGGTAGCCGGAGATGGGCGTGGACCAGGGCACGTTGCGGCTCCCCTTGGCGTCTTCCTGCGTCCGGTCGTTTGACAGAAATCCCACGAGATCGCCGTCGGCGTCGAACGTGAGCGCGGCCGACACGGTGTTGCCGGCATTCGTGAACGTTGCCAGGAGTGACCGCTCCCCGACCGTCTTCCAGGTGAACGGTAGATCGAGCACCGCCGCCGGTGCCATCACCACGATGTCATTCATCAGCGTCACGGTCTCAGCGCGCGTGAGGACCGGGCCGCTCTTGTCCACCATCGAAAACAGGCTTGCGATCCTCACCTGGAATGTCGCGGCGCTGTCGATGTAGCGGTGAAAGACGTCAATCGGTACACCGCTGCGCGTAGCGTTCATGTAGAACAGGCGCGCCGGCGGATCGAAGAACTCGTACTGCGTGGCGGTAGATTGCATCCACGGCGACGTCGCGCTGCTGCGCATCTGAGCATTGAAGAGTACGCGCAGACTGCGGACGCGAGGCCGGCCCAGCGCGCCGACGCGCCGCAGGTACGTCTGCATCAGCGGCGGCAGGCTTCCAAGATCCGCCTCTGTGACCACGGGCGCCGGACGCACTGGACGCGCCAGCAGCGCATCGCGATCATGTGCGAAACGCGAGCGGAAGCTGGACGGACGGGCATCCAGTGCAAGCACCACCAGCGGAATCGCGATCACCAGGTTGGCGATGGTGCCGAACTTCGCGTCGCTCCACGACTGCGTAATCAGCACCTGGGACAGCGCGATCCCCGGCAGGCCGAGCCACCACCACCAGTGCGCGCCGAGCGCGAAACCGATCGCGGCGCCGACGAGCAGAATCGCTGCGGCCAGCCAGAGCGCCCCGCCGAGCGGGGAGATCGGGGTACGCAGCTGCCGCACCTCCACCCAGCCGAATGCTTTCGCAGGGCCAAGCAGGTGAATCAGGCCGTGAATTCCGATCAGGATTGCAAACGCGATTCGCAACGTCAAGCCTCTCGCGGTGGCGCTCGATAGAACAGGATGGCAATGAGCAGCGCGGCGACTGGAAAGACGCCAGCATAGCCAACGATGCCAATGCTGCGGAGCTGCATGTCACCAACGAAGACTCCGCTCAGTCCGGCCAGCGACAGCACGCCGCTGGCAATCATCAGCACGCGAATCGACGCGGCGAGACGATTCCCGCTGAATACAGGGGCGGCGAACAGAACGGCAAACGCAAAGAACACGTCCCAGGCGAGGATGTCGAGCGCGTAAGGGACCGAGGGCCACCTGAACGACAGGAACAGCGGCATCCAAGAGAGCCCGGCGAATGCAGACTGCCGACTCACCGTCAGAATGACGAAGTGTACGCTACACGTGAGTCCGGCGAGTAGGCTCACGAAGATGAGGGCCATCAGGCTGAATACCTTGGCCTCCGCCGGCGCCCAACAGTGTATAGCAACCATCAGCGCGACCATCAGAGGCATGGTCAGGATGATTAGGATCTCGAGAATTGAGAACAACGGTTCGCCTATCGGTTGCTGCGGCGACGGTAACGACAGCAATCCAGCGATGAGCGCGACGGCATAGCCCACACTCAAGAATACGGTTCCCAAAGCAGACACAATCCCGAGCCGGCGAGCGCTTGCGGTGAACGAAAGAGCCACGTCCGCTTCCCCCGTTGATTCAGTGAGCAGACACCGCAATTGCGGCTGCTTACTTGTTCGCCTACGCTCAAGTAGGAGTATTATCCACGTCAGCGTAAGGGGTTGTGATGGCGAGATGACTTCCTGTAAGCAGGTTCGACTATGCAGATCAAGCGAAGTAGTTCACAGGCGTCGACCAAAGGACCGGCGGATTGGTTCACCGGCACGGTGCGGATCGATCCTCTGTTCCCGACAACCGCGCCAGCGCGCGCGGCAGGCAACGCCGTCACGTTCGAGCCTGGCGCTCGCACCGCGTGGCATACGCATCCACTCGGTCAGACGCTCATCGTCACGTTCGGCTGCGGCTGGGCGCAGCGCGAGGGCGGGCCGATCGAGGAGATCCGTCCGGGAGACGTGGTGTGGTTCGAGCCGGGGGAGAAGCATTGGCACGGGGCGTCGCCGACTACCGCGATGACGCACATCGCAATTCAGGAGGCGCTGGACGGGAAGGCTGTTGAGTGGATGGAGAAGGTGAGCGACGCGCAGTACAAACGCCGCTAATTCGGATAAATCGCCACCGCTCGACCGCCCGGGAGCCTTAGCTCAAGACTCCGCAGCCTCGCCGGGTTGCTCGCGCGGTAGTTGTAGCTCGCTCCAGAATGCGACGACGATGCTCGCAACGCACACCAGCGCCGCGATCGCGCGCATGTACTGCGCAATCAGCGTGTCATGCTGGAGCAGTCCCCAGCGGGTGAGGAGGTTGTTCCAGTCGTGCCCGTCGCTCTCCTGGC